>DATFWZ010000230.1:0-16198 GCA_035258765.1 Gemmataceae bacterium
TTGGGCGGGCCGTCCTCGGCAAAGGCGTCGAGGTTCAGATAGACCAGGGGGCCGAAGAACCCAACCCGGACGTCCTTCAATCGCACCAGGCCCCGCCCCGGCCGCCGCTGGAACCGGTACTCCTCCACCCCGGCAAACACCAACCGGAGGCGCACCGGGCTGTCTGTCGCCGAGTCGCGGACGGTCAGGCGGACCTCGGCGGTCGTGGCCTCGGTCGCGTTTCGGACAATAAACCGGGAGAGCCGGCCGCCGCGGAGCTGAAAACGTTTGAGGAAAGCGTGGACGTTGGCGGGGGTCAGGTCGTTCATGTGTGAGAGCCCCGGGCGGATTGACGCGGCGCCCGCGACTCAAGAGGATTGTAACACCCCCAACAAGCGGCGGCCGCGACCGGAACCGCCGACCCCCCCCGGTGTGCCCCGTGACCCTCCTCGACCACACGGCCGCGACGCTCGATGAGAACCTTGCCGTGGACGAGGCTCTCCTACTGGCCGCCGAGGTGGGGGAGTCCGGAGAGGTCTTGCGCTTCTGGGAGTGGCCGCGGTATGCGGTCGTCCTCGGGGCCGGCGGGTCAGTGGCCATCGACGTCAACGAGGCCGCGTGCCGGATCGACGGCGTCCCAATTCACCGCCGGCCGAGCGGGGGCGGGACGGTTCTTCTGGGCCCCGGATGCCTGGTCTTCAGCCTCGTTCTGAATTACTCGCGGGCCGAACAACTCCGCGACGTGACGGCCTCGTACCGCTGGATCCTCGGTCGGGTCGCGCAGGCCCTGAAGGCGGTCGCCGATGCGCAGCCGGTTGGTGTGAGCGATTTAGCAATGTCGGGGCGAAAGGTCTCGGGCAATTCGCAACAACGCAAGGCGCGGCACGTCTTGCACCACGGAACGCTGCTCTACGCGTTTGACGCGACCCGCCTGGAGCGCTACCTCAACGCGCCCGAACGCGAGCCCGCCTACCGGGCCGGGCGGCCGCATGGCGACTTCGTGACGAACTTACCGGCGGACGCGGACAGATTGAAGGGACTACTTGCCGCGGAATTTGCGACACAGGCCGGCGAGGTAGCCGCGGCAGTATTGAACCGCGTCCCGGCGTTGATGGCGGCGCGATACTCGCGCGCCGACTGGGTACACCGATGTTGAATGGCGACCCCTTGGCGGAGTTTCGTGGAGCACGCGTCTCGCGTGCTCGTGGCCTTGTGCACGACCACGCGAGACGCGTGCACTACGAAATTCGGCTACGCGAGACGCTCCATCCCGCGATGTCCGAACTGGAATTCCTCCGGGTGGAATGCCTGCGCGAGCATTTCCAGTGCCTCGATGAGCCGCGGGCCCGGGCGGTTGAAATAGGCATTACCGTCTGCGGCCCACGTGCGGCCATTCTGAACCGCCTTCAACATTCGCCATTCGGCACGAGCTGTTAGCGCACGCAACTCCGCCTTCGTCCGCAACAAGTCGAACCCGCACGGCATGACGACGATGACGTCCGGGTCCCGGCGCACCAAATCATCCCAGGTCATCCACGGCGAATGCCGCCCGGCCGCGCCGAACAGGTTTGTCGCGCCCGCGAGCTCGACCAACTCGGGCACCCAGTTGCCGGCCGCCATCAAGGGATCAATCCACTCGATGCAGGCGACCGTCGGCCGGTCGGGCAGGGCCCGGGATCGGTCCGAAACCGCGCGAATGCGCGACTGCAGTGTCCTCGCGAGATCCTCCCCGCGGTCGCGGACGTCGCACGCCGCGGCCACCGCCCGCACGTCTTCCCAGACGTCTGCTAAGGCATTGGGGTTGAGCGACACGACTTGCGGCCGCGACACCATGCCGGCGACGGCCGCCTCGACGTCCTTGAAGCTAACGGCGCACACCTCGCACTGGGCCTGCGTGATGATGACGTCCGGGCGCAGCTCGCCGAGCAGCCGCGCGTCCACGGCGTAGACGGAGGAATCCGTTTGCAGCGAATCCTTGACCCGGCGGTCGATATCGGCGCTGGAGCCGGAGATGTCGAACTTCGGCCGGGTGCAGACGGGAAGGCGCAAGACCGATTCCGGGAAATCGCACTCGTGCGACCGGCCGACGAGCCGATCCTCCAGGCCGAGCGCGGCCACGATCTCGGTGGCGCTGGCGAGGAGGGAGAGGATTCTCATGGGAGTGGTGACTGGTGGGCCGGCTTATAGGACCTATAGGACCCGTGAGTCCTATGGGTCCTAGGGGAAATGCGACCACTCACACCATCCCCCACGCCCGCCGCAGTCCCCACTCCAACCCGAGCACCGCGACGAAGAGGATCAGCACCGCGGGCAGGAAGAACTTCTGCTTGTCCCGGCGCCATTCCGGGTACGGTTTTGGCTTCGGCTCGCTCAACTTGGGCTGCTTGGGCTTTATCGTCTTCTCGAGAAATTCCGGCAGCCGGTCCGCCCGTTGTATGGTGTCTTCGGCCGTCCCGTTCGCGGTGTTCTGCAGGGCCAGGAGGAACTCCGGGTTCGCGGCCGGGCGGAGCATCTCGTCAGAGATTTCGGGGTAGACCACGTACCGCGCCGTCCCCTCGTCGTTGATCTCCTCGCCCGACGGGTCCTTTCCCTTGCCCCAGGCGACCACGCGGTACTCGCCCGGCGGCTTCGCTTCGAAGCTCACCTTCGCACCCCCTTTCAGATCGTGGTCGGCGCGCTTCGCCTTGTTCCTGTCGGGTTGCTCCCCTGGGCCGAGCACCTGGTAGCGCAGGTCGGCCTCTGGCACCTCGTCGCCGCGCTTGTCGCGCACGCCCATCCGGATCGTCTGCTGGCCGTTGACCACCAGGCGGCGGTACTCGGGGCGGACGTAGACGTTTCCCTCCACCTCGTCCTGGTGGGCCAGCCAGAGCACCGTCTGCTTCCAGAACCGGGCGTGCAGGTTGTAAGTCGCCAGGCGGTCGTTCGGGTCGGTGGACGGCTGGGTCCACCGGTAGGTCTCCGCGGCGCCGAATGCGAGCACGCGGCCGTTCGCCCCGACATCCATGCGCACGAGCAGGGGCGGGCCGGTCTGGGCGTTGTTGACGCGCGCCAGGACGTCGGCTCGTTCTTTGGGTTCGCCGAGGACTGTGTACCCGGGCAACCGCGTGTAATCGGCGTTGAGTCGCTGCCACGCCTCGAGGTTCTTCTTCGGATCCGCGCTCAGCCGTAGAAGGTAGTGCTGCAGCCCGCTCTGCGTCGGCTCCATCGTGATGAATTCGTTGACCGGATTTGGCGCTTGCGACGGCAGCTTCACTGGGAGGATGTCCGCGATCGGCGTCCCCCCCCAGCCCGTGGCCCCGAGAATGCCCGCGTTCCCGCCCAGCGAGTAGGCCCCGCCGGTCATCATCAGCCCGACGCCCTTGTCCTGGACCATGCGCTTGATTTCGGTCAGGATCTGCGGCCGGACCGAGGTGAGCATGGCCGGCGAAACGTCGCCGAGGATGATGACGTCGTAACGCTGATCCGTCAGATCGAAGCGCTTGGCCTCCTCGGCTGTTCCAGGCGCTTCCGAGGCCCGGACAATCTCCACGACGTCGAACCGCTTGTCCGTCGCCAGCGCCCGGCGGATGGAACTGAGTTCCCCCCCGAGCTTGCTAATAACCAGGACGCGCACCCCCTCCTTGGTGACCGTCAGGTAGGTTTCAATCTTGTCGTTGAGGGTCGTGGACTGATTGCTGGGCGGGTCCACCAGTTCCAGGCTTACCTTCACCTCGCCCGGCTTGTCCGGGGCCTTGGTCGTGATCTCGATCTCGTTGTCGGTCGCCTTCGGGAGCTCGACGTCCTGCGTCTTGTCGTCCTGGCCGTCGATCTTGAGCTTCACCTTGATCCTGATCCCCTCAAATCCCGGCGCGTTGAGCTTTGCCCGGACCTTGAGATCGGCCTTGATCGGGACCGGGGATGGGTCCGGGCTGATGGAGGTGAACCCGATGTCCTTCAGGGTCGGCGGGGTGCCGACGGACCCGACCGCGAAGCAGAATATCTGGCAGCCGATGCCGCGCCAGCGGGTGGCCTCCGGGAGGGCCGGCTTGGCGGTCCCGTTGTCCTGCCCATCGCTGACGATGATGAGCCCGCGGAGCAGACGCTCGCCTTGATGCCGGTCGTACAGTCTGGAGAGCATGGTGCCGAAGTCGGTCCGCTTGCCGTCCGCCTTGGTCTCGTCCGTGAGCTTGTCGCGGTCCGGGTCAAAGTCCTTGCCGAAGTGGTAGAGGTATATGGTCGTCTGCTGGTCGTCGCGGAGCTGGTCGAGGAGCGGCCCGCACTTGTCGAGCATCTTGCGGACCACCTCCCAGCGGGTGTAATTGGCCTCGTCCTTGATGGTCATGCTCTCGGACGAATCGACGACGATAATCAGTGTGGACGGGAGCTTCGGTATCTCAGTGATGGCCGCGGCCGGGCGGAGGGCGAGCAGGATCGCGAGCAGGAGGGCGAACAGGCGCAGCGCGATCAGGGTCCCCACGCGTCGCGGGCTGCTGGCGGCGGAGCCGGTGTAGGTGGCGATGGTCAGGAAGACGAGCAGCGCGGCGACCGCGGCCAGGCCGATGTACCACGGCAGGTCGGCGTCCGAGACCGGCCGCCAGGCCGGGTTGGTGACGACGTGCCAGATGCGCTCGGGTTCCACGGGGCGCCTCCTCAAGCCGCCGGGCCGGTCAGGATCTTCTGCCACCGCTCGTCGACTTCGGCGAATGCAGTAGAGTACGTGGCTTCCAGGGGTACGAGCACGTACCGCTCCTCAGTCAAGAAGAGGGCCAAATCGGGCAGGTCCTCACCGACGCCGACTGGTTGGACGTAAGCCCGTTCCGGATGGCCGGCGACGTAGGAAACGAGCGTCAACGGTTTGTTCGGGGCGAGTGAGTAGTCACCGGCGCGCTCCGCCCAAATTGCCCGGTGGATCCCGTCGGGGTCACGAGGAGTCGGCGGAAACAGGTCGATCACCGACACGTGAATTCCGTTTTCGAGAAACTCTGCCGCCTTGGCGGTGAACGCCCGAAGGGCCTCGTCACTCCACTTATTGCCGGGGGAGACGACCTCCAGGATGGCGACGACCCGGTCGCCCGACACGTGCCTGACTGCGATCCAGCGGCGCTTATACTCGTTGCGTGGAATGTCTGAACTGCGACTAATTAGCACCTTTGGCGGCGCCGTCGCCACATGGATGCCGCCGTCAGCCCCGCTCGTCTGCGCCGGTCCGTTACCCGACCCGTTGGACGTCGGCGACTGACTTCGGCCGAGAGTCAAGACGTCCGGCCCGTATCCGAGGGCCTTCTGCTCGGTCAGAGCGTAATACCCCGTCGGCAAGACGCGCTTGAGGGCGTTGCGCAGGGTGACCAGCCACATGGTGTGGAAGTCGTGGAAAATCCCAGCGTCCACTCGCGTCCAGTCGTGAACCGGCATGTCACCCTCCCGACCGTCATTACGCCGCCACCCGCTTCTTCCGGTAGAAAGTATTGCCCATCCAATTCTCAACCGCCAGCACGATCAGAAGCAGGATCATCAGCAACGGGAACAGCTCGATCGGCTGAGTGAACTCCCCGCTCAGGATGTCCTTCAGCTCGAGCTTCTTGTCCGCCGCCCGGACCGCGTTCGGGCCGAACAGCTCGTGCACCGATTCCGGGGCCAGGCGCTCCAGGTTGCTCTCCTCGACCGGGGCGTTCAGGCTGAACCCGTCGGACCACTTGCCGTCCTCGGCCGTGACCGTGAAGCTGCCGGCCGAGCCGGTCTTCTCCGGTCCGAACCGCAGGTACGCTTGACCCTCCTCGCGTCGGATTGTCGCATCGTTGGCCGTGACGTCCGGACCGCTCAGGAAGTAGGTCGTCCCCGGCTTCACGTCCCCAGTCGGCCACTTGATGACGACGTTCTGCCCGGCTGTGAAGTTGAATACCTGATCCTCGGTGTCGCCGACCAGCGTCCGGACCGCCTCGTTCACCAGCACCAGGTAGAACCACGTCGAAGCATAGTTGTGGAACCGACTCGACCCGAGGCCCATCGGGACGGTGAACTGAATCACCCGCCCGGCGGTGCCCCCCGGGCCCCACTCCAGGACGGCCGGCGACCGCTCGTCCGCGGTCGGGGCGTTGTTGTACGCGACCACCACCCGGTCCCGGGCGCCACTCTCCACTTCCCAGAAGCCGGACGTAATCGGCGGCGTCTGCTCGTAGAACGCGTTGTTCTCCTTGTCCTGGCGGAACACGGCCAGGAGAGGCCGGGTCGGGCTGAGGGCGTTCCACGTCCAGGTGACGGGTTCCTTGGGCGGGGCCTCGACCCAGCGATCGAAAACCCGCGGCAGAACCGCGCGGGCCGCGTCGCGCTGGTATGCGGTCACGTCCATTCCGGGTCCGGGCGGGGCTACGACCAGGTGCCCGCCCTTCTGCACGTACTGCTCCAGCAACTTCCACAGTCCTGCCGTCGGCTGGATCACGTCGAGCAATGTGACTTGCTCGTACTTGCCCCAGTCGATCCGCCCGGCCTCCGCGTCGCCGACCTGGCGGACCTCGCAGTTGTACCAGCCCCTGGCATCCAGAACCCTTTTCCACTCTCCCGCCTGGCCGTCCGCGGCGCCGGGCACGCCCAGCGCGCCCAGGACGGCCGCCTGGGGCGCATCGACCAGGGCCAGGACGTTCCGCGGCTCGCGGACGCGGAAGGTGATGTACTTCTCGTTGTCGAACGGTAGCGCGTCCGATGTCAGCAGGTTGAGTTTGGCCTGGTGCAGCCCCGGCTTGAGCCCGGTCTTCACGAACTGGCGCGTCACCGGCCGGTCCGGGCCCGGGTTGACCGTCTGCCGCTGCGGCTCCTCGCCGTCCACTGAGAACACCAGGATGTTGTCCGTCGCCCCGCCGACCGCCTCGACCGTGACATTGACGACCACCGGCTGGTTCGCCGGGACGATCTGCGGCTTCATGTCGAAGGTCGTGATCGCGGTGTTCACTGGCTTGTCCACCCCGACGTCCACGTACACGTGGTAGACGCTGGGCGGCGGCACGCGGTCGCGGAGCGACTGGAGCTCGCCCACGCGGTTCGGATCCCACGATGGCACCGTGCGGTCGGAGAAGACCGCGAGCAATCGCGGGTACGGCTCCTGGCCGGGCTCGAGTTCGGTGTCGACGCGCGCGAGCAACGTGTAAGCGGACTCGAGCGCCCGGGAGGTGACCGGCTGGCTATTCGCCCGCGGCTTCTTCAGGTCGCGGACGCGCTGCCGGGCCTCGGGCAGCCCGGCGGCCCAAATCGGTTCGCCGCGTTCGGCCGTGTCGATGATCGCCACCTTGCTCGCGGGCGGCAGGTCCTCCAGCATCTCCATCACCAGGCCGCGGGCGTCGTCCAGACACGTCCACGGCCCCTCGCCCGACTCGTCCAGCAGTTTCAACCGGCGCTGACGGGCCTCGGTCAATCCCGAGCGCTCCGACAGGACGTAGCCCATGCTCGGACTGGTGTCGATGAGGATCACCGCCGCGACCGGGCGATCGCCCCGCAGGCTGAACCCCTGGCTCAGGACCGTCGGCTGGAAGAGCGACAGGCAGATGAGGGCGATCAGGGCCATCCGCAGGAGGAGCAGGAGCAGATGCCGCAGGCGGATTTTGCGCTGGTTGATCTGGCGCCGCTGTTTCAGGAACCGGAACGCCGGAAACGGGAGCCGCTTGGGCTCCTGCCGCATGATCAGGTGGAGGAGGATTGGCAGGCCGACCAGGGCGGCCCCCGTGAGCAGGATCGGCACCCCGGCGATAGCGATCAGGGACACGACGGGAAGATTCCGTTTCGCGGTGGGGCGAAGCCGTACGCTTCAACCACCCCATTCTAGAGGATCGCCCGGATCGGCTCGCCGTCGCACAGGGCCATCGGGCGGTTCAACTTGTCCCGGACCATCATCTGGGGGTCCACGCCCAGGCAATGGTAAACCGTGGCGGCGATGTCGGCCGGCGAGACGGGGCTGGTCGCCGGGTAGGCGGCGTAGCGGTCACTGCTGCCGTGTAACACCCCGCCCTTCACGCCGGCGCCGGCCAGGATGCTGGTGAAGCAGTGCGGCCAGTGGTCGCGGCCGTCGCGCCCGGCGCCGGCCCCGCCAACGACCGACTGGCCGACTCGCGGAGTGCGGCCCATCTCGCCGGTCCACATGACGAGCGTCTCGTCGAGCATCCCGCGAACGTCCAGGTCATCAAGTAGCGCCGAGAACGCCTTGTCCGTCACCGGGCAGAGCCGCTCCTTGAGGTCGATGAAGTTGCGGTTGTGCGTGTCCCAGTAGACGCTGACGTTGGTGATCCCGTCGTTCGGCCAGAACACGGTCACCAAGGGGACCCCGGCCTCGATGAGTCGGCGGGCCTGGAGGACCGACTGGCCGTGGACGTTCATTCCGTAGCGCTCGCGCACGGCGGCCGGCTCGCGCGACAGGTCAAAGGCCCGGGTCACTTCCGGCGACGCCAACAGGTCGAACGCCCGGCGGTAGTGGGCCCTGGCGGCCTCGAGATCGGCGACGGTTTCCATCATCTGCTTCTGGCGGTCGAGCTGGGCGAGGAGTGTGCGGCGGTCGTCGGCCCGTGTCGTCGGGACGTCCGTGCGCAGGTCGAACTCGCCGATGCGGTAGCCGGGCTTGCTGGCGTCGGCGTCAATCCGCATCGGGTGGTAAAGTGGGCCCATCCACCCGGCGTCCTGGCCGTGCGTCTCCTCGACGAACCGCGGGGCCCCATTCGGGACGACGGGCATCATCGAAACGTACGGCGGCAGCGGCCCCTTGCCGCGACCGAGCTTTGCCAGCACCGCTCCGTAATTCGGCCAGTCCTCGTTCCGCGGCGCGCCCTCGGGTCGGGGCGATGGCCGGCCGGTCAACAGCCAGTGCGGGGCGCTGATGTGGTTCACGTCCCCGTGGGTCACGGAGCGGATGATGGCCAACTTGTCGGTGCGCTGGCTCAGGAGCGGCAGGTGCTCCGTGATCCGGTAGCCGGTAATGGTCGTCGGGATCGACTTGACGTCGCCGCGATATTCGGCCGGGGCATCAGGCTTGAGGTCCCAGGTGTCCTGGTGCGCCGGCCCGCCCCACATGAACAGGACGATGCACGACTTCGCCTTGCCAAGCGGCCTGTCGCCTTTCGTCGCCTCGCGCGCCCGCAGCAGCTCCGGTAGCCCGAGCCCGACCAGGGGCAGGGCCCCGGCCCGGAGGACTTCGCGACGGGTTGGAGTCAGGGGCATCAGGAGTCAGCTCCCAGCGCGCCAATTCCACCGTCATTATGCCTCACCAACCGTGGGCGCGGCAACCGGTCGCCCGCGAAAGCCGGCCCGGTCAGCAAACGACAGCCGATTCGTCTTGTTGTTACCAATGTCCGGATGCTTGCGGGTCCGACGCCTCTCCAATAATTTGTGCGGACAACCCAACTCGGAATCGGGGGTCACCATGTGTTCGCGTCTCCCCCTGTCCTGCACCTTGGCGATTCTCATCGTCGACCCGACTCTCGCGGACGACAAGCCGTCGCCACTCGCCGACGCGGACAAGAAAGAACTCACGGAGCTACTGAAGGACGTCCTGTTCGACCCGACCGGCGCCCAGCGGGTGCGCGTGCCGGTCACGGTCTACAGCCCGTGGGGTGGGAGCCACACGATCGCACGGACGGGCTGGCTGGTGCGCGGGAAGGAGGGGGCGAAGGATCGCGTGTACTTCGCGGACGGACATACCGTCGTGGCACCCGCCGAGAAGGACATCAAGAAACTGGATTTCATTACCGAATGCCGGGAGCGATATCCCGAGAACGCGGGCCCGAAGGACGACCGCGAAGTCTTCCGGCAGATGCGCCAGGCGGCCGCCGGTGGTGAGGACGACCCGGACCTGGCGATCGCCGCGTGGCTGCACAAGCTCGGCCACGACGACATGGCCGGCCGAGCCCTGGCTGCCGCCCGAGCCGAGGCGAAGGCGCGGGAGCGGGACGGCAAGGGGCCGATTCCGAAGGACGTGCTGCGGGGCGAGCTGGCCTGGCGGGCATTCGGCGGCCTCGTCCACGGGTATGTCAACCGGGCCGACGATGAGGCGCTGGCACACGGCGAGCGCCTGTTGTTCCTTTACAAGGATCTCACAGAAAAGGACGGGGACTACAAGCAGGCGGACCACGTGGTGCGTGAGCTGAAGCGACGCAAGGGGGCCGGGACCTTCGGGCGGCCGGCGGCCAAGGGGACGCCTGTTGGGTTCACGACCTGGGACACGCCGAAGAAGGTCGCCTTCCTGATCGGCAGTCTCGACGAGGTGGACGCCCGACAATGGAGCCAGCCGGGCGGCGTGGACCTCGCTTCCGATTGGCGGGTGCAAGCGCTGATCGAGGTCGGCGAGGCCGCGGTCCCGGCACTCATCGATTGTGTCGAGGCGGATGAGCGGCTCACCCGGTCTGTCCACTTCTGGCGGGACTTCTCGCGGCATCGGACGGTTCTGTCCGTACGGGAGGCGGCACTGGCGGCCGTCATGTCGATCCTCCGCGTGCGAGTTTTCGAGCCAGGTTCGACGGGGGACAACTTTACCGGCCGCGGCGAGGAGACGGCCAAGCAGACGGCGGCCAAGCTGCGCAAGTATTGGGAGACCTACGGCAAGTTGCCGTTCGACGAGCGGATGATGAAGGTGCTGACCGACGAGAAGGCAACCCCGGAAGCCTGGCGCGAGGCGGCCGTAAACCTGGCAACGCTTGGCTCCAAGCGGACGATCGGTACGACGATCTCGAGCGGGCGGTACTACGGCCGTCCGGACGGCCCGAACCCGGCGGTCGCGAAGTTCTCGAAGCCGACGACCGCCGAGGCGATCCTCGCCGCGATGGACCGGGACCTGGCCGGTCTCCCGACCAGGAAGGGAGGGTACCCTTATGACGCGAAGCAGATCGAAGCCTATTACGTCGGGTCCCTTTCCGAGCTGGGGGACAAGCGGATCGCCCCCGTCCTGGCCGAGCGGGCCGGGAAGGCCGCGGCCGTCCCCAGCCGCCGGGCTTACGCATCCGCGGCCGCCGACCTGGGGGAGTCAAAGCCGTTGGACACCCTGGCGCGCGATTTCGAAGCCGCGAAGCTCGACATCCCAAACAAGAAGGTGGAGAACTCCATCCTTCCATCAGACCCAGGTCCCGTAGACGTATCGGAACTGATCGGCCTGATCGAGGCGCTCTCGCGAGCCCGGACAACTGCGGCGGATCGGGCGCTGTATGCCCTGGCGGACTCGAAGCACCCGTACCACTCCACGGTCGTCCGGCTGGCCCGCCGGGAGGGGCCCGTCATCCTGATGGAGTCCAATTACTCGCACCCATTTTGGCTGGCTCTCTTCCGGCCGGCCCTCGACGACACGACCGCGACGGGCAAGGTCTACCGAATCACGGGGGACCAGGTTTCGTACCGGTCTGAGCGCGGGGTAGGCTCGAGTTCGATCCCGGAGGAACTGGCCGATCCGAAATCGCGGCGGGACCAGGCCGAGGCGCGGGTGTGCGACGAGGCCGCCGCCCGGGTAAGCGAGCTGCTCGCTGGCGCGCCCCGGTTTCACATCCTACGCAACGACCGGGACGAAGCCCTGACAACTACGAAACTCCTGCTCGACCGATTCAAGGGTAGGTTTCGACTTGCGGACCGTCGCGAACGCGATGAGCTAGGTGCGTCACCGTTCAGTCCGTTGTTCCTTCCCGACATCCGCGCGCAAGGCAAGCCGGCCACGGCCGACGACGTCAAGGCCGGCCGGGCCGTGTTCCACCTGGATGGCAAAGGCAAGGTGGCGGACCAGAAGTTGCCGGCCTGGGTCATGCTCAAATCCGACCTCGGCAGCAAGCACCCGCCCCGCGGGCTGGTGGTTCAGGCGGAAATTGGGCCGGGCGGGGCGGTCCGGTACGGGGTAATCTTCCGGCACGCCGTGTGCGAAGTGCTGGCGGCGGATGTCGAGGGTTTAGAGGCAGTATCTGACGAGGGGAAGAAATGAGCGAAGGCGAGCGGAGCGGCGTAAGCCGCCTGATGCTGACAATATCGGGCGGCTCACGCCGCTCCGCTCGCCGTCATTCCGACTGCCCGTTCCCCTCGATCCGATCCAGATGCACGTGTGTGCCGGTCGCGCCTCGCAGTTCGATGACGCGATCTGCCCGTCCCTGGGTCAGATACGCGGTCAGGTCCACTCCCATCTCGCGCAGTGACGCCAGGTGCTCGCGCTGGCGGGCGTCAGACACAGTCCGCACCTCGACTTCCGCCTCCGCGTCGGCGCGTCGTTGCTGCCGCAGGGCCGCCCGGGCGGCCTCCCGCTGCGCCAGCTCCGCCTCCTGACGTCGGCGGGTCAGCTCCAATTCCGCTTCGACCTCCGCGGTCTGCTCGGTCCGGCGCTTCGCGGCCCGGGCCATCTGGGCGCTTAGCTTGTAATCCTCCAATTCCTGCGACTGCTGTTCGGTGGCCCGCTCCAGTTGCAACTTCGTCCTGGCCTCGATCGCCTGATCGTGCATCGCTTGCAGGCGGTCCGGCGCGCCGTACCCACGATACACCACCTTGTTGATCCGGTACCCGCACTGACCGGCCCGGTTCGTGAGCTGACGGTATGTCTCCAGGTCATTCAAATGGCTCGTGTTCTGCTTGAACGACTCGAAGCTGTGCCGGCCTGTGAAGTCCACCACGTCCGACGTGGCCGCGTTGATGAAGTCGCCGATCGGGTCGTGCGTCGTGTCGAGCATCCGCTCGATGTCGAGCAGCTCGAAGAAGATCATGAGGCGGATGGTCAACACCGCGTCGTCGGCCGTGCGGACGTCGGTCACATCGTGGTACATCTGGTCGGGCATCAGCCAGAGTTTCTGGAAGATGAGACCCTTGGCGACCTTCCGGGCCCCCTCGGACCCGCCGTCGGCCCCGTGCCAGGTGAACGTGTGCAGCCACTCGCCGGGGGCCGGGACGAGCAGCGTCGGGCCGTTGACGATCCGCCGGCTGACCGGCTCGTTCTCCCCGGCCCGGCTGTAGACAACAACCGCCTCGCGCGCGGCCACTTGCAAGGCGTCCTCGCGCGAGATGCTCAGGTGGACGCGGGGGTCGAACCAGACCTCGGCCGGGCCGGGGATGTGCTGCTGGCGGCCGTCGCGGAACCGGACGATGAGGAACTCGGCCGGGTGGGCGACGAAGTGCTTCATCGGGCGGAACGACTTCCGCCCCCTCCACACCCGCTTCGGGCCGACGACGACTTCCATGCGGCCGTCCATGGTGACCATCAGGGCGCGCTGGCCCTCTTCGACGACGTAGTGAAGCATGCCACTGTTCCCGATGCGGCCGGTGGGGTCGAGGCCGGGGTATCGCGTGTCCGGGCTGACGACCTCCCGGACGATGTCAGAAATGGATTCGCCCTCGTCGTAATCCTCTGCGAGGCCCCTCACCCCGCGCTTGAATTCGGTCACCGGCTTGCCGAGCGAGCGGCCGAGGCCCGGGAGATTTCCGAATACGGAGCGGGCAAGCCGGACAGGCCTGTCCCGCCAGGTGGAATCGGCGGCCGTGCCGCCGAAATCGCGCAGCATGGAGTCCGTCGACTCCGTTTCGGTTCGCCCGTAGTGCCGGTCAATGGCCGCGCGGATGGCCTCCGGCCGGGCCGGGACGAAGCGTACCCTCTTGTTGAGGATGAACGAGAGCTTGTCTTGAACAAGGAGGTTGGTCGGGTCGGCGGCGGCGCAGGTGAGGGTGTCGCCGTCGAGGGACAGCGGGAAGACCAGATTCTCCCGGGCCACCGACTCGGGGACGAGTTCGACGACGGCCCGGGGCGGGTTCAGGTCCGCCGCGGCGACGGCGGGCCTGCCCTCCTCGGCGTGAACGGCACCCGTGCGGGTGAGGAGCTTGTAGTCGAGGCCCATGAGCGCGGCCCCGCGGGCTGGGTAAGAAACCAGACGCCGTATGCGGGTATTATTCGCGGCCCCAAGTGTCCCGGGCGGGTCACTCGTCGCGGAACGGCTTCTTGTCCTGGTACAACTTGAGCCGCTTGCGGGCCCCGTCGCCGTCGTCCTTCATGTGCTCCGGGTCGTCCAGCGCCTTCTGCTGCGTCTCGACCGCCTTGTCGAAGTCGCCGACCTCCGCGTACGCGGCCGCGAGCGTGTCGAGGAACCGGCCGTTCTTGTACTTGATCATCTCCACGGCCTTCTTGCCCTCCACCACGGCCCGCTTGCCGTCGCGGAGCTTGGGGTCGGGGGCGGTGGCCAGGCACCGGGCCAGGTTCATGCGCAGCTCCGGAACCTTGCCCTCCTTTTCCAGGGCCAGGTCGAGGTCCTTGAGGGCCTTGTCGAATTGCCGCGTGCGGATGTACGCCTCGCTGCGGTTGTAAAGCGCGAAGTAGTACAGCGGGTCGTTGCCCAGAAGCTCAGAGAATTCGGCGATCGCCTTGTCGTACTCCTTCCGCTTGATGAACGCCTCGCCGCGATTATTCTTCCAGGCCGGGCTGTTCGGGCTCAGGCGGACGGCCTCCTCGGCGTCCTTGAGCCCCCGGTCGAACTCGCCGGCGGCCAGGTACGCCCAGCCGCGGCACGAGATCGCCCGCTGGTCCTCCGGGTTCTTTTCCAGGATCTCGGTGAAGTGGGTGATCGCCTCCCGCGGTCGCAGGGCCGACTCCTTCTTGAGCCAAAAGACCTGGTCGTCGTGCTGGACCGCGATCATGTCGTCCTGCTCGTCCACGCACCTGAGGTCGAGGTACCGCATCCGAAACGCGTATAGCTCGAAGGTGCCGTCGTCGTTCCGGCGGTACGTCTCAGGGGAGCCGGTCTTGCAACAGATGACGATCCCGACCCATCGATCCTTGACCCTGGGCGGGGCGGGGGCGGCGAGACTGACGGCCAGAATCAGGAGCGGTCCGGCGACGGGCATGGCGGCTCCTCCGGAGAATACCTGGGAATGGCAGTTGCGATTGTACACCGCGTGGCCGGCGAGTAAAACGCGAAGGCCGGGCCGGTTACGGCCCTGTTGCCGGTGGAGGGACCGATGTTCGCGCCGGGGACCGTGATCCTCGCCCTGAAGGTGGCTGTCGCCGCAGTCACTGTCTTGCTGGCCGCATCCCTGGTCGCGCTGGCCGCCGGCAAGCCGAAGTGGCACGGCCGGCTCAACCACGTGTTCTTCGCCCTGACCCTGACCGTCGTGCTCGGCTTCGAGGTAATCATCCGGTTCATCAACCCGCACCTGACCGCCGGGTTCAGCGACGAGCAGCGCGACGCCCTGTCCGTCCACCTGACGTTCGCCCTGCCGGCCGCGGTCATGCTCCCCGCCATGCTGTACACGGGTCGGCGGCGCCTTTTGAAGTTTCATGTCCCGTTCGCCGTGGTGTTCTTGATCCTGTGGATGGGGACGTTTGTGACCGGGGTCTTTTTCCTGCCGCACACGTTCGAGCCGGTGCCATGAGCGACCCGGGAACGGAATCCGACGACCTGATGACGGCCCGGCAGCTGGGAGAGAGCTACGCCGCCCTGGTCGGCGGGCAGGACTGGCAAGTGGACGAAGTGCCCGAGGCGCTGCCCGTCGCCGAGGAGCTGAACGGGGAGCTCGTGGCGACTCCCGCGCCCGAGGCGATTCCGCAACCGCCCCCCTTTGCCGAGCCGGTCAACGACGCCACCGTTCCGCCGACGCCGCTGCAGATTGTCGAGGCCTTGCTCTTCGTCGGCGGCCCGCCGCTGAAGCCGGAGCACTCAGGCGACGCCGTCCGCGGGCTCTCACCGGAGCAACTGCGCGACTGCGTGGACACGCTCAACCGCGTCTACCGGGCGCAAAACCGGCCGTACGCGATCGTCCACGGCGCCGGGGGGTATGTTCTGTGGGTGAAGGCGCGCTACGCCGCGATCCGCGACAAGCTCTACGGCGGCCCGCGCGAGGCCCGGCTGAACCAGCACGCCCTCGATGTGCTGTCGCTGGTCGCGTACCGGCAGCCGGTTGCCAAGGCGGAGATCGACGCCGTCCGCGGGGTGGACTCCGGTCCGACGCTGCGGCAGCTCGTTCGGTTGGGGCTGGTCGCGGTGGTGTCGCGGGGCGAGGGGGAATCAAAGGACGTGTGTTACGGGACGACGGCGCGGTTCCTGGACGTGTTCCGGTTGCGGGACCTCAACGACTTACCACAGCTCGGCGAGCCGGAGCGCGTTGAGTAAGGCGAGCTGATCATTCCTCAAACAACTTCCCCTGCATCGGCGGCGCCGGCCCGGGGGCTTCCACGACGCGGAACTCCGGGGCCTCCGCCCGGATCAGCTCGGCCAGCCGGCGCGCGTTCTGAATCGCCTGCATGCCCTGGCAGTTGTTGAACACGAGAAAC
>DATFWZ010000231.1:0-3712 GCA_035258765.1 Gemmataceae bacterium
GCGGCGTCGCCCGCCTCAGTATTCGCAATGCGCCCGCACTCCCGCGACGGCGGCCGGGCCGCGGTCGCGGTTGTAGGCCGGGTGGTTCACTCCCTGGACGTCGAAACTCACCACGATCCCCTTTCGGATCTGCAGGCTGTAGTAGGCTTCGATGATCTCCTCCGGCGCGTAGCGCAGGGCCCCGTCGCCGATGATGAAGCCCAGGCCGCCGGCGGCCAGGTAGTCGCGGTGTGCATCGGACAGGCCGTTGACGACTACGGCCACGCCGAACCGGTCATCCGGCCGCGACCAGGCCGTCCCCTTCCAGACCAGGCCGGCCGACACAGTCCGGTCGATTTCGGTGAACGCCCAGCTCTCCGTCTGTCCATTGTTCCAGCCCACCCGGGCAAAGGCTCCCAGATCCTCGCCCAGCTCTTGTTCCAGGTTCAACCCGAACCCGTATTTGATTCGGTAAGTGCGGGTCAGTGTTACGTCCGGCGGGGCGCCGCTCAATGCCGCGAGCAACAAGGCATCGCGGTAGCTGCCCATGTGGGCGTTGTTCCAGTAGCCGAGCAGCCGGACCTTACCCGGCCGGCCGTCGACATCGAATCGGTACTCGAACTCGGTGACGTGCCCGTTGGCCTTTAGGAACCGGGGATCGATGTCCTGCCCGTTGGCCTCGGTCGGCTCGCCGAACACGCCGTACCGCCAAGCCCAGTCCTTCTGGTTGAGATCGAAAGTGATCCCGTAGTCGTACCCGCGGGTGTTGGCCGGGTAATCCCAGGCCCCGTTGTTCATCAGCGACCAGTTGAGGAACTGGGTTCGCGGGTCGTGGCTGTAGGCGTTGTCGTCGAACACGTCGGTCGCCGACATCTTGCCGATCCGGACCGTGATGCGGTCGATGTTACGCTTGCCGGCGAGCTGGTTCGGACCGTCCTCGACGTCTTCCTGTTCCCTGCCCAGGCCGATCACCTGGCGGAGAAACAGCCGGGCGACATACGGGGTCGGCTGGATCTGGCCGACGCGGGTCGCCTCGCCGTTCGGGAAGCCGGCCATGCCGAGGGTATTGCTGAGCCCGCGGCCGCCGGAGACTTCCGGGTTGAATACCACGTCGGCACCCTCCCAGAGCTTGCCGTCCAGGTAGAGGGTCGCCGTCTCAGTGGTGCGGTAGTTGAGGATCGGGAGGAGGCTGTTGGGGCCCTGGTAAGGCGAGCGAAACTTCCAGTTCCCCTGGGAGACGACAGTCCCCTGGCTGTGGGCGCTGAGCCAGTCCGGCCACAAGTCGCCGGCCTTCTCGTCCTTCTTGTCCTTGTCTCCGTTCTTCTCGTTTTCGTCCGTCTTTTCCTCGCCGCCGTTTTTGTCCTTCTTGTCCCCGTCCCCCTTGCCCTTCGCGGCTTCCTTGCCAGCCTCGGGCTTGTCGGGCTCGTTCTTCCTTGCTTTCGGCGGGCTCTCGTCCTGGCGAAGGAGGCTGGCAAACTGACCAGGCACCGGCTGACCCGCGACCCCGGCCGCGAGGCCAAGCCAGAGGGCGACGCCGGCGATCGCGCGCATCCGCTTCAGACCGGCCTCCGCCGAAAGGGCCCGCGGCGATGGTCCGAATCCGGCGCCGACCCGAACGAATAGGTTCCGAGTCCGGCCGTGATAACGACGGCCGGGCGGCCGGTCAATCCCGGCCGCGCGGCCGATGCGGCGGGTTGCGACCACTGGGGTGGCTGGGAGTCGATGGTGCGGTTTCGGAATTCCGCACGGTCATTCGGTCGGCGGGCGCAGCCGACCGCGATCCGGTGTGAGCCCGAGCGCCCGGAGCTTATTCCGGAGGGTCGAGCGGGTGATCCCAAGCAGTTGGGCCGCCCGCATCAGGTTGCCCTCGGTGTGGGCCATGACCCGCGATAGGAGTTCCCGGTCCACGTAGGATACGGCCTCTGAGTACAAGGCAGTCGATCCGGCCTGCAGCCGGGCGCCGACGAACGCGTCCCAGCCGAAGGGCGACTTCGCGGACGCGCATGCGCCCGGCAGGGTCGGAGGCGACACCGTGTCCCGGGTGAGGACTCCGCCCGCGGACCGGAGGAGGGCGTGCTTGAGCATGCTCTGGAGTTCGCGCACGTTGCCCGGCCACGGGTGCGACCGGAAGAACGCCCGGATTTCCTCGGTGACGATCGGCGGCCCAACTCCCAGTTCCCGGCTGAACCGGACCAGAAAGTGGTCAACCAGGAGATCCACGTCCGTTCCCCGCTCCCGCAGGGGTGGGATGCGCATCGGGAACACGTTGAGCCGGAAGAACAGGTCCTGCCGAAATCGCCCGTCGGCGACCAGCCGGTCCAAGTCGGCGTTCGTCGCGGCGATCACCCGGACGTCGGTCCGGACCGTCTCACTCCCGCCCACCCGCTCGAACGACTGCTCCTGAAGCAGGCGCAAGATCTTCGCCTGGGTGAGCGATGCCATGTCCCCGACCTCGTCCAGGAAGATGGTCCCGCCGTTGCACTGCTCGAACTTGCCGACCCGTTGGCGGTCCGCCCCGGTGAACGACCCGCGCTCATGCCCGAAGAGTTCGCTCTCCAGGAGCGCCTCCGGGATGGCCGCGCAATTGATGGCTAGGAACGGCCGATCGGCGCGCTTCGAGTGCTGGTAGATCGCCCGGGCCACGAGCTCCTTGCCCGTGCCGCTCTCTCCCAGGATCAGGACCGTCTCGTCGGTCGGCGCGACGCGGCCGACGGCCTTGTACACCTCTTGCATGGCCGGGCACTTGCCCAGGAGGACGTCCGCCCGGTCGGGCGCGGGGCGGTCGGCCGGGATGACGGCCGGGACGGTCATAAGGCGGCCGGACGCGCACGCCCGCCCGACGACCAGCCGCAGGTCGTCGTACCGGAGCGGCTTGAGGAGAAAGTCGAACGCCCCGTGCTTCATCGCCTCGATGGCCAGGTCGGTCGTCCCGTGCCCGGTGATCAGGACGACCGGCACCCGGGCGTCCCGCGCCTTGATCTTCTCGAAGGTCTGCAGCCGCTCGGCGTCCGGGAGGTGGATATCGAGGACGACCGCGTCCGGTGCCCGGGCCGCCAGTAGCTCCAACCCTTCGGCGGCCGACCGGGCGGTCAGCGTTTCGTACTCCGGCGCGTGGAACGCCCGGCGGAAGGCATGCCGGATCACCGGCTCGTCGTCGATCAGGAGTACGGTGGGCATGTTCCCCCCAATCACGAATCACGCGGCCGGCAAGCGGACCGCGAAACACGCCCCGCCGGCCGGCCGGTTCGACCCGCGGATGGACCCGCCGTGGTCCTCGACGATCCGCTTGCTGACGACCAGTCCGAGGCCGAGTCCAGTGTCCTTGGTGCTCGCGAATGGCTCGAAGAGTCGCGGTAGCAGGTCGGCCGCGATCCCCGGTCCGGTGTCCGTGACCGTCACCTCCGCGATGTCCCCGACCGGGCGGCCGACCGCCACCGCGACCGTCCCCCCGTGGGGCAGGGCGTCGAGGGCGTTCAGAAGCAAGTTCAAGATGACCTGTCGCAGTTGCTCCGAGTCCGCCAGGAGCGGGACCGGTCCCTCCGGCAAGTTGAGCCGGATTTCCACCCCTTGCTGGTCGGCGCGCGGGCGGACCAGGGCCAGGGCGTCGCGGACCACGGCCCCCAAATCGGCGGGTGCCCGGCAGGGCTGAGGCGGCCGGGAGTAGTCGAGAAATGTCTGGAGCGAGCGCTCGATCCGGCGTAGTTCCTGCTCGATCAGCTCCAGGTCCTCGTCG
>DATFWZ010000232.1:0-2495 GCA_035258765.1 Gemmataceae bacterium
CGGCGAACCCGGAGGCCGAATGGTCTGATCGCCTCGTAGACTTGAACCAGAACAATGAGTGCTGACCCGTCCCCACCTGCGGCGGTACAGGGTTTTAGATTGTCAATCGGCCTGGGAACTTGACCAAAGTCGAGGACGCACTTCTCAATTGAATTCGATCACCGGGACTGTCACACCGGCCCGGGAATCGTGTCAAAGGACTTGGAATTTTCCACATTCATCGCGACGGTCCGCACCGCGGGACCCGGAGGCCGGCCGTGTTCAACCCCTTCGCCGAGGCGGTACAAACCGACGCCCCGGACGCCGAGCTGGTCGAGCTGGCCCAGGGCGGTGACCGCACCGCCCTCGAAAGACTGGTCCTGCGGCACCAGGCGTGGGTCTACAACATCGCCGTCCGCATGGTCTTCGACCCGCACGACGCCGAGGACGTCACCCAGGAAGTCCTCGTCAAGGTCATCACCCGGCTGAGCACGTTCCGGGGCGATAGCTCATTCCGCACCTGGCTCTACCGGATCGCCGCGAACCACGTCCTCAACATGCGGCGGCGGACCGCGGAGGACCGGGCGAAGACGTTCGCCGACTTCGCCGCTGCCATCAACGCCACGCCCGACCTCGACCTTCCCGACCCGAAGACGGTGCCGATCGCGCTGCCGCTGCTGGTCGAGGAGGCGAAGTCCGGCTGCACGATGGGGATGCTCTTGTGCCTGGACCGCCGGCAGCGGCTGGTCTTCACCCTCGGGGCGATCCTGGGCGCCAGCGACGCGGTCGGCGGCGAGGTCCTGGAGGTGACCGCCGAGAACTTCCGTCAGTGCCTGGCCCGTGCCCGCCGCGACCTACACCAGTTCATGAACGGCCAGTGCGGACTGGTGAACACCAACAACCCGTGCCGCTGTCCGAAGAAGACGCGGGGCTTCATCGAGGCCGGGCACGTCGATCCCCACCGCCTGTTATTCGTCCGCGAGCACGTCGAGCGGGTCCGGGAGGTCGCCCCGGAGGCGGTCCGCGAGATCGACGACGTCGTCGAGCGCGAGCACGCGGCCGTCTTCCGCGAACACCCATTTCTCCGACCGGCGGACCAGGTCGGCTGGCTCCGGCGCCTGCTGGAGCGCGACGACATCCGAGGGGCACTGCAGCTCATCTGAACATTCCCGGCCACAATCTGTCACAGTCGGCTTCGGCAGATGTCCACGAGGTAGCCGGGGCGACCGGCTTCGGCGTCCTCAACCGCGGAGACAGCCATGACCATTTCAGCCAAACTGCAATTGCATGACACGGCCGAGTTCGCTGGCAAGCGAGTGCTCGTCACCGGCCGCACCAAGGGAATCGGGGCCGCCGTCGTCAAGCGGTTGGCTTCGGCGGGCGCTGCGGTTGTTACGACGGCTCGGTTGTTTCCCCCCGGTGAAACACCCGGCGGCTTCATCCAGGCGGATCTGAGTACCCGCGAGGGCGCCGATCGTGTGATTGGAGCCACGCTCGAGCTGCTGGGCGGCGTCGACATCCTGATCAACTCCGTCGGCGGGTCCGCCGCCCCGGCCGGGGGCGCGCTCGCCCTGACTGACGACCACTGGCAACAGGCGCTCGATTTGAACCTCCTTGCGGCCGTCCGCCTGGACCGGGGCTTCCTGCCGGCGATGCTCAGGCAGGGCTCCGGAGTGATCATCCACGTGTCGTCGATCCAGCGGACGCTGCCGCTGTTCGAGGCCACCTTGGCGTACGCAGCCGCCAAGGCCGCACTCAGCAATTACAGCAAGGGGCTCGCGAACGAGGTGAGTCCCCGGGGGATCCGGGTGAATTCGGTCGCACCCGGGTACACCGAGACCGAGTCTGCGGTCGGGCTCGTCGAGCGGCTGGCGGCCGAGGCCAACACGGACACGGACACGGACACGGCCCGGGCGGGGCTAATGAAATCGCTCGGCGGGATCCCGCTCGGCCGCCCGGCCCGTCCCGACGAGGTCGCCGAAGTCATCGCTTTCCTCGCCTCGGACCGCGCGTCGGCCATCACCGGGAGCGAGTATGTCATCGACGGCGGAACGATCCCGACGATCTGAGGCCGCGGATCCGAAGCATTCGTTCGCAACTGGCGAGTCGTCGGACCAGGAGGTAACCATGAGCCGGAACGACACCCTTGACCGTGCGCGCGAGTCTCCAGGCAGCTTGGGCAACGGCACCGATCCCGGCGAGATCGCCGAGTCGTTCGGCGAGACATTCCATCTGAATTGGGGCGAGACCGCGGCCGCACCAGGCCCTTCCGAACATCGGGCCGGGCCTCCCACTGCTCCAGGCAGGCGTGCGAAGCGCAATCGTGAAAATTCGACATCGGACCGGTCGGGAGTGTTCCTTCGCGTGCTTCTCCGCGCCCTCGGGGCCTGGACCGTTTGAACCGTCCCGGGTGGCAATAATAAGGGGCCCGCGCCGGCCGCCTACGCGAATTGGGTGGCCGCCCTTTCTCGTAGCACGCCGCAGAACGCCTGCAAGGCCGGTCCGTCGCGCCGGCC
>DATFWZ010000233.1:0-4769 GCA_035258765.1 Gemmataceae bacterium
CCGCCGCGACCGATCGCCGGTCAGTCCTTCTTGACGTCCTTCTTCTCGTCCTTCCGTTCTTCCTTCTTGTCTGCCTTCTTGTCCTCCGCCTTCTCGTCCTTCTTCAAGTCCTTGGCGCCGGTCTCGGTCAGCTCCATGAGCACTTCCATTTTTTGCCCGCCCATGTCGGCCGCCATTTCCATTTTCACCATCGGGATGCTCAGCTCCTTGGCCTGCCAGACTTTCATTTCCGCCTCGAATTCCATCCCCATGAGCTTGGCCTTCATCTTGAACGTTTCCCACTTCGAGTCGTAGGTCTTGTCCCCGACCTTCAGCTTCTCCGTGCCGTCCTTGAGCTTCTCGACCTTCACCTCCGTTCCCGGCGGTAGGTTGCCCACCTTGCCCGGGTCGAACGGCTTGGTCAGGTCGATCGTCATCTTCTCCTCCCGGACCGGGATTTCCATGCCCATCGCGACGACCTTGCCGCTGGTCGTCACCGTGGCCTCCTTGTCGTCCTTCGCGGTGACCGTCTGGGTGAGTGTGCCCTCGGCACTGATACCGGCAATCTTGGTAGTCATCTTGTAGGTGGCGAAGTCGCCCACCTTGGCCTTCCGGTACGGGTTCTCGTCGTCGGCGGCGCGGGCCGCAACCGGGAAAATGGCGACGGCCAGGACGGCCGCGAATTGTCGGAGTTTCATGACGTTTCCTTACGGGGGACTCGACGCCGCCGGCCCAGACGCCGGGTCGCGGCCGCCGACGACACCTGGGGATTATAAGGGCGGGACGTTGCACGGGGCCGGGGATTCCGGTAGCTTACGGTCCCCCGCCCGCCCCTCCTCGAATGGAGTTCTACCTCTCATGACCCGCAGCCGTTTCATTGCGTTGTTGGCCGCCGCGGCCCTGGCCGCCCCCGCCTCCGCGGAAGTCAAGCCGCATGCCATTTTCAGCGACCACATGGTGTTCCAGCGCGACACCGCCCTCCCCGTTTGGGGGACCGCCGACCCGGGCGAGGAAGTTTACGTTCACCTCGAAGTGAAGACGGCTGACGGCAAGCGCGAGGAGGGGCAGACGGTCCAGGCGGACAAAGACGGCAAGTGGGTGGCCAAGCTGGCCGCGTTCCCCGCCGCGACGGACGGTGTGTTGACGATCAAGGGCCAGCCGAAGAAGCCGGAGCCGAAGGGCAAGGGGGGAACCCAGACGATGGCCTTCAAGGACGTGCTGGTCGGTGAGGTCTGGATCTGCTCCGGGCAGTCGAACATGGAGTGGAGCCTGGCCGCGAGCCCGAAGGGCGGCGGGCCGGAAGCGATCAAGGGCTCGGCGAACCCGAACCTGCGCCTGTTCACGGTCCCGAAGTTCGCCCGGCCGACTCCTCAGGACGGGTTCAACCCCAAGCCGCCGAACGACAAGTACTCGCGCTGGCTGCCCTGTGGCCCCGAGACGACTCCCATGTTCTCGGCCGTCGCCTACTACTTCGGCCGCGACCTGCAGACGGCCTTGAACGTACCGGTGGGACTGATTCACACGAGCTGGGGCGGCACGCCGGCCCAGGCGTGGACCAGCAAGGAGGCGCTCGAGGCGGTTCCGGAGTTGAGGCACTACATGGACCAACTTGACCCCGACAAGCAGAAGCAACAATACGACGCGGCGGTGGACAAATGGAAGAAGGCGGTCGAAGAGGCGAAGAGTCAGGGCAAGCCGGAGCCCAAGGCCCCGCCCAAGCCCCAGCCGCCGGGCACCAACCAGCAACACCCGACGTCGCTGTACAACGGGATGATCGCCCCGCTCCTGCCGTTCGCCATTCGCGGGGGCATCTGGTACCAGGGGGAGTCCAACGCCGGCCGGCCGATCGAGTATCGCACGCTGTTTGCCGACATGATCGCCGACTGGCGCAAGCGGTGGGGCCACGACTTCCCATTCTACTGCGTCCAGCTCGCCCCCTTTAGCGCCGGCAACCCGGACGGGGAAAACTGGGCCTACCTGCGAGAGGCTCAGGCGATCGCGTCCGCCAAGGTGAAGAACGCGGGCGTCGCGGTCATTACCGATGTGGGCGAACTGAAGGACATCCACCCGCAGAAGAAGGAGCCGGCCGGCGCCCGGCTGGCATTGTTGGCCCTGGCAAACACGTACGGTCAGAAGGTCGAGTTCAGCGGTCCGGCATACGCCTCGATGAAGGTGGACGGGGACAAGGCGGTGCTCTCATTCGACCATGTGGCCGGGGGATTAGTCGCGGGCAAGTTCTCGATGCCCGGCGCCGGCGAGACGGGCGAGGTGGGAGACGATGGTCAGCTGGTCGGATTCGCGATCTGCGGCGAAGACAAGGTCTTCCACCCCGCGAAGGCGACGATCGAGCGTGACACGGTCGTGGTGACCAGCGACACGGTGTCCAAGCCGGTTGCCGTCCGCTACGGCTGGAAGAACTTCCCGGTGGCGAACCTGTTCAACAAGGCCGGGCTGCCCGCGTCCCCATTCCGCACGGACGACTTCCCGCCGCCCATGACCAAGTGACAAGTGGAGGGGAACGTGTGACGAGGCACGCCGACCGTGCACCACTCCAAGCTGAGCGGCCCGGCACGGATCTCAACGCCTCGGGTACGATGGGGATGGGCTCCGGCTCAGAGGATTCATCCAATGAGTGCGATCTACGGCGTGGGTGCGACCTTCGGCGACGGTCCGCTCTACAAAATCGATTTCTATGGGGCCACTACTGATGGCCGCCGACACTTCTCCAACTGTCAACTATTTGAGGGAGATAGGGCTTACTCGAAAGCTCACGACTCCTTTGAGGAGGCGAAACTGCGCCCCGAGATCGTCGGCCTTTGGTTTCTGCGACTGGACGCTGCCGAGTGGAAGTTTGTCGCGCCGCCGATCGAACGTACGGCGTCGGGCGACTGGGGGGCCTGGGACGATCACTCCGAGCTCAATGTAGAAGAATGAGCGAGTCCTGCCTGACACCCTCTGACTCGCGCTGACAACCGTTCCAGACCCGCGGGAACCGAGTAAGCTAGCCCCCGGCGCGGCACCCGGATTCCGTTCCTTCGCCGGGGGCAAGAAAATGGAATTAGCCAGGACCACACTCTTCGTGTACGGCACTCTTAAGTCCAGTCAGGTGAATAGCGAGATGCTCGCCGGGCAGGAGCTAATCGGCCCCGCGACCACCTTACCCATTTACCGGTTGTACGGGCTCGGCTGGCATCCTGGGCTCGTACTGGCCAAACAGGACGGGACCGCGGTGAAGGGCGAACTCTGGGCCGTGGACGCCCGGACGCTGGCCAAGCTGGACGAGTATGAAGGGGTCCCGCACTGGTTTACCCGGGACTACATCGCCGTGGCCGACGCGGTCGGCGATGTCCAAGCCTACTTCTTCAACGGCCCCGTCCCGGCCGACGCCCCGTCGGGCTCGGAGTGGCCCCTGCCGACCTGAAGCCCTGGGCCGCCGTCGGATCACTAATTCTTCATTACCCGCGGCCCCGCGGTTTTCCCATAATCACCGCGTCGCTCGCATTGTCCCCGGAGCCGGCTCATGCGCTCCCGCTCGCTGACCTCCCTGGTCGTGTGCCTTGGCACCTGTCTGCTCCTGTTCGCCGGGCTCGACACGCGTAAGCCGGCCGACGCTCCGCCGGCGGCCCAGCCGCGCAGGGCGGATGCCCCGCCGCCGCGCGTGCTGCCCGGGCTCCTGAAAGACGGCACCGTCCAGCTCCCGAACCAGTGGAGGCTGCGCCCGGCCGGCAGGCAGATCGAGGTCGGCAACTTCCCGGTGAACATGGCCGTCCACCCGAGCGGGCAGTACCTCGCGGTCCTTCATGCCGGCATGCAGGAGCACGAGGTCGTTATCCTCGACCTGAACAAGGCCCGGCAGCGGATCGTCAGCCGGGTCACGATCGATCAAACGTTCTACGGCCTGTGCTTCTCGCCCGACGGGCGGCGACTGTACGCCAGCGGCGGCGAGTTCGCCGCGGTCCACGAGTTCGAGTTCGCCCGCGGGCTGCTGGGTAATCATCGAATTATCGACCTGTCGGAGGCGGGGGAAAAGCTCGTGCCGGGCGGGCTGGCGACGGACGCGGCCGGCCGCGAACTATTCGTCTGCTGCACCTGGGGTGACATCCTCATCCGTATCCCCGTCGATAACCCCGAGAACAAGGTCGTCATCCCGGTCGGCAAACCCAGGGAGGCGGTCAAGGACGCCAGGCCGAAGGGAGACCCCCCGAGCCCGCCCGACGGGCGCCGGGAGAAGGATGGCGACCCCCGGGCCAAGGAGAAGGTCAAGGACCCGCTCGGCGACCCCGGAGTGCACCCCTACGCCTGCCTGCCGCACCCGGACGGTAAGTTTTTGTTCGTCAGCCTGTGGGCCGACGCCCGCGTGGCGGTGGTTGACCTGGACAAGAGCGCCGTCGTGAAGACGATCGCGACCGCCCCGCACCCGACCGAGATGGTCATCGACGCGCGGGCGAAGGCTTTGTACGTTGCCTGCGCCAATTCGACCCAAGTTACCGTCTTCGACCTCGACAGCCTGGCCGCGATCCAGACCATCAACTGCGCGCTTCACCCGTCCGCCCCGAACGGGAACACGCCCAACAGCCTCACCCTCCTTCCGGACAGCGTTCTGCTCGTCGCGAACGCGGACGCCAGCAACCTGAGCGCGTTCAACGTGTCCGATCCGAAGAAGGCGGCCCCGCTCGGGTTCATCCCGACCGGGTGGTACCCGACGGCCGTCCGCTACAACCCCGCGGACCGCCGAATCTACGTCGCCAACGGCAAGGGCCTCTCCAGTCGCGCGAATCGCGGCGGGCCGA
>DATFWZ010000234.1:0-2499 GCA_035258765.1 Gemmataceae bacterium
CGGGCGTCGTTGCTCGACTGCACCCGCAGCGTCGACGTTTCTGTTCCGGTCTCGACGTTCCAGATCTTCACTCCGCGATCCAGGCTGCTGGACACCACCTTCCTGCCATCCGGCGAAAAGGCCACGGCCGTCACCACACCCCCATGCCCGGTCATTGATGCCACAACCTGTCCGGTGGCTACGTCCCAGACCTTCACGACCCGGTCCCAGCCAGCCGAGGCCAGTCGTCGCCCGTCGGGTGAGAAGACGACGCTGGTCACCTCACCGCTGTGGCCGCGCAGAGTCGCCCGCTCGCGTCCGGACGCGGGGTCCCACAGCCGGATCGTGTGATCGAGGCTGCCGGAGGCGATCAACCGTCCATCCGGCGAATAGGCAACGCTGGTCACGTCGCCGGAATGGCCGAGAAAGGTGACAGTGCAAACGCCCTTTGTGGAATCCCACAGCTTGATGGTCCGGTCCCAGCTCCCGGACACGACGGCTCGCCCGTCCGGCGCAACCGAAACGGACGTGACCATCCGGACGTGCCCGGTGAGGACGCCGGTCGACGACCCGTCCGGCCGCCACAGCCGAACCGCCTTGTCCCAGCCACCAGTAGCGATCAGGTCGCCGGGCGGGGAAAATGCCGCGGACGTCACGACCCCGCCGTGGCCTTTCAGAGTGGCCACGTGTTCCCGAGTCGATGTCCGCCAGAGCCTTGCGGTCTTGTCCCAACTGGTCGAGACGAGCAGGTCCCCCCTGGGGGAGAAGGCGACCGAACTGACGACGCCCCCGTGGCCGACGAGAGTGGCCCGCACTTCGCCGGTCCCCGCATCCCAAAGTTTGACCGTCTTGTCCCAACTGGACGTGGCCAGCGTGCGACCGTCCGGCGAACAGGCAACGCCCGTTACGTCGCCGGTGTGGCCGCGATGCGCCGGGGCCGAGGCGTCGTTCGGGTCGGAACTGTTCATGACACGGCTCTCGGCACTCGGCAGCGCGGTCGGGATCTGGTCCGGGGCGGCGGGTCGGACCACCCGGCTGAGGGAATCGGCCACATTCCGGACCTCATCCCGAATCAACAAACGGACCTCATCGGGAGTGTACGGGTCAGCCCCCCCTTCCGGTACCCTCGATGTGGCCGAGAACAGATCCACCGCATCCCCTTCGGAGCTGACCAAACCCAATCGGTGAGCTAGGGCGGCATACTGGCGGGCGGCGGGGGAGTTCGGATGGACTGCCACGACTGACTGACCGCGTTGGACGGCCCGCGTGACTTCCGGGTCGTGCGGGACCGCATGCGGGAGCATTGACATCGCAAATACACGGCGTATTTCGGTCTCCCACGTCCCGCCGAGGGGCTCGCCCGCGGGCAAGGTCAGCAAGAGCCCGCGGAACTCGACCGAACTCCCCTCGTCCTGGGCCTGTTTGACAAGCGCGTTGAATGGCGGAATCTCACGAAGCGCACCCGAGTCAGCGCCGAGGACGAAGACAACGTCCGTCGCCGCCCGCAACAAGGCGGACATTTGCGAGCCGGCCAAGACGGGCGGCGTGTCGTACACGACCGCGGAATAGGCCTGCAATTCCGGTTCGCGGTCGATGAGAGCCACGAACTCATCCAGCGTGTGCGTCGGGCGGGCCGGGTCCGCGTAGGGGGTGGTCACATCCAGGCCGGGGACCACGTCGCGCCAGAGCGCAGCCGGACTGGACACGCCGACGGCCGCGAGGTTGGCCGGGGCGGTGCTCAGGCGAAGCGCAGCGATCGCTCCACGGGCGGGGTCGCAATCCGCCAGGAGCACCCGCCCACCGGACAGGGCGGCCGCGGCGGCCAGGTTGATTGCGGCAGTCGTTTTCCCGACATTCGCTTTCGGGCTTGCGAGCAGGAATTGTCTCACGCACATCCCCGGCCCGGCGAACCGTCATGCCGCCGGGCGTTGGGCAAAGTTTGCAGGTTACAGCGAATACATGGAGTATTGATTATGGGCAAGCCACACAAGCCGACAATGCGGATACCGCCGACGAATCCCGCGATTCCGCCCGGTGAACTTGCACATTTGGAGGGAAATCGCCATTCATGGACTGTCCGGACGAGACGGGTCGATCGTGCCGGTTCGCGGGCAGCGCGTCCCGCGGTGTTTCCGCGAAACGGGTCGTCCCGTCGGGCCCGGGCGGACGACTGATTCCGATGCCGGCCGGTCTACGCGCCGGCGGGGGGACGCCCGCAGTCCGCCTCGCGGCTCGGGTACGTGAACCGGTGCGGTGCGACAGGCCAGGGAGGGCTAGGCCGTGAACCGTCTGCTCTTCGGCATGATCCTCGTCTCGACCGCGCCCGCCCTGGCGCAGACGCCGGCCGCCCGCCTTGGCACGCCCGTTCCGCCTTCGACGATCACAGTCCGCAGTAGCAGCCCGGACACGTTCCCGGATAGTCCCCCGTTACCCGCCGCCCGGTTGGGAACGATTACGACGGCACGGATCGGCGAGGGACCTGACGACGCCCCGCCCGATGAGCGCTACAACTGGGGAGCA
>DATFWZ010000235.1:0-29930 GCA_035258765.1 Gemmataceae bacterium
GGCCAACTGGTGTCGCTGGTCGGGTCGTGGACGCAACTCACCGCCCTGATGTGGCTGGCCCACCAGCAGACGGACTCGGCCCGGTGGCCGGCGTTCCTCGCGGCCGTGCAGATCGGGCCGACATTCTTCCTCGGACCCTGGGGCGGGATTCTGGCCGATCGCGTCTGCCGGCAGTCGCTCATCGTCCGCACCCAGACGGCCTTCCTCCTGTGCGCCGTCGCCCTACTCGTCTTGCACGACGCCGGCCTGTTAACGGTCTGGGCCATGCTCGGCGTCATGTTCGCCCACGGGATCGTTCAGGCGGTGGACCTACCGACCCGGCTGGCCTTTATCCCCGCCCTGGTGGAGCGCGATGACCTGTCCAACGCCATCGCGCTCAACTCGGTGCTATTCAACGTGGCCCGGGCGATCGGTCCAGCCCTGGCCGCGGCGCTGCTCGTGTCTGTCGGCCCGGCGTGGTGCTTCTACCTGAACTCCTTGAGTTACGGGGCCGTCCTCGTGGCCCTCGTCCTGATCCGCGTCCCTGCTGCCACCGGGGTGGCCGCCCCGCCGAGCCCTGGGGGCGGGTTTCGCGTGTTGGCACGCCAGCCGGGCTTGCTCGCGCTGGTGCTCGTGGCCGGCCTGGTGGCAATCGGTGGATGGCCGCTGTTGCCGCTCCTACCATCAGTCGCGGCGAAGGAACTTGGTCATGGGGAAGGCGCGTACGGCACGCTGCTGAGCGCCGTCGGCATCGGGGCCCTGGCCGCGGCGCTGACGGCGGCCACGTTCGGCAACGACGTCCGGCGAAAAGTAGTCCTGATCGCTGGGCTGGCCCTCGTCGCGGGGGCGCTGCTCGTGCTGTCCGCCACCCACGCGTTGTCCGTCGCGACCGGGTGCTGCGTCGTGTTCGGGTTCGGGATGATCCTGTTTTTCGCAACGGGTCAGTCGGCGGTGCAGCTCGGGACGGCGGACGCAGACCGGGGCAAGGTGATGGGAATCTGGGCGATGATGCTCAGTGCCGGGGTGCCGCTCGGGAACCTCGTCTTCGGCCCCGCCGCGGACGAGTACGGCGTGTCCAACGTGATCGCGGTGCAAGCGGCCGCTATTGCCGTTGCGACGGGAATCGTGATGGCGAGACGAGTCGAATAGTCGAAGGCAAAATGCAGAAGGAGAAAGGCAAAGAGGAAGACACTCGTTGCCTTCCTCTTTGCCTTTCTCCTTTTGCATTTTGCATTACGCGCTCATCGCACGCCCGGCCTCGCGGAGCGCCTCCAGGAAGCCGATTGCGCCCTCCGTGAGATCGAGCTCGTCCGAGCCGGCGCGCTTCCGGCAGATGACGCGGATCGTGTTCGCCGGCACCAGCTTCGGCGGCAGGGACTTCACGACCAGCCCGTCCGCTCGCTCGACGACAGATCGCGGTAGCACTCCGATACCGACCCCATCCTTGACGTAGTTCAGGGCCGTCTGGCACGGCCCGACCTCGACGGCGACCTTGAGCCGGTCGCCGATGCCGGCGTCGCGGCAGCGGCGGTCGAAGTCCTTCCGGAGTCCGGAATCCGGCTCCGGGAGGACGAGCGGAAAGCGCGTCAGCGCCTTCGGCTGGACTGTCTTGTCGGCGAGCCCCTGGTACTCGTCAAACCCCGGGGCCGTAGGGGTCGCGGCGAGAACCAGCGGGTCGTCGAACAGGTCCTCCCCGTAGAGCGGGCGGCGAGCCAGCTCTTGCACCTCTTGCTGCGCCAACCGGACGGTGGCCATGTCGAGCGACCCGTTCGCGACCCCCTCGACGCGGGACCCCGTGGGCCGGGCCGAGACGCGAAACGTCGCGTCCGGATGCCGGGACCGGAACAGCTTGACAGCTTGCCGGACGTATCCGGCCGCCCCCGCGGAGCCGCACCCGAACACGACTGCCGGCCGGGCCTCTTCGATCGCCTCGGTCAGCAGCTTGTACCGGTGAACCAGCTCCTCAACGGCCGGAAGCACGCGGCGCCCTTCCTCGGTCAGGTGCCACGTCTTCCCGACACGCTCCAGCCACGGGCGGCGGAGGATGCGGCCGGCATGCTGCAGGAATGCCAGCCGCTTGGACATGGACGGCTGGTTGATGTTGAGGGTCTCGGCCGCCTTGGTGGCGTCGCCCTCGGTGCGGACGACGGTCACGAAGGTAGCCATTAGCTCGGGTGAGATACTAGGTGGACGAGGCATGGCAAGATTGGGGTAAAGTGGGCATCGGGCGGGATGATGACGCGGCCCCGACGACCGGGACAGGGGGCGACGGGCCGCGGAAATGGGCGAAATCGGGCGACGGTGAGGGGAATTCCCATGTACTATAGGCGTCAACCTCCGCGAAGGGCGAGAATCAATTGGCGTATACCGCAAAACTAATCATTTCCCTCCGCAATTCTTATGCCAGACGTCCGACCGCTCCTCGAACCCGATTTCCTTGTTCGTCTCCAGCAGCTGGAAATCGTGTCCAAAAAAATGTTTGTCGGCAAGACCAAGGGCGAGCGGTTGAGCCGGCGGAAGGGCCAGAGCGTTGAGTTCGCGGACTTCCGCGGCTACGCGGTCGGCGACGATCTGCGCTTTCTCGATTGGAATCTGTTCGCCCGCCTCGACCGACTCTTCCTGCGCCTGTTCCTTGAGGAAGAGGACCTGCATGTCTACCTGCTGATCGACAATAGCCTGTCGATGGAGTTCGGGAGCCCGACCAAGCTTCATTACGCCAAGCAAGTGGCCGCCGCGCTGGGATTCATCGGGCTGTCGAACATGGACCGCGTCGTCGCGGAGGCGTTCAACGACCGGATCACCAACTCAACCACGCCGCTGCGCGGCCGTCGCAGCCTGTGGCGGCTCACCACCTTCTTGGAAGGAATCGACCCAGTCGGGCCGAGCGACCTGACCCGGGCCCTGAAGGCGTTCAGCATCAAGTCGAGCGGGAAAGGGGTCGTCGTCATCCTGAGCGACTTCATGGACAAGGGCGGGTACGAGGAGGGACTTCGATACCTGATTGCCCGCAACATGGACGTGTACGTCGTCCAAATCCTCTCCGCGGAGGAAATCGACCCGCCATTGACCGGCGACCTGAAACTCACGGACGCGGAGGACGGGGACGAGGCGGAGGTGACGGTGAGCGCCCCGTTGCTCAAGAAGTACAAGGAGACGCTCGCCGCTTACCGCGGGCGGCTACACGACTTCTGCACCCGGCGGGGAGTGAACTACCTGTTCACGAGCAACCAGGTGCCCTTCGACCGGCTAGTGCTCGGGTATTTGCGACAACGGGGGCTTCTTCGCTGACACAGCTACACCCCTTCGACTGCCGAGCCGAACTTCACACGCAGGACACGCCGCAAGCGCCGGCTGATCCGTTCCGGCCGACGGATGTCCAGCCGGGTCAGCTGCCGGCCCCAACGGCTACGGACGAGGGCTGCCGCGCTCCCGTCACAAAGTGAGTTGTTGGACAGGTCCAGTTCGCGCAGCGCGGGAAAGTCGCCGTACCGGCAAATCCATGCCACGTCTCGGTCGGTCAGATTGCATCCTCGCAATCGAAGAATCTCGACCGTGGGTAATCGGAGTGGGAGCGGCGGTGGTGGTCCACCCCATTCCCAGAGAAACCGACCGCCGCTCAGATCCAATTCTCGCAGGACAGAAAGATTGCGACTGTCGAGCAGGGTGACCAGCGAATGAGAGAAAGCCCCGCGGACCGGACAGACGCGGAGCGACGACACCTCCGCGAGGCCAGGCCAAGCGGCCACGCGCTCCGCTTGTTTGCGCGTGCGGAGCCCGCTCAGGCACAGGCCCCGGATGGTGAGTGGGGTGAACCCAAATCGCCGATCCCAGAGATCCGACGGGGTTGCGAATATCCCGCCGATCAACCCCTGCCGCGCACCTTGCAAAGCATACGCGGTGATCTGCGCGAATTCAGGCAGGTCGCACAGTTCGCGCGCTAGAACCGAGACGCGATCACTGAGCGATCGCATCGCGGGATCGTCGGGCAGCGTCCGCGCGAGCGCGATGTGCGCCCGGATGAATTCGGCCGTGAGCGACTCACTGTGCTCGTCCAGCCAGTCGGCATACACGAGCCGCGGAGCATCATCGTCCGGATTCCGCCTGATGGTCTCGAGAATGGCTTCCCGGTCGGACACGGCTGGCGCTCCGCGAGCATGCGTTGCTTCACGGAGGGGCCAATGCGACGCTCGGTTCGCCCCGTCACCGCACCGGATTGAGGGTGATCGTGACTTTGAATTGACCAGAGGTCTGGCCGGGCCAGGGACTCGGGGCGATGCGCAGGTACAATTTGCCCCGCTCCCTCGGCGTCCCCTGGTACTTCTCGCCGATCACGAAAACTTCGCCGGACGAACCGACCCGGCCGAGGAGCATGCCGGCCGGGTGCATGCCCGACGAGTAGCTCGGGTGCCCTTTCGGCCCGGCCTCGTAGCCGGCGCCGGGGTGGAGCTGGATCGTTCCGGTGGCAACGATCTCTACCGGCGTGTCGCCCGTCAGTTCCATGTCCGTGTCGAGCCAATCCGCCGTCCGGTTGTCGGCGTACCTGGCCGCGTCCACCTGCACCGTCGCCTCCCCGCCCAGGGCCACGGACCGGAGCGACCGGACCTCCGCGACCTGCAGCGACACGTCGCCGAAATACGGGGTGTAGCCCTGGAGCGTCTTCGACTCAATCTGCCCCCGGGCCGTGAAGTCGATCGCGGACACCACGTCGAACTCGCGGAACTTCAGCGTCTCGGCGGGGAGTTTGTCCTCCAGCTTCCCGACCAGTTCCGCGGCCCGCTTGGCCGTTTCCGCGTCCGAGCTCTTGGTGGCACGCTTGAGGGCCGGGTAGGCGATTTCCTTGTACGCCAGCAGGTCGGCCGCGGCGGCTTCGCGCCGCTTATAATTCCCGTCCCCCAGGCGGTTGACCAGCTCCGTAATCTTGGCCTCGGCACCCTCCGGATAGCGGAACCCGAACTCGACGCGGCGGACCTCGTGGGCCGGGATCGCGAGCTTGCCGTACTTAGTGACGATCTCGACGTGCGGCTGGGTCAGGTTCATGCGCACCGAGCTGCCGTCGGCCAGCCGCACCTCGACTGCCGCGGCCGCTCCCTTCGAAGGCGCCGGCTTCGGCGGGTCGGCGGCCGGGGCCGCGGAGGCGAGAAGACCGAGAACCACTATGGCTCGGAGTCGGGTCATGTTCGGGCTCCGCTGTTGCGGCACGCGTCTCGCGTACCCAATGCGCGGGCACGCGCGACGCGTGCCCTACGGAGTTACTTGGCGATCGGGGGGGGCGCTTTCGGTCCCGGGGGCGGGCCGAAGGGTTGCTCGACCAGGCGCGGAGCGGGCACCGCGTCCGCGCCCGGGTTGATCTTCACGACGTAGGTGCCGGACGAGGCGTTGTTCCACGGGCTGCACGCGATTCTGAGATAGAGCCGGCCGGATTCCGACGGGCTGCCGCTGTACTTCAACCCGATCGGAAACGTCTTTCCCTTCTCGCCGATCCGGGCCAGGAGCATTCCCGATGGGTTGCCGTCCTGACTCGTCCCCTGCCGGGGCTGTGCGTCCGGTCCGGTCTTGTAGTTGCCGCCCATTGGCCACAGGTCCACCTGGCCGGAGGCTACGATCTCCAGCGGCATGCCCTCGGCCACGTCCACCTCGGTGTCGAGCCACACGTCGTGGGTCAAGGCCGCGTACTTGGCCGCGTCGATCGCCAGCTCCGCCTCCCCGGCCGTGCCGGCCAGGAACCGGATCGTCAGCACCTCGGCCAGTTGAACGGTCACCTCGCCGAAGTAAGTGGTCCGCCCCTTGAACGCCGGGGCGTCGATCCGGCCGACGACGGTGAACTCGGAGGTGTGGACGGTGTCCTGATCGCGGACCCGGGCCTTGTCCGCCCCGACTTTTTCCTCGAGCTGTTTGAGAACGCCCGTGGCTCGCTTGGCCAGGTCCGCGTCGGTGCCGGTCGTCGCCCGCTTCAGCCCTGGGTACGCCAGCTCGCGGAACGTGAGCAGCTCGCGGGAGGCGGCGTCGCGGGCCTTGGCGTCGTCGGAGGCGAGTCGGTGGATTTCGGCGTCGATCCGCGACTGCACGCCATCGGGATAGCGCAGACCGAACTCGATCTTCCGCACATCCGCGACGGGGACGCTCAGCTTCCCGTACCGGGTGACGACGTCAACCGTGGATTGTGTGAGGACCATGCGGACCGTGCTGCCGTCGGCGAACCGGACCTCGGCGGCCCCGGGCACCTCGGCGGACTTCTTTTTGACGACCGGCGACGGGTCGTCGGCCAAGGCGAGGAGCGTCGTCGCGCCCAGCACGCTCAAGCCGGCGAGGGCGCGCGGGAGGGAAGGCATGACACGGACCTCTGGACGGGGTGCGGCGCGACAGTTTACCAACCCGCGGCCGCGGCTGTCGTGGGCAAAGTGAGAGTTGTTACGCCCCTGGAGATCAGCGGCGACCTGGAAATGAGGACCGCCGCCCGGAACCTGGGGATCCGGGCGGCGGTCGGCAGTCCCCGGCAGTCCGGCTACTTCTTCGGAGCCGCCTGTGGGACCTCGATATTGAAATTGGCCTGGTCCGTGCCCTTGGCCGGCACCTCGAACTCTTTCGTACTCAGGTCGTGCCACTCGGACGGGATCGGCTCAATCCGGCGTCCGGGCCGCCAGTTCGGGTCGGATTCAGACCGCTCGTCCTTCGCGGCCCCGCCGCTGCCCAGGTCGGTGCAGATCCGGACCCGGTGCTTGCCGACCAGAGCGCCGGGCTTCTCCCCGTCGTAGACCAAGGTGTAATGGCCGTTGTCGTCGGTCTTGCCGGACGACCCGCGGCCCACGTTCGGCTCTTTCTCGCTTCCCAGCGGTTGGAATGTAACAATCGCATTGGGATAGGGCTGGCCGTTGAGCTTCACGACCCCCGACACCGGCACGATTTTCTTTCCACCGCTACAGCCGGCCAGGAATAGCACGGCGAGGCCCGTCACCAAGAGTCGCTTCATCGGCAGTCTCCGGTTCCGGGTTATCGGTTGTCGGCGGTCACTTCGCCGCCGGCGATCGTGGCCATCGCGGCCAACAGGTTGATGTCGATGGACATCGAAATCCATCGAACCGAGCCGTCGCACATCAAGAAGTTCATCCCGTTGGTGTGGAAGCTGCCGAAGCTGCGCTTGCACGGGTTGGCGCCACCCTGACCGGCCGTGGTGACGCACTTGACGTAGTCGTTGTTGAGGACGCGGCTCTCCGTCGAGACCGAACTCTGGTTGTACGAGGCGTAGGTGTAGGCCCAGAACGTGGCGCGCCGGGTCGCCTGAGTGCCCGCGTCATCAAAACCGGTCGGTACAACACCCGGTCTGGTGCTCCACTCGCCCACTGAGAGCGTGTTGGAGAGGCCGTCGATGATGTTCGAGAACCTCTCCGGCCCACCCATCTGGGAAAGTGGCGAGCCGTTTTGCCCGGTCGCGTTCTGGGCCGGGATGCCGTTGTACGCGGTTGCCGTCCCGTGGATCGACCCCCGCCACGACTGGTCCATGATCCAGTTCGGCGGCCAGAACTGATCCTCGAAGGTGTCCCAGAATGCGCGGCCAATGGCCCCGCTCCGCCCGGACACCGCACGGTAGCTCCCGTGCATCCAGTCGAATCCCCCGGTCGGGCCTGTTCGCGGCCGTTCCAGTTTCCCGGCCAATGGGTCGGACGGGCACTCGTACGACTTGACGCGCTGCTGGGCGACGAACAGATTGCTAAGGTCGCTGTTGAGCGCCAACTGGTTGTACTGCTTGTACAAGTTGTCCATTTCGAGGTAGGGCAAGATCTCGATCGCCCAGTTGGTGTAACACGGCGTCCCGTTGCGCCCGGTCTGCATCCCGCCCGGGGGCAGCGTGCCGACCGTGTCGTGGTGATTGTGGAGGGCCAACCCGATCTGGTGGAGCTTGTTCGAACACGACATCCGGTTGGCGGCCTCGCGGACCTTCTGGACCGCGGGCAGGAGCAGGCCGATCAGGATCGCGATAATCGCGATCACGACCAGCAGCTCGATCAACGTAAACCCGCGCGGAAGGTTCGCGCGAGTTGTTCGGGAGAGGTACATGCCGAACACCTCAATGGACCAATTGGAGGGGAAAATTAAAGATCACTGACGTGAGTGTAACACCGGCCAAAACCGAAGTTCAAGCGAAAATGAACAAATCATTACCTGGCTGCCGTGGCTGGTTCTGCGGAAAGGACAGGAAGTCGGACCCGACTGAAATTCCCATGCGGTCCGCGAAAATGACGCGGGGCCGGTCGGGGGGCTTGATCCCCCGACCGGCCCCAAAATGGTCTGGTCAGCAAACCGGGTCGCTACAGTTCGACCTTGGCCTGGTGGGCTCGGTCGCGAAGTTGCTTCATCCCGCGAACGTTGATCTGCCGCACCCGCTCTTTGGTGATGCCAAAGTGCTGGCCGATTTGCTCCAGGGTCATCTCGGCGTTCCCGTCGAGGCCGTTCCGCATCCGGATCACCTCGCGGGTTCTCGGGTCGAGTCCCTCAAGTAGCTTGTTGACCCGGTCGCGGGCCATATCAGCCTGGGCGAGCGCCTCCTGCTCATCCGTCCGGCCGTCCGGGCGGCTCTCGAACATCTCCTCGTGCCCGGTCACGTAGCGCTCCCGGTGGTGCTTCTCGTCCGGGATCGACCGGGCGAAGTTCTTCATGATCGCCCAGGTCGCATAGGTGCTGAACTTGTTACCGCGGCCGTAGTCGAACTTCTCGACCGCCCGCATGAGCGAGACGGTCCCGTCGGACATCAGCTCCGGCAGGTTATCGAATGTGCCTGCGTGCTTCTTGGCGATGCTGGCCACCAGCCGGGTATTGCAGCTAATAAGCCGGTCGCGCACCAGGCGGATGCGGGCCTGCAGGTCCTCCATCTGGCGCAGGTCGCCGACCCGGGCGGTGCCGGCGTTGGTCTTCTCCCGCAACCGGTTGAGCTTGTACTTCAAGTAGTTCATCTGGCGGAACAGGTGTTGTTCTTGTTCCTTGTTCAACAGGGGCCAGCGGTACAGGTGGGCCATCTCGGCGGGGACGTCCCGCGGGGGGCTCATGTTCCGGGCCTGGTTGCGGAACTGCTCCTCCCCCGGCATGGGGCCGAGAAACGCGGCGTCGTTGGCCGGGTCCTCGAAGGCCGGGTTGTGGATGTATTCGATCGGCATCTCCAGCAACCGGCGGGCCTGGACCTCGTTAATGGCCTGGTAGACCGCCGTTCTGGACCGCTCGTACTTCTTGGTGAGGGTTCCCACGGGGATGCCCCTTTCGTATAGGTCGAAGATCAACTCCTTCGTCGCGCCGTCCAGGGGCCCCTTCCTGTCCGGGAAGATCGCTTGGTCCGGGTGGGCGCGGTCGAAGTTCTTGATCGTGTAACGGATGGCCTCTACTGACCGGCCGAGCCGCCGGGCGATGCGCCGGCTGACGTCCGTGATGTCCCCGCCGGCCTGAGCCAGGCGACGGGCGCGGTAGAGGATCGTTTCCCGCTCCTGGTCGGCGAGGCGGCTGAACGCGCTGCCGCGCTGAACCAGGTCGCAGTTGTCTGCCAGGAACTTGTCCAGCAGCGACTTCGGGTAGCCAAGTTGCCGCCGGCCGTTGACGATTACGCGCTGGCCGACCAGGCCGCGCACCCGCCACCGCCCGAGCGTCTTGGTGGAGACGTTCAGCTGCTTACTCACCTGGTCGAGGGTGAGGATCGGCTCCGCCGCCTGCTCAATCGGCAGGGGCGGGATCGACCGCTCGACCCGCCTGATGAACTCGGCCAGGTCGTGCTTCAGGTCCGACCCGCGAATGAGCAGGTCGGCGTGGCCGTCCGTTCGGTAGTCCGTAATGCGGAAGCACACGAACTGGTACGGGTAGACGCGGTTGACGTCGACCTCGCCGAGCAGCTTGGCGGCACGGCCGACTTGCTCGCGCCGGCGGGCGGCCGGGGCGAACCGGACCTGTTGGTCCGTCAACTCCTTCAGGGCCTGGGCTCTGAAGTCCACCTGAGAAGTCTCCTGAAGCAGACGGCGGGCGGGCCTTGTGGACGCCCCGGCCGGGTGAGAACGCAAGGTGCCGATCGATCGCACCGGGGCGTTCACAACCCCGCCCGCCGTAACTTTCGACTTCTCAAGGAACTATTGGTTGTACCGCCGGGTCGATTCAACTCGTCGGCGGCCGGTATCAAACAGTTCCTTGAGTGAGAGGGTCGGCGGGTTGGAACGGTTCGAAAATTGGACCCACTTATCCGACTTACTCCAACCCGCACGGTCGCGGTACGAGGCTGCTCTTGACACCGCGGATAAGAGGAAGGCAATGACCGTGCCAACAGGTTTTTTCGAGTGTTCGACCAACTGCGGGCTTCGAATTCCCTGGACGAAACTTACTTTATTTTCGTCACTTGCGTCGACTTCGTCCAGGCGGCTCCGCCGCGGCAACTGGGCGAGACCTCGTGCTCATGCACGAAAGTTCAGAAAAAATGTACGATTTTGCAATTGGGATTGACCTGGAATTGTACTTTGATCCACAAGCCGCAAGGTCGCTTCAGATCGGATTTTCCGCGCAGCTTACCACCAAATAGGGTTAGACGCCGCTAAGTGTCCGGTTTGCGCGGGCTCGACAGCAAAATTCGGTTCTAGAATGAATCGCCATGCCGAGCCATGGGCGGCTTCGCGATCCTTCCCCCCCTCGCAACCACCTCCCGATGCGCTACTTCCTTGTCCACTCCGCCCTCCTGTTTGCCCCGCTCGCGCTGGCCGATGAATCCGTCAAACTCGTTGAAAAGGCCACGCCCGATTCGGAATTCCGGGTTGTCAGCTCCACTTCCATTGAGGGGTACGTCCTGAGGCCGGTCGCGACGGACAAGCCGCCAGATCGGATCCCGATCAAGGGCAAGAGCAGGATCGACTACGCCGAGCGGATTCTCAAAGCCGATCCGCGTGAGGCGGACCACAAGACGCTTCGCATTTACGAGAAGATCGAGTTCCGCAAGACGGCCGGCGACCGAACCGACGAAATAACCCTTCGACCGGCCGTCCGCGCGCTCGTGATGATGAAGCGCGGCAACAAGAAGCTCCCATTCTCGCCGGTTGGCCCGCTGATGTGGGACGAGCTCGATCTGGTGCGGACTGATTTCATGGTTCCCGCCTTGGCCGGCCTTCTCCCCGGCCGGGCCGTGCGGCCCGGCGACACCTGGACGGCGACTCGCGGCGCCGCCATTGAGCTCACCGATCTGGAGAAGATTGAGTCCGGAGAGCTGAGTTGCAAGCTGGAAAAGGTCACCGCGCACGGCGCTCGGAACGTCGCCGAAGTCACCTTCTCCGGCACTTTGACCGGCGTGGACCAGGACGGCCCCACCCGGCACAAGTTGACCGGCAAACTTCTCTTGGATGTGACGGCCGAGTGCATTTCGTTCTTGAGCGTCGAAGGGGAACACTACCTGCTCGACGAGGGCGGAAAGGAGGCCGGGAAGATTACCGGGAAGTTCGAAATGTCGCGGTTGCGGGACTCCGGGAGCAAGCGGCTGGCGGACGCGGCCACCAAGTCCTTGGAGCCCTCGGAGGAAAACACCCGTCTCCTTTACTACAGCGACGAGGCCGGGATTCGCTTCATCCACGAGCGTCAGTGGCACGTGGTCCGTATTCAGGGGCGGCAGATCACCGTGGACGGGCCGCAGGGGGCCGGCCTATTAATCACGCTCGATACAGCAGACAAGGTCCCGGCCGCCGGCGCGTACATGCTGGAGGCCCGCAGGGACCTCGAGGCCCGCGGGGGCAAGGTCACCAGCCGCCGCGGGCCGGACCGGGTCGTCGAAGGCGTCGATACGTTCACCCTCGAAGCCGATTTCGAAAAGGAACGCGTGACGATGGCCTACTTCGTCATACGGCAAGACCGGGGGGGAGCCACGTTCGCGGCCCGCGTACCCACCGCCGATCGCGAAGCACGGCTCAAGGAGCTGGAGCAGATCGCCCGGTCGTTCGCGGTCACGCGCCCGCTCGACGGCAAGTGAGCGGGAGGCCGCCGTGCGGTACAATTCCAATAGGCGGTCCCCCTCTCCGGCCACTCGACGGTGGCCGCGGCCTCCCATAGCTTGATCCCCCGTGCGCCCGAAACGGACCACGGAGGGCCTTCCCGCGCCATGCCCGAGTTGCCGTCCGTCCTGCTCGCGTCCTCCGAGGTCGTCGGCTTCGCCAAGACGGGCGGGCTGGCCGATGTGTGCGGCTACTTGCCGCTCGCCCTCGCCCGCCGCGGGCACCGGGTCGCGGTCGTCATGCCGCTCTACCGCTCGGTTCGCACCGGCAGAATCCCGCTCGAGTCGACAGAGCTCATCCTGGGTGTCCCGCTCGGCAAGTCGATCCTGCCCAGCCGGCTCTGGCGGGCGAAGCTCGCGGACAGCGACGTGCCCGTCTTCCTGATCGAGAACGCGGACTTCTTCGAGCGCGACGACCCGGCCCGCGGCGCGTCCCTCTACCAGCGGACTACCCCGGACGGCCGCAAAGTCGACTACCCGGACAACTGCGCCCGGTTCACCTTCTTCTGCCGGGCGGTCCTTGAGACGACGCCGCACGTCGGCTTCCCGACCGACATCGTGCACGCGAATGACTGGCAGACCGGCCTCGTGCCGGTCTACCTGCGCGAGTTGTACCGCCACCGCGCGGACTACCGCCGCATTCGTACCCTGTTCACGATCCACAACATCGCCTACCAGGGGTCATTCCCGCACGAGCTGTATCACCTGACCGGGCTCGACGTGCGACTCTACAACCCGCATCAGATCGAGTTCTACGGCCAGTTCAACTTCCTCAAGGCCGGAGTGGTGTTCTCCGATTGGGTGAACACGGTCAGCCCCACGTATGCCAAGGAGATTCGCACGCCGACTTTCGGTTGTGGGATGGAGGGCGTGCTTAGCGAGCGGCGCGACCGGCTCAACGGGATCGTCAACGGCGTCGATTACGCGTACTGGGACCCCGCGACCGACCCAATGATCGCCCGGCAGTACACGATCGAAACCGTGGTCGAGGGCAAGGCCGCGTGCAAGGCGGACTTGCAACAGTACTTCGGCCTGCCGCGGGAAGCGAGGGTCCCCCTCCTGGGCATGGTCGCCCGACTCGTCGAGCAGAAGGGGATCGACCTCGTCATCAAGGCCGCGGACGACATGCTCAAGCTTCCAGTCCAGCTCGTGATCCTGGGCGAGGGCGACCCGGGATTCCATGCGAAGCTGTATGCGATCCGGGAGCGGTACCCGAAGCAGGTCGGGCTGTACATCGGCTTCGACGAGGCCCTGGCGCACAAGACCGAAGCCGGGTCGGACCTGTACTTGATGCCGAGCCTGTTCGAACCGTCCGGACTGAACCAACTCTACAGCCTCCGCTGCGGCACCCCGCCGATCGTCCGCACGACCGGGGGACTGGCGGACACCATTGCCGACACGACGGAGGAGACGCTCGTGTCGAGTGAGCCGACCGGGTTCCGCTTCCAGGCCTACACACCCCAGGCCCTCGCCGCCACGGTCCGGTGGGCGGTGCACATCTACCACGACCGCCCGGAGACGTTCCTGCGCATCGTCCGCAACGGCATGCGGGCTGACTGGTCGTGGGACCGGGCGGCGGCGGAGTACGAGAAGATCTACGAGCGCCTGGTCGCCGAGCGCGAGGGAACGTTTTACAAGCGTCCGGGGGTCGTCTGACATGGGCGCGGCCCCCGAGTGGCGGTTCGACCCATTGAGCGGGCGCCGCGTCCTGATCGCACCCGACCGGGCCGACCGGCCCATGCGGCCTGGCGTCTCGTGCCCGTTCTGCGAAGGCCACGAGAGCGAAACCCCGCCGGAGGTGCTGGCATTCCGAGACCCCGGGAGTCAACCCAACGGTCCCGGTTGGCGCGTGCGGGTAGTGCCGAACCGGTACGCGGCCGTGCGGATGGATGCGGGCAATTCAATCGTCGGCCCCACTCCGATCGCTGACGCTCCCGGCTCGTCGGCGCCGCGCATGCCGGGAACCGGCGTCGCCGAGGTGTTCCTCGAAGGCCCCCACCACGAAACCCAGTTTAACAAACTCTCTCCGGTCATCGCCCGCGACGCGATCCGCGCCTGGCGCGATCGCCTGCGGTTCTGGCGGGACGACGGGCGGCTGGAGTTCGCCCTGGTGTTCAAGAACGAGGGCGCCGCGGCCGGGGCCTCGGTCGAGCACTGTCACTCGCAGCTGATTGGCGTGCCGTTTGTGCCCCCGCTGATTGTCGGCGAACTGGACCACGTCGCGAGCCTTGCACAGTCGGCCGGCGCCTGCCCGTTTTGCCGGTGGATCCAATCAGAACGCCGCAGCCCCCGATTCGTTGCCGAGACTGAGGGGTACATCGTCCTTTGCCCGTTTGCCCCACGATTCCCGGGCGAGACGTGGGTCCTGCCGACGACGCACGCGCCGCGATTCGAGAGCTTCCGAGACGTTGAGCTGGAGCCTGTCGCGACGGTCCTGCAAGACCTGCTCGGCCGGACGCACCGGGCCTCTGGAGGAGCTGATTTCAACGTCATCGTCAAGTCCGCCCCGTTCCATTACGAAGGGCCGTACCACTGGCGACTCGAGGTATTGCCCCGGGCCACTTCGACCGCCGGCTGGGAGTGGGGGACCGGCCTGCTCATCAACACCATGTTCCCGGAGCGGGCGGCGGAGCTGCTTCGCGGCGCCTGAGCCGGGCGTATTCTTCTCCTTGGGCAGTTCCCGTCATTTCCAACTGACACCGAGGGGACAACCATGGCCGCATTGGAGAACCTCAAGTCGTTCGAGCCGACCAAGCGAGCCTTCTCCCTATACGAGGAGTTCAAGGCCTTTGCTTTCAAGGGGAACGTGATCGACCTGGCCGTCGGCGTAATCATCGGGGCGGCCTTCGGGAAGATCGTGGACTCCCTGGTGAAAAACATCATCATGCCGCTGATCGCGGCGGTCACGCCTGGAGACAAGGGGTACCTGGGGTGGAAAGTGATCATCAACGGGAGTGAAATCCAATACGGCCTGTTTATCGGCGAGGTGCTGAATTTCCTGATCGTCGCCGCGGCCCTGTTCGTCTTCATCGTCAAGTTCGTCGGCTGGATCATGCGGGCCCGGGAGAAGGAGACCCTCGCCGCGACCCCGCCGCCATCGAAGCAGGAGGAGCTCTTGACCGAAATTCGCGACCTGCTGAAAACATCCCACGCGAGCCCGCCACCGGCGTGAGGGGCGTTCATGCGGATCGGCATCTTCGGCGGGACGTTTGACCCGGTGCACTACGGGCACCTGATCGTCGCCGAGCAGGCCCGGGAACTGGCCGGGCTCGACCAGGTATGGTTCGTCCCCACCGCCCGCCCGCCGCACAAGACCGATCGCGACGTGTCCCCATTCGACCGCCGGACCGATATGTTGTCGCTGGCCATCGCGGGTCAGGAGGACAAGTTCCGCGTCGAGACGATCGAGAAGGACCGCCCGGGACTGAGCTTCACCGCGGACACCCTCGACGCCCTCGCCGAGAAGTACCCGATCAACGAGTGGTTTCTGATCCTCGGGGCCGACGCGGTCAAAGACCTGCCCGACTGGCACGACCCACTGCGGATTATTGACCGGGTGACCCTCCTGGTCGCGGCCCGGCCCGAGCACCGATTGTGGACCGCGGAGGAAGTCGCGACGGGGCTCGGTACCGACCCAAGTCGAGTGCGTCTGCGGAGCGTAGAGGTGCCGCTGATCGACATCTCAAGCCGCGATCTGCGACGGCGAGCGGCCGAGGGCCGGAGCCTGCTATTTCAGATGCCGAGGGCAGTTGAAGTGTACATCCGGGAGAAGAAGCTCTACCAGTCGTAGTGCAAGTGAGCCGGCTATTCGCGGATTATCGGTCCAAGTCCCGACACGGTCGAAGGAAGTTCTCGACGACGTACCGCGCCACCTTCCGGCCGCCGGCCAGCCCGTCCGTATTGTCGAACTGCCAGTGGATCCCGCCGTAGATGCGGCTCATGCCCGCCTCCTCCGCGGCCGCCCAGAAGCTGTCGAACTTCCGCGTCACCCCAGGCAGTCCCTCTGATGTCGTCTCGAACCGCACGTCATCGGTACCGAAGAACGCGGCCAACACGGTCGCCCCGGCGGCGCTGAAGCTGCTGTGGCCGGACGTGTACGCCGGGAACGGCGGCGTCGGAAGAAGTGGCTCCCACGTCGGATCGGGGTCGGTGTCCGGGTTGCCGTCGCGATCCGCCTCGCGAATCGCCTGGACCGGCCGCCACATGTTGAAGCGATATTTGCAGTCCCAACAGGCGATCGCGACGTCGGCCAGGGCAATGTTGAGGAGGGCGAATAGCCGGGCGTTTTCTTCGATTGTCAGCCCGCGCCGCCGCGAAATGTCCTGCGCGATTCGGTTCCAGTGCCCGGGTGGAGTAACCGTTCCCTCCCCGTCGGCCCAGAAGTGGGCGATTTCAGTCTGGTCCTTGGTGCGCACCACGGAGGTTTTCCCGCCGAGCCGCTTCACCTCTTGAAACGCCTCAGTGTATTGCGAGCTGGTGAGCTTGGGCGGGCCCTCCGGGCGGAATTGCGACCCGCGGCGGATCGCGAACCCGGCCACCTCCGGCCAATGGGGCGCGAGCGGGGCCGCGTACGCCGGCGGGGTCGGGCCCCACGCCCCGGCCTCGTGACGCCCGATGTATTCCACTTCGCGGTCCGACCCGTCGGTGGCTCGCCACGCGAGCACTTCGCGGGCCACCAGCCGGCCAAAGGAGACGCCCCTCTGCCGCGCATTGCGATCGGGTACCGACTCCAGCGACCGAGCGAGCAGGTCATCGAATTGCCGGACGCGATCGGGGTACAGGTCGATCAACACTCGATGTGCGGCGGCCGCCGCGGCCGCGACAGGCGACGTCCCGGGCTGCGGGTCAGCATCGACGCGAAACGTCTCGTGCGTGCAACGGATCGGGTTGACCGCGTCGTAGATGGCGACGTGGACCATGGCCAGCTGTCGGGCCGCGAGCGGGGGCGGAGTCTTCTCGGCACGGATTGCCTTGAGGGCCGCCTCATTCCATGCAAGGACCACCTCGTCGCCGCCAACAGTCTCCTCGATGACGGCCGAGCGTTCGCGGTCCACCGTTCGGACGAGTGGGGTGAGGTAGAACTTACCGCCGCCGCGAGTCGGCTCGACCGGGACTTGACCCGGGGTGACGGCGACGAAGGGAAGCGCGAGTAGGATCGCGGAGTGCATCCGAGTGTTTCCGCATCATCGGCCGCATACCGGGGTTAGGGCGGCCAAGCCGCTCCAGTATAGAACACTGATACCGTCCGCACCACCCCTCAAACCCCGATGACCCGCCGAGACCCCTGGGCCGACCCGGCTTCCCTCACCGGACTGGACCGCATGCGGAAGCCCTTCCACGGGCCGAACCGGCGGATCATCCGGGCGGTTATCGACCGTTACCTCGGCGACTTGGGCACGGACAGTCACTTGATCGAATTTGGTTGCGGCCTGGGCCAGCTGCGGGCGTGGCTCCCGGAGTCAATTCGATCGCGATTGACCCACACCGAACCCTCGGCCGCATTCTTGGACGAGTTCCAGCGCCGTCATCCGGACGCCGTCGCGCGGCAGGCGAGCATCTACACGCTCCCGTGGCCCGACGCATCCCTCCACGGAGTGCTCGCCCTGTGCGTGCTCGACACCTTGGACGATCTCGAGCGGGCCCGCGACGAGATCCGTCGCGTCCTCGCCGCGGGCGCGAAGCTCATCCACTGGCTTGACCTGGGGACCGACCTCGGGACGTTGTTCCGCGACCTGGTCGCAGCCGGAGAGGTACCGCTCCCGAACTTCCTTGCCGCGGCGGCGAGCGACACGTTCGATGACTTGCTCCTGACTCCCCGCTCCGAATTCGCCCGGCTTGTGGACATGCTCCACCGCAATCGACACCCCGCGGCCGGGCGGCTCGCGCGCCATCTGTACCAGTTCACACCGCCGGAGTTCGACCCGATCGTCGCGGCGCCCGCATACATGGACCTCGTGTCCGACGGCGAGGCATTGGCCGCGACGAACAACTTGCTTCGAGACGTTTACCGGCGTCTACGGCATTCGGGAGGCTCTATCAACTGGCCAATCCGGCCGTATTCGTCGCTCGGGCACTTCCGCGGCAAGCTGGAACGCCTGTTTGGTCGGCAGCATGGGTTTGCGATTGAGATGTCGCAACTGGTATCTGCCCGCGAAGTCACCGAGCGGAACCCGGACGTTCATCCGCCGGGTCGTTACTTCGGACGATGCGCGGGCAGGACGATCAGTCGCGCCGAAGTGCCAGCACTGCCGCCGGGCGTTTCAGTGGCCCCGTTCGAAGGGATCACCGGGGATTCGGCTGGTGCGATCCCCGTCGACTCCGTGGTGGTCGAATCGGTGGTGCACGTCTTCGTTGCGGCCAAGGTCTCATGACGGCGGCCCCGCGCTAGATGCGACGGTCCAACTGCTCCCTCCAGGTGGCGGCGCACGAATTCCTGGATCGCCAGCCCCTGCGTCCAATTGAAAACGATGAACGGGAATAGTCGCGGGTCTCGCCGCGCGGGGGCCAGGCTTCGCCAGAATGCCCCCCACCGCCGCCGGCCGCCGAGCAATATCCCGCGGACCAGGAATCTCACCAGGTAACCAAGGGTCTTCGGCAGCGACAGTCTGAACGGCACCGGCGGACGGCCGAACTGCTCCAATTTCGTCCGAATCCTGCGCTCGATCGCCGCGTCGTCGGAGACCCGGCGGAGCAGTTCGCGGAAACCGGACATCAACTCGTCCGGCGTCATCCGGAGGGGGACGACATTCGTCGCGATCAGGTTGTTCCAGAGCGTGTGGCCCTGCCCGGCCGTCGGTCGCAATCGCCCCTCCCGTTTCAACCGGTCGTACAGCGGCGTCCGCGGTAGCGCGAGCAGCAGCGCGATCGACGCGACCACGATCCCCGACTCGACGATGAACCGGTACTGCCGCTCGAAGATCGACGAGTCGTCCGCGTCGAATCCGACGATGAAGCTCGCGTACACGTCCAGGCCGTGCGCGTAGATCGTGCGCAATGAAGCGAGGGCATCGGTGCGATTGTTCTGGTCCTTGCGGGCCTCGGTCAGCGCCTCCTTGCTCGGCGTCTCCAGGCCGATGAACACCCACTGGAAGTTGGCCCGGCGGAGCTGGTGGAGCAGCCCGGGCTGGGCGGACACGTTCGCCGACGTTTCCGTCCCGAACGTGAACCGGTACCGGTGCCGGCGCTGGTAGTCGGCCAGGAAGTCGAGGAGCTCGCGACACCGGGGCAGGTGGCCGATCAAGTTATCGTCCACAAAGAACACATTTCGAACGCCGCGACTTCGGAGCAGGTCGAGTTCCTGTTCGACCTGGCGCAGGGACTTGGCCCGCGGCTTGCGGCCAAAGGTAACAATGATGTCGCAGAACTCGCACCGGAATGGGCACCCGCGGGAGAATTGAACCGCCACGGTCTGGTAGCGGTGCAGCGGGAGCAAGTCGTGGCGCGGCATCGGGCTGTCGGCCAGATCGACCGTGCCCGTCTCACGGTACAGCGGGCGCGGACAGCCTTTCTCGAAGTCGGTACAGAACTGCGGCCAGACGTACTCGGCCTCACCGGCGACGACCGCATCCGCGACGTCCGCGTACTCGCCGGGGCAAAGCGATGCGTAGCTACCGCCCACGAGCACAAATCGCCCGCGGGCGTGGAACCGCGCCGCGATCTCGCACTGGCGGGGATACTGGACGGCCATGCCGCAGACACCGACCAGGTCCGCGTCCGCGTCCCAGTCGATCCGCTCGACATTCTCGTCGATGATCCGGACGTCCCAGGTCGGGGGCGTGAGGGCCGCGACCGTGGCCAGACCGAGCGGGGAGATCGCGGCCCGCTTGTCGCGGGCCACCTCCCGAAGCCCCCACGTGAAGCTCCAGAAGCTCTCCGGTAATCGCGGCTGGATCAGGAGGAGCTTCATAGCCGAGGCGGGCGAAGTGACTCGAAGGCGGCCCCGCGGCGCGCCCACCGCCCTGACCGCACGCCGTCGCGCGACGCAACAGCGAGTCCGCCAGTGACCGTTCGGATTGATCCGAGAAGAAAGATTCGCGTTCGTTCGGCAATTGCCAAGCTCGGCCGCCGCGGGTGGATTAGACTACACCCTGGGGTGGCCGGTCAACAGGCACGACTGGCGCAGCCGCTTGCGTGGCGCGCCCGCCGCGGTACAGTTGAGGCTCCCTCCCTGCCGCGCCCGACGGATCCGAAGCCACATGCGCGAATCCGAATTCGACACGGGGCACCTGCACGAATACGTAGACCGCCTCCGGAACGGCGACCGGGCGGCTGCAGACCGGCTCCTCAAGGCGGCCGGTCGCCGGCTGGAACTGCTGGCCCGGCGGATGTGCGGCCAGTTCCCCACCGTCCGCCGGCACGCCGAAACCGGGGACGTCCTCCAGGGGGCCATGATCCGATTGCTCGCCGCCCTGCGCGAGCTCCGGCCGGCCTCCACGCGCCACTTCTTCGGCCTGGCCGCCGTGCAAATCCGCCGCGAATTGCTCGACCTGGCCCGACAGGCGGCCAATCGGAAGCGGGGCAAGGTGCCGCTCGCCGACGAGTCCGACACCGAGCCGAAAGACCAGACCCCCAACCCGGCAGACCTGGAGCTATGGGGCCGCTTCCACGAGGCGGTCGAGGGACTTCCGGTGGACGAGCGCGAGGTGGTCGGCCTGGTCTTCTACCACGGCTGGACGCGGGCCCAGGTGGCCGAGCTATTGCAGGTGTCCGAGCGGACGGTCCATCGGTGGTGGCAGGCCGCGTGCCGACGGTTGAAGGAACGGCTGGGCGGCGACCTGCCGACGATGTGACCCCCGCTTGACCGCACCAAGTCCGCCCGTAAGACTGTCACGACTCATGTTGTCCGCCAGGAGGGATCGATGGTTCAGGCCCGGTTGTCGCTACCCGTACGCCCGTTCGGTCAGACGAAGCGGCGGGACGCGTGGTGGGTCACGCCGCTACTCACGTTCGTCGGCCTGAGCACCTTCGTCGTCTACTCCACCTGGGCCGCGCTGCAGGGTAATTACTACGCCTTTGGCCCGTATCTCTCGCCGTTCTACTCGCCGGAGCTCTTTGGCGACTCGCCGCATGCGTGGTTCGGGCCCAGGCCCTCCTGGTGGCCCGGCTGGCTCCCCTACTCCCCCGCCCTGCTCATCCTGTGGGCGCCGGCAGGGTTCCGGTTCACCTGCTACTACTACCGCGGCGCTTACTACAAGGCCTTCTGGATGGACCCGCCGTCGTGTACCGTCGGCGAGCCGCGCAATGACTATCGCGGCGAGCAAAAGCTGCCACTCATCCTCCAGAACGCGCACCGCTACTTCATGTACATCGCCGTCGGGTTCCTCGTCGTCCTCAGCTACGACGCGATCCGGGCATTCTGGTTCACCGACACCGCGACCGGTAAAGGCTCGTTCGGCATCGGCGTCGGGTCGCTCGTGCTCGTCATCAACGTCATCCTGCTCGGCGGCTACACGTTCGGGTGCCACTCCTTCCGCCACCTGATCGGCGGCTTCAAGGACGAGGTTTCCAAGGCCCCTCTACTGTTCAAGGCGTACCGCTGCTCGACCTGCCTGAACCGCAAGCACATGACCTGGGCGTGGCTCAGCCTGTTCTGGGTGGGCTTCTCCGACCTCTACATCCGGCTTTGCTCGCAAGTGGTGTGGACGGACTGGAGGATCGTGTAATGGCCCAGTACGAGGAGGTGGCATACGACGTTTTGGTGATCGGAGCAGGCGGGGCTGGGTTGCGGGCGGCGATCGAGGCCTCGGCCGCGGGCGTCTCCGTCGGCATTGTCTGCAAGTCGCTGCTCGGCAAGGCGCACACGGTCATGGCCGAGGGCGGGATCGCCGCGGCCCTGGCCAACGTTGATGACCGCGACAACTGGCGGGTCCACTTCGCCGACACCATGCGCGGCGGTCAGTACCTGAACAACTGGCGCATGGCCGAGCTTCACGCTAAGGAGGCGCCGGAGTGCGTCCGCGAGCTGGAGGCCTGGGGGGCCCTCTTTGACCGCACCGCCGACGGCCGCATCCTGCAGCGCAATTTCGGCGGCCACAAGTACCCGCGACTCGCTCACGTCGGCGACCGCACCGGCCTGGAGATGATCCGCACACTCCAGGATCACGGTGTCCATCGAGGGATCGCGGTCCACATGGAGTGCGCGGTCACGGCGCTCCTCAAAGATGGGGACCGCGTCTCCGGCGCGTTCGGCTACCAGCGGGAGCGCGGCCGCTTCGTCCTCTTCTCGGCCAAGGCGATCGTACTCGCCACCGGCGGCATCGGCCGGGCTTACAAGATTACGAGCAACAGCTGGGAGTACACCGGCGACGGCCAGGCCCTGGCCTATGACGCCGGGGCCGAGCTGATGGACATGGAGTTCGTCCAGTTCCACCCGACCGGTATGGTCTGGCCACCGAGTGTCCGGGGCATCCTCGTGACTGAAGGGGTGAGGGGTGAGGGCGGGGTGTTGAAGAACAGCCAGGGCCGGCGGTTCATGTTTGATGACATCCCGGCCAACTACAAGGCCCAGACCGCGGAGAACCCGGAGGAGGGCTGGCGCTACACGCAGGGCGACAAGGACGCCCGCCGGCCGCCGGAGCTTCTGACCCGCGACCACGTGGCCCGGTGCATCATGCGTGAGGTCCGCGAGGGCCGCGGAAGCCCGCACGGCGGCGTGTTCCTCGACATCGCCTGGATCAAGGAGAAGCTGCCGAACGCGGCCGAGCACATCAAGAAGAAGTTGCCCAGCATGTATCACCAGTTCAAGCAACTGGCGGACATCGACATTACCAACGCGCCGATGGAGGTCGGGCCGACCACGCACTACGCCATGGGCGGGGTGCGGGTGGACGGGGACACGCAGATGTCCACGGTGCCGGGGTTGTACGCGGCCGGCGAGGTCGCGGCCGGGCTGCACGGGGCCAACCGGCTCGGCGGCAACTCGCTCTCCGACCTGCTCGTCTTCGGCCGCCGGGCCGGGCGTTATGCCGCTCAATTCGCGAAGGAACATTCGACCGGACGGGTCAACCCCGCAGACGTCGAGGGGGCCGCCGGGGCCGCCCTGGAGCCGTTCGACCGCGCCGGCGGCGAGGGCCCGTACCAGGTGCAGCAGGACCTGCAAGAGATGATGCAGGACCTGGTCGGGATCGTCCGACGGCAAGAGGAGATGGAGCGGGCCCTGGAGGCGCTCGCCAGGCTCCGCGAGCGGGCCGCTAAGGTCGGCGTCATCGGCAACCGCGAGTTCAATCCCGGCTGGCACACCGCGCTGGACTTGCACAACCTGCTGGTCGTGTCCGAGGCGGTCACCCGGGCCGCGATCGAGCGCCGCGAGAGCCGCGGCGCTCACTTCCGCGACGACTTCCCGGACAAGGACCCTGCCTTCGGCAAGGTGAACATCGTTCTTAGGAAGGGGCCTGGCGGTGCGATGCAGCTCCGCCGCGAGCCCCTCCGGGAGCTGCCCGCGGAACTGAAGCACGTGATCGAGGAGATGAAGTGATGGCCAAGGCGACGTTCCGCGTCTGGCGCACGGACGACAAGGGGGGCGGCGACTTTCACGACTACACCACCGAGGTCACTGAGGGGATGGTGGTGCTCGACGCAGTCCACCAGATCCAGGCCGAGTCGGCCCCGGACCTGGCCGTCCGGTGGAATTGCAAGGCCGGCAAGTGCGGGTCCTGCTCGGCTGAAATCAACGGCAAACCCAGGCTCATGTGCATGTGCCGGCTGAGCGACCTGCCGCTCGACGAGCCAGTGATGATCGAGCCCATGCAGGCATTCCCGACGGTCAAGGACCTGGTCACCGACGTGTCTTGGAACTACGAGCAGAAAAAGCGGGTCAAGCCGTTCCAGCCGCGGAGGCCGGACGCACCCGACGGCACCTGGCGGATGGCCCAGGCGGACGTGGACCGGGTCCAGGAGTTCCGCAAGTGCATCGAGTGCTACCTGTGCCAGGACGTCTGCCACGTACTGCGCGACCACCACAAGCACGACGAGTTCATCGGCCCGCGGTTCCTGGTCCATGTCGCGGCCCTGGAGATGCACCCGCTCGACACCGCGGACCGCACGGCCGAACTGAAGCGCGAGCAGGGGATCGGCTACTGTAACATCACCAAATGCTGCACCAAGGTCTGCCCGGAGTCGATCACGATCACGGACAATGCGATCATTCCGCTCAAGGAGCGCGTGGTCGATGACTTCTACGACCCGATCAAAAAGCTGATCCAGCTCGTGGTGCGAAAGCGCACGTGACAGGGGGCCGGTCATGTTCGAGCTCAAGTCCCTCAGCCCCGAGGCCATCGACCGGTCGCTCGAGAAGGCCGATCACTACCGACTGCTCAACGAGCCCGAGGAGGCCGAGAGCATTTGCCTCGACGTGCTCGCCATTGACCCGCGCAACGAGCATGCCCTCGTCACCCTCCTCCTGGCCCTGACCGACCAGTTCTCCCAAGGCCTCCCGGACTGTGTGCGGCGGGCACAGGAGGTGCTGCCTAAGCTGGGAAGTGAGTACGCACGCGCTTATTACGCGGGGATCATCTGCGAGCGCCGGGCAAACGCGCGATTGGCGAGCCGGATTCCGGGCGCCGAGGCCGCCGCGTACGACCTTTACCGCCAGGCGATGCAATGGTACGAGCAGGCGGACAACATCAGCCCGCCCGGGAACGAGGACGCGGTCCTGCGGTGGAATACGTGTGCCCGGCAGATCATGCGGCACAAGTTGACACCGGCGGACGAGGGCGTCCGTGAGCCCTTGATGCTGGAATAGCCCTCCACCTGCTGGTGCCCGGTTAATGACGCTTGGCAGTTTTGGTGGGCCTCCCCTTTGGAGTCCCGGCTTTAGCCGGTTCTGGGCCAAACGCCGGCTAAAGCCGCGACTCCAACCACCGAGGCAGTCACTTCCCCTTCACCGGGACCAATTTGATCTCACGCAGGTCCATCAGGTTCCCCCGCAGCGGCGCGACGGCCCGCACGGTCAGGCGCTGCTCACCCGCGGTCAGTGAGATGACCCCGACATTGGCCTGCTTGTAGTCGTCCCACCCGCGCGTGGCCTCGACGCGGGCCGTTATTGTCTCCGCCCCGGCCACAATCTCCATCGCGTTCCCGGACTCCTTGGGCGGACACGCCCAGTCGAGCCGGACCTCATACTTACCTGCCGCCGGGATGGAGACAGTCCATACGCCCCGGTCGTCGGCGCTTCCCCAGTACCCGAGGTTGCCGTAATGCGGCTCGAAGACGAGCGTCGTGCCGTAGATCTCCGCGGCCGATGCCGGCAACGCGATCGACCCGTCCGAACCCGGCCGGACGACCTGCGGCTTGTTGCCAGCGAACTCCTTCGGCTTCGCGGCCGGCAGGCTGGCGCCGAGGAACGCGAGCAGGTCGGCCATCTGCTCGACCGACACGTCCTTCTCGATCCCCTCCGGCATGACCGACTTGCCGGAGCTGGTGAGCGACTCGAGCTCGGCGCGGAGAATCGTGTGCGCCTGGCCGTCGGTCGCGATCAGCGTGATGCTGGTCGCCGTCTCCTCGGACAGGAAGCCGACGCGCGTGCGCCCGTCGCTCGTGTGTGCCGTGTAGGAGACGTATCGGGCCTCCACCGCCCGGTTCGGATCGAGGATGTTGACCAGGAGGTATTCCGGCGACTTGTCCGAGAGGGCGGCCAGGTCCGGGCCGAGGCCCTTGCCGACGTCACCGACCTTGTGGCACGCGGCGCAGGTCTTGGTGAACAACTGCTTGCCCCGCTCGCGGTCGCCGCGGCGCGCGACGGCCGGGCGGTAAATTTCGATGACCTTGGCCCGGTCCGCGTCGATGCCGCCCGCGAGGAGCTTGCCGGCCCGTTCGCGCACCGCTGGCGTGGGATGGACCAGCAGCCGCTGCCGGGCCGCGGCATCGACGTCCGCGGCCAGGATTTCCTTCTTGTCCAGTGCTTCCAGGACGGATGTCTGCCATGCCTCGCGGCCGAACAAAGTGGAAAGGACGGAGGCGCGCACCGCCGGCGTGTACCCCTTCCACGGCTTCAGCAAGAGGCCAGGGATTTCGGCCGAAGTGGACCGGCCCAGCGCCGCGACGGCCGCGGACTGAATATCGATCGCGGATTGTGGGCCGAGGAGATCGGCCAACTGCGCGCGCCCCTCAGACGTGTCGGCCGGCCCACGGCCGAGCAAGCGGATCGCGGTCAGCCGGTCGGCGAGTTCGACCCGCGGGTTCGAGGCCATGTCGCGGGCCTGGACGAACGCGGGGTCGAGCCGGGCCACCGCGGCGGCCATCTCCGGGCCGCCTGACTTGGTAAGCTTCGCGAGCGACGTCTTTGCCCGGCCCAGTCCGTCGAGGAGCGACACGAGGGTCTCGAGCTGTGCGCTGGTGAAGCGCCCATCCTTCGACGGGGCGACGGCAGCCAACAGCTTGACGAGCGTCGAGTTATCCGACCGGGCGACCGCGAACGCGAGTAACCCGTCGAGTACTTGCGCTGTCGGCGGATGGACCCCGACATCCGAAAGGACCTGCTCGGCAACCGTCGGGAAGTTCTTTGGGGTGAGCGAGCTGAGGCCCGCGGTCACCAGGGCGGGCTCGCGGCCGTAGTCGCGAAGCAAGCGTCCCAGCATGCCCCCGGCCATCGGGTCGTCCCACGAACCGAGGGCCGCCGCGAGCGCCATCCGGGCCGTCGGCTGCTCGATCCGCCTCATGGCTGCGATGATGAGGCCGGGGTCTGCGCCAAACCGGCCTTCGCACAACCGGATGGCATGCGCCGCGACGCCCGGATGCTCGGCATCGATCGCCGCTCGCAGCACCTCCCCGGAAAGGGCTGCCATCCCGTCGAGCGCGGCCAAGGCATGTACACGAGCGAGCGGGTTCTTCGATTCCCGGGCCATTTTCTGCTGTGGCCCAACGGCGTCCTTGTCGTTGCGCCAGACCAGCATCATGTGAGCCATGTCCCGCTGCCAGCCGTTCGGGCTGTCGAGCGCAGCAACCAGCCCCGCCGTGTCGAGCTTGTCGAGCCGCGGAATTGGTCGCGGTTCCGTTCCGACGCGCACAACGCGATAGATTCGTCCCATGTCGTGCCCGGCGCGCAAGTCGAGCTTCTTTTGCGTCTCGATCGGGATCCATTGCGGGTGCTCAATCACCGCCCGGTACATGTCCACGACCCACAGCGCGCCATCCGGGCCGGTGCGAACCATCGTCGGCCGGAACCAGTTGTCGGCGGAGGAGAGGAACTCGGATCGCGGCTCGTCTTGCGCCCGTCGGGCCGTGAACGTCACCCCGTCGGGGACCAACTCTAACCGGTGGACAAGGTTGTGCACCGGTTCGCAGATGAAGAGCGCTCGTCGCAGCGCCGGCTCGAACAGGTCGTCGCGGTAAAAGCCAATCCCGCAAGCCGAGGTAAACCGGTTCGCGGTATGGAAGTCGTTGAATCGCGGCAGCGTGCGGCTGGTCGGGAAGACCGGCGCCACGCCCGCGAGCACGCGCGTCGGCTGCGGAGCGGCCTGGTGCGGATTGCGGGCGAGGTGGCGGTCTTCGAGGATCACGTGCCACGCGGGCACCGAGTTGTTGCCGCCGAACCAGTTCCCCCAGTCGTCGCGCGTCTTGCTGTATTGCGACTGGCCGGAGGTCAGCTCGATTTCGCCCGTATCGGGCTTGATCCGGAAGTCGCGACCGCGAATGTCCACCGACTTGCCGCTTGCGACCGACTTGACGACCCCGCTGCTATCGCCGTTGGCGCAGTAGACCCAGTTGTCGAGCCCCCAGACAAGACCGTTGAGGCGATGTTGCTGATTCCCCTCGACAAACCCGGTGAAGAGCACCTTCTTCACGTCCGCCTTGCCGTCGCCATCCGTGTCCTCGGCGTAAAAGATGTCCGGGGCACACGTGACGAGTACGCCCTTGCGCCACGGCAGGACGCCGGTCGGATAGCCGATGTTGTCGAGGAACACGGTCGCCTTGTCGTAATGTCCGTCACCCTTCGTCGATTCGAGGAACTTGATTCGCCCACCCGGCTTCCCCTTCCCGTCCACGCCGAGCGGGTAGTCGCCCATCTCGACAACCCACAACTTCCCGTCCGGCCCCCAGGCGATCGCGATGGGGTCTTGCACCAACGGCTCGGCAGCGGCCAATTCAACACGATAGCCCGGGCGGACGGTCATCAGTTTCAGCGACTGCTCCGGCGTCTTCGCGACCGGATCGACGGACGCGAGCAGCTCGTTGAACGACCGCCGGTCGATCAGGTCGGGCCGGCCGTCGGTGTTCTCGTTCTGCCAGTAGATGTGGCGGTTGCGGATGAAGGCGCCGTTGTTGGTGCCCTTCGCTGCGATCGGCGGAATAGGATTCGAGTTGTCGCGATCCCGGGAGAGTACCTTCTTGGTCCAACCTTTCTCGATCGACTCGAAGAGGTAAATTCCGTACCGGTCGTCGTTGGCGAAGATGATGTCGAGTTTCCCGTCGCCGTCGAGGTCAACAAATCGAACGCCGATCTCCAATTCTGGCATTTCAAGCCCGAAAGTAACATCTTGCGGCACCGCAAATGGCGCCTTCCGCCAGTGTTTCTGCCTCGCGTCCCGCGTGAATACGGCATGCGGACTGTGTACGGTTATCGGAGAGTGCGTAATCAATTCGCACGTCCCGTCGCCGTCGAGGTCACGCAATCGCGCCCCTCTTAGCGACCCGGTCAGACCGTCAATCAGTGCGTCCGATGACCTCCATTCCCCTTCGCGGAACACCCACGCCTCTTCGACACTGCGCAGCACCACTACGTCATTATCCACGACGCCGAATCGGCTCTTCGCGACATCGCAGGGAAATTTGATTTCCCGCCAGCTTTCTTTCGCGGCATCCCACAGCCGGCACTTGTGCGTCGTCGCGTTGCCTATCACGACGTCCAAATAGCCGTCGCCGTTCACGTCCAGGAGGCGGACTCCGTTATCCGCCCCGGTCATCGGGTCGCGGAGCAAGTTGTGGTCAAGCAGGTTTTCATACATGCGCTCCAGGGCTCCACGAAACGTCAGGAACTTCACCCGCTTGCCGTACGTCTCGTGTGCGTAATCGATGAGCTGGATGATCTGCTCGCTCTTGATCCACCCGTGCGGGTGGAATACCAGGTTCATCACCCCACGTTTCTTGACCGTGCAGTCCAGGCACGCGTACCAGTCGCGGACGGTCAGCTCGTTGTTCGGCTTGTGCAGGTGCTGGGCCTGCCAGTCGCTCGGCGTGGCACACGGGAACTCCCAGCAACCGCCGATCGGGTACGGGTAGGGGTAGTCGTGGATGACATTGACGAAGTCGCGATCCGCCGGCAGATACTTGAGGAACCGGGCCCGGCCGTCCCCCTCGGTCACCCACTCGCGCTTGAGGTCCGGGTCGTCAGGCGTGAACACGTTGAAGACCGAGCTGTCGAGCTGGAGGAAGTTCCCCTTCCGCGTGGTCTTGTTGATGATCTCCGCGAACAGTCGCGGGCTGACCGTGTTGAGCGAGTCGCAACACGGCGTGCGGAACGCGACCGGCTTGCTGTTCGGCACCGACGCGAGCAGATCGACCGTGCGGTCGTACGTCGCCTTCGCGGCGGCAAAGTCGCCCTTGCCGAGGATCGGGCACGGGTGGTCGAATGTGTGACATTCGAGACTGAGCCCTTCCTTGAGCCATTTCTGCAGGTGCGGGTCGTCGGGCTCGATCCGGCAGGTCATGATGCTGACCGGGGCCTGGCCGTAGAGCTTGGTGAGCCGGTCGAGGATCGGCCGCAGGTAGGCCTCCCACTTCTCGTGCCCGCGCATGTCGTCGATGGCGAGGACGACCACGGCATCGACGCCCGGCTCGCCGACCCATTGCGGGGTGATGAGCTTGGGGAAGGTGCGATGCGGGTAATACGGGTCGACGTCGTCGAGGTAGGCGAAGCGGTTGCCGTCGCCGGCGGTGGCGATCGCGGCGGTAACGAGGACGAATGCGACGGCCAGGCGCATGGCGGCTTCTCCGGGGGCGTCCCCAGCATACCCGGGCGGGAGTCGAT
>DATFWZ010000236.1:0-8122 GCA_035258765.1 Gemmataceae bacterium
GGGGTGTCGGCCAGCTCGTGGAGCAACTCGACGAGGCGCTCGAGCAGGCCAAGCCCGGTGACATGACCGTCGAGGCGGAGCGGACCCGCGAAGCCTGGGGCAAGCTCCTGAAGGACGAGGCGACCGCCTGCGGCGACGTCCTCGTCGGCACGCTGGAGCCGTACGCGGCCGAGATCGAGCACCATTTCCGCGTCGAGGGGCAGCAGAAGTTCCGCGGGCTCATGGCCGCGTACTTGAAGGTGACGACCAAGCTGCGCTACGCCGGCACCTCGCTCCGCGACCGGATCCCATTTGTACCGCAATTCCGGCAACAAGTCGAAACGCCAACGAGCTGGAACCTGGCCGCGTTCGCCCACGAGTGCACGCGTGTGGCCGGCGAGAAGGTCCTTAACCAGCGGGCCGGCGCGCTGGTCAATCGATTGCTGGTCGAGGCGGACCGGCACCGGTTCCCGCCGAACCTGCTCAACGGTCCCGCCCACGAGGCGGCGCGAGCCGACTGGCAGGTCCGCTACGACCGGGCGCTGGTCGATGCGCTGGCCGAGGTCGAGCGGTCGTGTACACGCCCGCACGGGCTGCGTCGCGTCCTGCAAGTCACGCTGGTCACCCTGGCCAACTTCCTTCCCGAGCTGGTCTTTGTCGCGGCGTTCCTCTTGCTGCTGTGGCGGTTCTTCATGCAGGGGGATTACCGCGTCTCGATGGTCGATCTGCTCTTGCCGTTCGCCCTGACGCTGGTCGTCCTGGTGTTCATGCAACTGCTCACCGCGGTCCTGCTTCCGATGCGCTGGTCGGCGGTCAAGGAGGAGTTCCACCGGCATTTAGTGGATCGACTGGAGGGCGAGCTGACCAGCGTCTACAGCCCGATCCCGGGCGAGACGGCCGAGGCGCTTCTCAAGGAACGAGGCCGGGTCGAGGAGTTGTTGGTCGCGGTGCGCGAAGTCAGGGTGTGGCTGGACCAGCGCCAGAACGCGGCGAGCGTGTCCGGCCTATATGGGAACTGAGCGGAAACGCCAGTGTAGCTGAATTCGTGAGAATTCAGCGTGCGGACTCGCGGGGCGGCTGAATACTCACGAATTCAGCTACGCCCGACCCGCGCGCTCGCCAATTCAGTTCGACCGTCCTTCATCACCTTCAATCGGGCTAAACCCGGACGGGACGGGTGGGAGCGGGGGCGGCCGGTCCAGATCGTCGCGGCGAGGGCCCGGCAGGACTGGCGGCCCGGGCGGGAGCGGCGGTGCCGGCGGCCGAGGCGCTGTACCGGGACGGGCCCCGCCCGGCGCGGTGGCGTCGAGAAGGTCGGCCAACGGGGCCGTGCTGCAGCCGGCCACGAGCAGGAGGATTGGGAATAGTCGGCGCACTCGTCTCGGATATCGCGTCACACGCGGCAACGCAAGGGCGCTCGGCCCATCAGCGCCCGAGGTAGTCCGAAAACGCCTCGATAATCAGGTCGATTTGAACCTTGCGATCGATCTGCACGTCCGCCGCGATTGCCCGGTCTACCCAGTCCGCGAGCTTCTCCGGGCCGAGCCGGTCAGCCAGCTTGCCCAGCATCGCGGCCTCCTCGCGGTCCGCGACGAGCGGACGCACGCCATTGGCGACCCGCTGCGCGTCCTGGAGCATTCCGAGCAGCAGCCGCAGGACGAGGGCGGCCCGCCGGCGCTTCACGCCCGCTTCCTTGCCCGCGTCCTCGACGAAATGGTTCCATGCCTCGGCCAGGACAAAGCAGTCCACACGCTCCGCGGCGAGCGCCTCGAGGAGCGCCTTGCGAAACGTCCAAAGCGACTCATCGTCCAGCGCCAGCGCCTGCCTGGGGCTGCCGTCCGCGACACGAACCAACCGGTCCAGCCGGCTCGCGTCGGTGATCCCATGGTCCTTGACCACTGCGATCAGGTCATTCTTCCGGAGCGGAAGGAACGTGACTCCCTGGCATCGCGATTGGACTGTCGGAAGCTGCCGGTCAGGCGTCGGACCGCCGATGAGGATGAGCACCGACCCGGGGGGCGGCTCTTCCAGGACCTTCAGGAACGCGTTGGCCGACTCGGCATTGAGGTCGTCCGCGTTGTCGAGGATGGCGACCTTGCGGCCGCCCCGAGCGGGTTTGAGAGACAGGTGTTCGACGAGTTCGCGAATGATCTCGATGGGCAGCTCGACCTTGTCTTCGGGCCGCCCGGCGAGGTGCAGGTCCGGGTGAGTGCCCGCGTCCGCGAGGATGCAACTGCCGCACTTCGAGCACGCGGCCAGCCGATCCTTTGGCGCCTCGCAGAGCAATGCCTTGGCCAGTTCGCGCGCGAACCTGTGTTTTCCGACGCCAGGAGGGCCGACGAACAGGTACGCGTGCCCGAGCCGCCCCTTCCGCCAGGCCGCATCGAACGACCGGACGATCGCGTCGTGCCCACGGATGGCTTCCCAGCTCATGCTCCACTCCACTTGCGGAGCAAACCGATCATTTCTGAGGCTTGGTAAGAAGGCCCGCTGCTCGTCTGAGCTTTGCTAACCGCGAAGCAGTTCCGGGCGCATTGGACGAGCGAAGGGAATCAATCGAAGGACCGGAGGTCATGCTCAATCGAGGCACAAGCGCACTTTCTAGGAGCTTCGCTAGGATCGTTTTACGGACCTCTTCAATGGGCGGCGTGCCGTCGACAAGGACCACGTTACTGTGGGTAGTAGCCAGATGCTGAAAGACCGCGCGAACACGTTCAAGGTTTTCTAGATTCTCAAACGCGTTGGGTTTGTCACCTCGAGCATGCTCAATGCGAGCAAGTCCGATTTCAGGCGGCACGTCGATTAAGACGACTACGTCTGGCTCCAAAGAGATATCGAACATTTGGGCAGTCAGGGCATCGACATCGCCTCCAGTCGTGCCCTGGTAGGCGATAGTGGAGTAAAAATACCGATCGAGGATTACGATCTGCCCGTCATTAAGCGCTGGCTGAATCACGTTCTGAATGTGCTCAGTCCGGTCTTGGATTAGAGCATGTAGCTCTTCAGTCCACGTCATCCGACCATTTGCGGCTGACTGCCGGATCTTTTGGCCCCATGGACCGTCAGTCGGCTCTTTGGACCGCTTTACTCTTTCGCCGGCGGACAAAAAGAACTGCTCCAGCAAGGCGACTTGAGTCGTCTTGCCGGCGCCGTCGATGCCTTCCATCGCGATCAAAATGCCGTTGTCTGAGCGCTGCATATCGACAAGATAGGGACCATTTCAAAAAAGCGACAAAACTGAATAGCCGAAGTCGAAACTGCCTTATCGAGTGTGTGGCATAAACCGACGCCGAGTATTCGGTGAAGTCGAGAGGGTAGCGCAGAATTGGCGGCAGGTCAGGAAGACTCGCGAGAAGCGGGGACCATTTCGTCGGCGTGGTAGCTGGAGCGTACGAACGGCCCGGCGACCACCTGCTGGAACCCGAGGCGCCGGGCCGACGCAGCGATCGCGTCGAATTCCGCGGGCGGGACGAACCGGGCTACCGGAATGTGTTTGAGCGTCGGCGCCAGATACTGGCCGAGGGTCAGCACGTCGCACCCAACGGCCCGCAAGTCGGCGAGCACGTCAAACAACTCGCCGACCGACTCGCCAATTCCGAGCATCAGGCCGCTCTTGGTGACGATCCCCGAGTCGCGATCCTTGACGCGGCGGAGCAGGTCGAGGCTTCGGCGATAGTCGGCCTTGCCCCGCACTTTTCGGTACAGTCGCGGCACCGTCTCCAGGTTGTGGTTGTAAACCTCCGGGCGGGCCGCGATCACGCGGTCGATGGCGGCGACGTCGCCGAGAAAATCGGGCGTCAGGACCTCCACGGCCGCCCCGGTCCGCTCGCGGACCGCCAGGACACACCGGTGGAAGTGCTCGGCCCCGCCGTCCGCCAGGTCGTCCCGCGTGACCGACGTAATGACCACGTGTTTCAGGCCCAATCGCCCCGCGGCTTCGGCCACGCGCTCGGGCTCGTCAGTCTCCACGTCGAGGGCCTCGCCGCGCGGCACGGAGCAGAACCCGCACGGCCGCGTGCAGACGTTGCCGAGGACCATGAACGTCGCCGTCCGCCGGGCGTAACACTCGGGCCGGTTCGGGCAGCGGGCGTTCTCGCAGACCGTCTCCAGCCCGAGGTCGCGAAGGAGCGTGTCGGTGAAGAAGTTCTCGTTGCCCCGCGGGAGGGTCCGTTTCAGCCAGGCGGGCAGGCGGTGGCGGGGGGCGGCGGGCGGAGGCGGCGGCTCGGCCAAGAGGGTCAGCGACTGCATGCGGGGTCCCGGACGTATGCGGACGGTCGCGTGGTTCGCGCCTTCCCGTAGTGTAGCCGGGCGGCCGGCGGCTGTCGCCCGGCTGGGAGGCGTCAGCAGCCGGTGCGCCCGGCGCAACCGCTCCAACCCGCGCGGCCGGCGGCCGCCATTCGTCGCCGCGGGTCACCTCTCGGTGCGAGGACTATCACACCGGCTGGGTATCTGGCATGATGGGAGAATCCGGTTGCTTATCGCCCTGGGAGCCAGCCGTGTCGCACGTTGGACCCCGCCATTGTCTCGGCGCGCTCGCCCTCGTCTTCGGGTTGATTGTCCTCGCCGGTTGGCCGGGCCGTGCTCCCGCGCAGTCGGATAAGGACGCCGAACGGGCCGACAGCGAGGCGGTACGCAAGCTGGAGCCGCTCGTACCGCAGATTCGGGCAGGGTTGCAGAGCGAAAACCCGGACGCCCGCCGCGCCGCGTTCGTCGCAGTCGGCGATCTACCGCGGGGGCTGGATAAGTACCGCCTTTCCGACATGCTCGGGGCAGTCCTGCAAAAGGGCATCAAAGACCCTGACATCCTGGCCGTCGGGCTGCACTCGTACGGGAAGAGTCGGCCGAGTGCGACCGAGATCCCGAAGGTGCTTGGTCCGCACGTGCAATCGGAAGATGTCGCGGTTCGCCGGGCGGCGGCGGAAGCGCTCGCCATCCTGCTCGCCAATGCGGTGCCCCCGAATAAGTACCTGAAAGAGGCAGAGCCATTTATCGGCGCCGCGACTCAGGCCTTGCCGTTGGTCGCAAAGGCACTTGACAATCCCGACCCGGAGACGCAGCGACCCGCGCTGCAGGGACTGACTGCGACCGTTTCCGCGCTGTCGGACCTTTACAAGAACGAGTCCAGGTCGGGACCGGGCGAGGAGCCGAAAGGGAAGGGCCCAGGAGGCCCGCTCGCGCCTCTCGAGCCTGTGGTTCGGGAAGTCGACAGGGTGTTGCCAAAGTTGGCGGGCCCCCTGGCTGCGGAAGATCCGACGGTTCGGACTGCGGCGAGCAAGGTGCTGGATGGAATCGGCGCGCTGCGCGCCTCGATTCTCGCAGCGCGACCTGGCGACCCGGAGCCCTTTTCCGGCGGACTGAAGGAGGCCTTCCCCGCGCTCTCCGACCGGGTGAACGACCCGGATCCTGGCGTCCGGCTCGCCGCGGTCGAGGCGATCGAAACGCTCGACGTGGGCGTCGATGGAGGCCCCACGCTCGTGCGGGCCACGTCGGACCCGAGCGTGTTCGTCCGCTGGACAGCGGCCCGGGCGCTCGGCAAGCTGTCGGGTGTGAAGCCGGACACGGCGGCGCCCGACCCGCGGGTGCGCGCCCTGGCCCGGCTCGCCGGCGATCGCGACTTGGACGTCCGGAACGCCGCACTGCTGGCCCTGGCCAAATACGGGACGGCGGCAAAGTCTGCCGTCCCCGAGGTGCTCGGGGCGGCGGTTCGCGGCGACGTCGAGCCGCGGCTGTCCGCACTCAAGGCCCTGGCCGCCCTCGAGTCCGATGCCGAAAGTACGGTTCCGGTGCTCATTGAAGATCTGCGGTACCGGGACTTCCGACTGCGTCGTGCCGCGGCGTCCGGCCTAGTCCGCTTCGGCCCGAAGGCGCGGCCGGCCCTGGACGAGCTGCGAGACGCCCTCGCCAGCACCGACCCGGAGCTGCGACTGGCGGCTGCCGAGGCCGTCCTGGCCATTGAGGTCCGGGCCAAGCCGCGCGAGGACTGATCCTCCCACTTCGCCTTGACCGCGGCGGCGACTTTCGTCCAAGATACCGGGCTGTGCACGGACGCACTCGGTCGGACGGAGCCGCCGCGTAATGCTTTACGAATCGCAGAACTTCCGCCTCGAGGCCGACGATCAGATCCTGACCCTCTGGTTCGACTTCCGGGGCCGCCCGTCCCACGCCCTGACCCTGCCCATCCTCAACGAATTATCGCTCGTCCTCGACCGGGTCGCGGGCCGGCCTGGGGCCGACGTGCTGGTGTTGCGGAGCAGCCGGCCGGGGGCGTTTCTCGAGGAATTCGACGCGGTCGAGGTGGCGCGCTTCACCTCGCCGCTCGAGTTTGCCGCCTTCGCGGCCCGCGGGCAGGACGTGACGCGAAAGCTGGCCGAATTGCCCGCCCGGGCAGTCGCGGTCGTCGAAGGCCGGTGCGCCGGGGTCGGGCTGGAGCTGATCGCCGCGTGCGACACCCGGGTGGCGGTCGATTCCCCGTGCACGCGGTTCGAGTCGGCGGATGTGGCTCGCGGCTTGGTCCCGTGTTGGGGTGGAACGGTTCGTCTGCCGCAATTGATCGGCGTACCGGCTGCGGTGAAGCTGTTCCTCAACGGGGACGGGTGGACCGCACGACAAGCGCACCGGGCTGGCCTTGTAGACCGACTCATACCGCCGGCGAGGCTCGCCGTGGACCTACGGACGCTCACGGGCGAAATTCAAGACGACCCCGACCACGCCAGACGATTCTCCTTACGACGCTGGTGGCGAACGAGCGGCATGGCGGGCAAGCAGGGACTCCTGCGACGGGTCAGGCGCCGGGCAGAATCTTTTGCCGACGGAGCCCAGGCGGCTACCGCCCTTCATGACGCCGTGGCAGCCGGGCTATCGTCCGACGGCGAGGGACTCGCCGCCGAGCGGGCCGCGGTCACGCGGCTGGCCGTGACCCCGGCGACGCGTCGACTCCTCGACTTGCACCGGCAAGCCGCCATGCCCATTCGTGTCGTGCCCGAGCCGGTCAACCCCGTACCTCCCCTGCCCCGCCGCGTCGGGGTCGTCGGGCGCGGCGAACTGGGGACTATCGTCGCGGCTCGGCTGGCTCGATTCGGTCACGACGTCGTCATCCAGGTTCGCAACGCCGATGAAGTCGAAACATTGACGCGACGCCTGGAAACCGATCGGGTTCTCGGCCTCCGGGCAACGTGCGAATGGCTTGGCTTCGACAACGCCGACCTGGTGATCGAGGCGGACGACGAGGACCCCGGAATCAAGCGAAACCTGTTCCACGAGCTCGAGCGCCGGGTGCGGCCGCGGTGCGTACTGGTCACGACCGGCACGACCGTCTCCGTCGAGGCGATCCAGGCGGAGCTGGGCCGCCGGTCGCGCGTCGCCGGGTTGCACTTCCCGAACGCGGACGGGCGTCAACCCGTCGCGGAGATCGTTGGAACGTCCACGACCGACCCGGGGGTGATTCTGGGCCTGGCCCACTGGTGTCGCCGTTGGGGGTTCACGCCGGTTCGCGTCGCCGATCGGCCCGGAAGGCTCGTCCGACTGATCTGGCTCGCTTACCTGTCCGAAGGAGTGTCGCTCGTTGCCGAGGGTCTGCCGTTGGATCGCGTGGACGCCGCGTTGCGTGAGTTTGGGATGGCGAAGGGTCCGCTGGAGTGGTCCGACGAGGTCGGACTCGATCGGCTCGCGGAGCTGGCCGGCCAGATGCAGATTGCTCGCGGCGACGGCTTCGCCCGGAACCTCCTCTTCCATCGTCTCCTGCCGTACGGGTGGGTCGGTAAGCCCGGCGGCGAGGGCTTCTACCGTTACGGGTGGCGACGACGGCAGAATGACCTGGCCCGGATGATCCTCTGGCGCGACGGGGACGAGGACGCGGTCGCCCATTACGTGTTCGACCCCGACGCGGCCCTGCGCGAGGGCGTGGAGCGGGTGGTGCTGCGCACCGTGAACGAGACCGCGGCCGCCCTGGCCGACGAGCCGGACGCCGACCCGGCAACGGTCGACCTGGCGCTGGCGTTTGGGGCCGGTTGGGCGGCCCACCGCGGCGGGCCTCTGCGATACGCGGATGACCTCGGGCTCGCTACTCTCGTCGATCGGCTCGCGTTCCTGGCCGAGCGCTACGGGCGGCGGTTCACGCCATGTGACGAGCTCGTGCGGCGGGCGG
>DATFWZ010000237.1:0-2860 GCA_035258765.1 Gemmataceae bacterium
GGACCTCCGCCACCTCCGGGCCCGACTTAAAGAGATGGACGCCGACTGGGACTGGCCCGACTTCCCGCCCGCCACCCCGGTCGAGCCGGTGACCGCCGTCGAGGTGGTAACGCCCAAGCCGTGAACCGGACTCGGGCGGCCGTAGTCCTTTCCCTCACATGAGATCCCCCGCCGGTCGTGGACCAAGTTCGCAAACCCGCCACGGTCGCGACCCGCGCGAAGCGAGCGGCACCCAACCGCCTTCCGAGGTCGGGCCGCTCCACCTGCCGGTGGGGCGGCTGCCGCGCCGCGGCGCGGCGCGGCGCCTCCGAAACCTCTCCGTGCCGACGGGGCGGTCACTCAAAACGCACGGTTCGATCCCCCAAGGGGGTGACGGCTGGCGGCCGGCGACGCGCTGGGGAATCGAGGTGGGCGACACCCCCGTCGCTCGTGGCTCCGGCACCAAGCCGCATCGGCTCGGTTAGACAACGACTCGCCCGCCGGGCCGCATCGATCGGCCGCGCCGCACTAGGCGGCGCGGGAACTCCTCCAGGTTGATCTCGTCCACTCGCCCACTCACCCACCAGCCGGTCACCGGCACAGGGGCCAAACAGGACATGTTTTCGAATCTCATGCGCTTTGCAGGAACGATCCGCAATTGCATTCACAACAACATGGTCCACACGGGCGATAATGTGACCTTGACATTCCGGGGCGCGGATTTCGAGTTCCAAAAAGGGAAGCCACCAGGATTCCTGAGCTGGTACCTGTTCATCCATCTGGCATACGACCTCGCACAGATGTTCCGCCTTCGCTTTCCCGGCGGTGTCGGCCAGGCCCTTCAACGCGCCGAACAGCTCAACGCGATAGCTGAGATCGTTGGGGTATTGGTCCGCGAGGCCTTCCAGGTCCGCCACGATCCGCTGACCGAGCGGCTCGGCCTCGTTCTGCTTGCCTTGGTCGCGCAGGCGGGCAGATTTCAACGCGAGGCTGTGGAGCAGGTCCTTTCGGTACTGGGGCACATCGCCGTGTTTCGCGACCAGGCCCTCGCGGATTTGCAGGGCTTTCTCGTTGGCGGCCACGGGTTCGTCCTTTTGGCCCATGCATTCGAGTTGGTATGCCAAATTCGTGTAAACCAACGCCAACCACGCTTGATACTCGGGTTCCTCGGGTTTAGTTCGCACGAGTTCTTCCAGGAGTTCGATCGATCGCCGGCAATCTGCGACTGCTCTTGCCCGCCCCTTGAGGGTACCGATCACGTCTGCCCGGAGGGCGTAAACTGCTGCCAGGTCCAGTCGAAAACCAGGAGTCGCGGGGTCCTCGGCAGCCAGCTGCTCCCAGAGCGTTGTGTACTTCTCCAATAGGCGCACGAGGCCATCAACATCTTTTGGCCACTGCGTATGAGCGAACAGAGGCCGATACGCCCTGAAGTAACCCGCCACGCGGCGATAGAGTTCTCGGTCACCTGGATGCTCTCGGCGGAGTCGTTCCAGCACTTCGACGCCCGCATTGATCGAAGCCTGGTAATCGTCGCCGCGGTCCACCACGGCATACAGGATCGATACGCGAAGGTGGGCTGCGGCCAGATCGGCCTGGACCGTCGGATCGTCCGGGCGTTCGGCGGCCAACGATACCTGGAATCGAACGGCCGATTCCAGCAAGTCCTTACGGAGGGGCTGAAGGCCGGGAACGTCGAGCAACTTGCTCTGGCTGACCTGGGTGAAGAACTCGTCGATGGCCATGCGCGTGAGTTCCAGGTTGGCCTCCGACTGGAGGCGCGCCTTCTTTTCCGCCGCGTAGGCGCGCGAAGTCAGTACGGTACTCACGCTTAATGCGGCCACGGTGACGAGCAGGGCCAGCGTGAACATGGCGGCCATGGTCATCGCCGCCTTGTTCCGCCGCGCGAACTTGCGGAAGCGATACCCCGCCGACGGCGGGCACGCCAGCACCGGCTCGTCGGCCAGGTAGCGCTGGATGTCGATCGCCAAGCCGTTGGCCGTCTCGTACCGGCGGTTGCGGTCCTTCTCCAGCGCCTTCATGACAATCCAGTCCAACTCCCCGCGCACGACGCCGGTAAGCTTCTTCGGCTCCAGCCCACGGTTCGCCGCGATCGCCGGCAGTTCCTCCGTGGACGACAGCCGCAGGCTCGGCCGGGGCGGCTCCTCTTCCCGGACCAGCCGGAGGATTTCCAGGAGGGCCGCCCCCTTTCCCCGCCCCCCGGTGAGCGGGGTGGTCCCCGTGAGCAGCTCGTAGAGCAGCACCCCGAGGCTGTACACATCCGACCGCGTATCGACGTCCAGGTTGTTCAGCTCGGCCTGCTCCGGGCTCATGTACTCGGCGGTCCCGACGACCGCCCCCAGCCCGGTTACCAGGGTGCGGTCGGTGAGCGGCTGGCCGGCCGCCTTGGCGATGCCGAAGTCGATCACCTTCACGACCGGCCGGCCGTCGTAGGGGGCCACCAGGACGTTGGAGGGCTTGAGGTCCCGGTGGATGACCCCCTTCTGGTGCGCGTGCTGTACCGCCCGGCAGACGTCCGCGAACAGGGCCAGCCGGTCGCGGAGGCCCAGCCGCTTGTCGTCGCAGTAGGCGGTGAGCGGGACGCCCTTGACCAGCTCCATCACGAAGTACGGCCGGCCGTCGGACGTCGCCCCGCCGTCGAACACCTTGGCGATGTTCGGGTGATCCATCAGGGCCAGGGCCTGCCGCTCGGCCTCGAACCGGGCCAGCACCTGCCGCGAGTCCATCCCCGGCTTGATCAGCTTGACGGCCACCCGCCGCCGGACCGGCTCGGTCTGCTCGGCCATCCACACCGACCCCATGCCCCCCTCGCCGACCGGCTCCAACAGCTTGTACCGCCCGGCCAGGACGGTCCCGGCCCCCC
>DATFWZ010000238.1:0-7268 GCA_035258765.1 Gemmataceae bacterium
AGCATGCCGGTGACGGTGATGGTGAACGGCGACCGGCTGGGGGAGGGAGACGAGTACTTCTTCGTGAACTTGAGCGGCGCTACCCACGCGGTCATCGTCGACGGCCAGGGCATGGGAACGATCACCAACGACGAGCCGCGAATGACCGTGATGCCTGTCTCGCAAGTGGAGGGAGACAGCGGGACGACCGAGATGGTCTTCGCCGCGACCCTGTCGGCGCCTTCGGACGCGACCGTCACGGTGGACTGGGCCACCGGCGACTGGACGGCCGTGGCCGGGGAGGACTACGTGGCCGCGTCCGGAACGCTGACCTTCGCGCCGAACCAGACGACCCATCTCTTCACCGTACCCGTGAAGGGCGACCAGGGCATCGAGTACGACGAGTCGTTCCTCGTCAACTTCAGTAACGTCAATGGCGCGGTACTCGACTCGGACCACACCTGGGGGACGATCCTGAACGACGACGGCAGCATCATCTCCGTCAGCGACGGCGCCGCGTGGGAGGGCAGCCCCGGGGACCTGACGTACATCCCCTTCACCGTCTCGCTCTCCACCCCGGCCACCGAGACGTTCACGGTGGACTACACCACCGTGGACGGCTCGGCCACGGCCGGGCTGGACTACATGCCCGTCTCGGGGACGCTGACCTTCAACCCGGGGGACACCACTCAGACCGTCTGGGTGCAGGTCCTGGGTGACTACGACTACGAGGGGGACGAGACGTTCTCCCTGGTCCTCAGCAACAATACCGGCAACACCCTCATCAAGCCGGGCGGGGGCACCGGGACGATCTGGGACGACGACTACTACTACGATCCCGGATACTACGATCCTGGTTACTACTACTACTTCTAGAGGAGGGTTCAGGAACTCGTAGCGGGGTAGCGCGACGCGCCAGCGAGGGCCGAGGCATGGCCCTCACTGGCGCGTCGGGCTACCCCGCGACACGGTCTTGTGATCCAAGTCCGGCCGAAACGTCTTAGAGGCCGCAACCTCGTACCGCGATCACGTCGATTGAGCCGGGGGCGCCCAGACAGTCGCCCAGTGCCCCACCGCGCTCACGATCCAAACCGGGACACCCTTCCCCCGGGCGACGACGGCCCGCAGGGCCGCGCCGGCCTCCCGCTGGGCGGCGTTCGCGTGCCCCAGCAGTCGGTCGATCAGGTCGTGCGGTCGCAGGTATGGGAGGTAGGCGGCGTGGCCCATCTCGGCCCGGTCCTGGGCGAACCGGTCCACGAAGTCCCCGCCCCAAAACTTCTCGGCGTGGAGCCGGCATTCCGGTCGGCCCAGGTCTGCCAGGACAATAATCACGCGCTCGTTCCGGCGCCGCGCCCACGCCGACCGGAGGAGCGGCTCAGATGTCACGAGTACGCGCTGCAGCAGTTTTCGATTGCTCACCGATGTGACCTCTCTGGGGATCGCCCCCGGACGGGCCGGGGACAAAGGCAGCTGAAGTCTAGCTCGCCAATCGCCCGGGCGGGGCGCGATTAACGAGCGAATGGGTGCAGTCGCGACGCTCATTCTTTTCTCATTTGACTCACACGCTGGTTAGAGCCAGAATTCCGTCAGAATCACCACGGCCTCCGAGACCCGTCGGGGGCCAGCTTCGTTTTCGGGCCTCCTGCCCAAGGCCGAGCGAAGATGGATCGGAAATCGCCCACGTTCCTCTCCGTGGCCGCATGGCTATGGGACGAGATCCGCGCCCGGGGCCGGCTGGACGAGGAGGCTGCGGCCGCCCTGGTCCGCCAGGCGTTCGGGCCGCGGTTCGTGACCCGAGTGAAGGGCAAACCGCTGCGCGTCTCCTGCCACGTGGTGTACCGGCTCCATCGACTCGCCGGCGGGCGGATCGACCACTTCTCCAGTCCCGGCAAGTGTCGACTCTGGATCGCGCGGCCTGGCTGACGCGTCCGCCGCGCCGGACCTGGAGGGCGACGCTTCGCCCTCTGGCGCCGCGAGAGGAGCCCAGAGTAGCCATCACGCTTCGCGTGATGGGCCCGGCGCATGCCACGGGGAAGGGCGTCACTTCCCCCGACGGCGGCCAGTCTCGTCACGCTCCGCGTGACGGGCCCGACGCGGGCCCTGGGCGGGTGGCAGGGTGTTGGCGGCACGCCGTTCGGCAGCGCTACTTGCCGCGCCGACCGATTCGCTTCACCAACTCCTTGCTGGTCTCCTGGTAGATCGCCAGGATCTTGTCCCGGGCCGCGTCGTCGCCGAACTTTCCGCGGTTGCGGATCTCCTCCTCCGCCTGCTCTATCCGGCGGAGCATCAGACGCCCCGCCTCAACGTCGAAGACGCGCTTGCCGGCGAAATCGATGTAAACCGGCGACGTGTGGGCGAAGAGTTGCCGGTCTAGCTCGTTCTTCGCGCTCGAGTCAATCCGCGCCGCGAACCAGGCCGGCCCATCCAGGCGAACCTCCCGCGCGAGGCGGCCCGCGCATACGCCGTCCTGCAACTTGCCGGATTCTTCCAGGACCACCCGGCCGTTCTGGACGAGCTGGAGCTTCTGGAAGTCGTGTCGCCCGGTCGCGGTGACCTCCACGCGCACCGTTTTCGGCTCGTCCAGGGTGATCACGTCACCGGGCTCCTTGCCGTCCACGCTCAGGGTCAACAGTGGCCCGTTCGTCGCCTGACAACGGCCCGCCTTGACCGCCTCCAGCCACTTCGGAACGGTCAACCGCCCAGACACCTTCGCGTAGACGCGTGAGAAGTCGTAAAGGAACCAGTCCGTCCCCGTGCTGATGGGCAACCGCAGCCCGATGTTGAGGTAGCGGTAGTAGCTGTCCTCGTAGGTGCCGGTGCGGGTCCCGTCGAACACGTTCAGGGCGTTGATCCGGCCGGCCAGGGTGTTGGGGACGCCCTCGAACCCGGAGGCGTTGTGGCACCAGAGGACGGTGCCCCCCTGGTTGCGGGCGTCCTCGATCCCGGGGCGGAGCGGCCGGTCGTCGTCGCCGGCCCCAGTGATGCCCGAGCCGAGGCTGACTGGCTTGACCAGCCGGTTGATGTTCAGGAACATCACGTGCCCGTACCCCTCGCCGTGCGAGCCGAAGTTGTGCCGGTGCTCCTCGCCGTTGTTCATGAGCACCCCCGTCACGTCGAACTGCTTCAGGTCGCCGATCGCGTAGCGGTTGGTGATGTAGTTCACGTCCTCCTTGATGCGTTCGAGGTACGAGATGAAGAGAACCTTCAACCGGTCGGCGGCCGGGACCTGCTTCAGGTATTCGTCGGAGTCCTCGGCCGTCAGGTTCATCAAGTGCAGATGCGTGTTGCCCGCGACCAGGTCGGACCGTTCCGGGCGGAAGAGTGTCTTGAGCTTGACTGCCACCTCTTCAGACGGCTTCTTACCCAGGTCGATTTCCTCGACGGCAAGCACCGTCTCCAGTCCGGAGACTGCTTCGATGCGCACCTTGGCGCGCGGCAGCGTCGTCTCGGCGCCCGCAGCGGGGACGACGGACCATCCGGCGAGTGTCGCGGTCGGTTTCAGTCCGCGGAGGCGGTCGTAGAGGCCGGGCAGCGCGAGCGGTTTATCTTCGCCAGCGCGGAACACCCGGACGATGCCGGGAACGGGCTTCCCGCCGTCCGCGTCCATCAGACGCACGCGGATTTTGACGCCGTCGTCTTGTGCCCGCGACGGGCCCGCCTGGAGGTAGACGCACAGGCCGAGAAGCCCCGCGCTGAACGACCAGAGGAGAATCTTGCGCATTGGAGACTGCCGCCAGGTCGACCTTGGGTCAGGCCAGCAGGTCGGGGATGACCCGGGCCCCCGTCACCGGGACGTCCGTCAGCGTGTCGTCGCGGCCCTCGTGCGGGTAGGACAGCTTCTCGTGGTCCAGGCCGAGGGCGTGGAGCAACGTCGCGTGCAGGTCGTAGACGCGGACCACATTTTCGATTGACTTGTACCCGAACGCGTCGGTCGCCCCGTGGACGTAGCCCTTCTTGAACCCCCCGCCCGCGAGCCAGAGCGAGAACGCGTGCCGGTTGTGGTCGCGGCCGTCCGCCCCCTGCGAGATCGGCAGCCGGCCGAATTCGCCCGTCCACATCACGATGGTCGAGTCCAAGAGGCCCCGGCGCTTCAGGTCCTCGACCAGCCCGGCCGCCGGCCGGTCGGTCATTGCGCACAGGTCTTTGAGCCGGTTCGCGTTCTTGTCGTGGGTGTCCCACGGCTGGCCGTTGAGGAAGAGCTGGACGAACCGCACGCCGCGCTCAACCAGCCGGCGGGCCAGGAGGCAGCGCTTCCCGTACTCGGCACACTTCGAATTGTCGATTCCGTAGAGCTTTTTCGTCTCCTCCGTCTCCTTAGCCATATCGAGAACGTCGGGGACGGCCGTTTGCATCTTCGCGGCCAGCTCGTAGTGCCCGAGCCGGGCCTCCAGTTCGGCGTTCCCCGGGTATCGGCGGAGGTGCGCTGCGTTCAGCTCGTTCAACAGATCGAGCTGGTTCTTCCGGGCGTCCGGCGGCACGTCCGCCGGGGTGGTCAAGTGGGCGACCGGCGTGCCCGAAGCCCGGAAAGGAGTGCCCTGGTAGACCGCCGGCAGGAACCCGCTCGACCAGTTGAGCGGCCCGTCCACGGGGAGCCCGCCGGGGTCGCTCAGGACGACGTACGCGGGCAGCTCCTTCCGCTCCGTCCCGAGCCCGTACAGCACCCACGACCCCCAGGTCGGTCGGCCGGCAAAGAACTTGCCCGAGTGGATGATCCGCAGCGCCGATTCGTGGTCCACGGAGTCCGTGGTCATCGAGCGAATAAGGGTCAGGTCGTCGATGATCCCGGACGTGTGCGGCAAAAGCTCCGACAGCTCGATCCCGGCCTTACCGCACTTCGCGAACTTGAACGGCGACGCAAGCAGCTTACCTTGCTGGGTGTGGAAGTGGACCTCCAGCTTCTCCGGGTGCGGTTGGCCGTGCTGTTTGGTGAGTTCCGGCTTCGGGTCGAACAGGTCCATCTGGCTCGGGCCGCCGTGCTGGAACAAGCAGATGACTGCCTTCGCCTTCGCGGGATGGTGCGGCGGCCGCGGAGCGAGCGGGTCGCGAGCCGATTCGCGAGCCTCGGCGGCGAGGTGGGCGAGTGCCAGTCCGCCGAGCGAGCCGGCGGTCCGGCCCAGGAAGGCCCGGCGGGTCAGCGCGAAGTCGGTCAGTGGCATCATGTCTCGCCTCACTCGACGTACAGGAAGGCGTTGCTCGCCAGGAGCATCTGGCACAGGTCGGCCCATGCCCGGTCGGCGGCGTTGTTCTCCTTGGCGAAGACCAGTCGCTGGGCGTCGAGGAACTTCTCGCACGCCCGGCGCTCGTCCGCGAGTGGCTCGCGGCCACTCGTCAGGCGGAAGGCGAGCGACAGCCGCGCCGTTGGGTCGTCACCGGCCTCGCTTGCAAGACGACGCGCCAGGACCCGGGCCCGGGCCCGGACGAACTCCGAGTTCAAGAGGGCCAGCGACTGGAGGGGGACAGTTGACGGCGTCCGCTTGCCGCACGTGGTCACGATGGTCGGAGCGTCAAACAATTGAAGGAAGGTGACCACCTGGGTTCGTCGTTGTTGCAGGTAGACCGACCGCCGGTGGGAGCCACTCGTGCTCTCGGGAACTTCAACGACTCCTTCGGGCGTTCGAGTGCTCGGGACGAACGGTCCTCCGCCCCGGAGGTCCAGCTCGCCCGAGACATGCAGCAGCGAGTCGCGGACGGCCTCGGCGTCCAACCGCCGGATCGGGTACCGGGCGAGAAGCCGGTTGTCCGGATCGGCCGCGTCCAGATCCGGCCGGGAGATACTGGATTGTCGATAAACGGCCGACGTCAGGACGAGCCGGTGCAGGGCCTTCAGGCTCCAGCCGGACGCCACGAATTCGGCCGCGAGGTAGTCGAGCAACTCCGGGTGCGACGGCCTGGCGCCGGAGGCGCCGAGGTTGTCCGTCGTCGCGACGAGGCCAGTGCCGAAGTGGTGCTGCCAGACCCGGTTGACCATCACGCGGGCGAAGAGCGGGTTCTCGGGCGATACGACCCAGTTTGCGAAGGCGGTCCGGCGGCCGGTCGAGACGCGGTCCTTGGGCCGGGGGTCGAGGCGGTACGCGTTTGCCGACGTGAACAGAGCGGCCGGGACGAGGGGAGTCACTTCTTTTCCCGGTGAGCCGTGCTGGCCCCGTTTCAGGACGTGGTGAGCCGGCGGGTTCAGGTCGGTCTCGACGAACGCCGCGACCTGTTCGAGCGGCCGGGGCCGTTCCTTTTCACGCTCCGCGACAGTCTGCTTCACCCGGTCGCGGTAGGAGCTATACTCCGGGAAGCGCTTGGCCAGTTCGTCGTCGGAGATCTCGACTGCCTTCCCGTGCTTCTTCAACAGTTCCTTCTGGGCGTCGGAGCGCTTATCCTTGGGCGCCTTCGTGGCTTCGATGACTGCCGTCCGCGCCAATGGCTCCAGGTCCTTGAGCCTTTCGCCAAGGAGTTGGTCGCGGAGTGCGTCGGTGAACGCGGTCAGGCCCCCCTGGGCTGCCTTGACCTGTCGGTCAATCAATGCAGTCCGCTCCTTCCACACCGCGACCTCGGCGCGCGTGCCGACCGGCAGAACCCGGTCGTTCGGCTTGGCCCACTTGTCGGGGTTGTAGACGGGGAACAGGATCGCCTGGAGCCCGTAGTACTCCTCCTGGGTGAGCGGCTCGAACTTGTGATCGTGGCACCGGGCGCACTGGACGGTCAGCCCGAGCAGGCAGTTCATCACGTTTTGCAGGTTGCCTTCGAGCACGGAGAACCGGTCGGTCCGCACCTCGTCCGGGTTGCCGTCGCTCTCCCCGGTCCCGTCCGGGGCGTTGCGCAGGAAGTGCGTGGCCGTCAGCGCCTCAACCATCCCCGGGGTGACGTCCCCGCCGGGCGTGTAGCCGACCAGTTCGTCGCCCGCGAGTTGTTCCCGGACGAACCGGTCGTACGGCTTGTCCGCGTTGACTGACCGGATGACGTAGTCCCGGTACCGCCACGCGAGTGGCCGGTCGCTGTCGGCGCTGAAGTAGCCGTTCGAGTCGGCATACCCGGCCGCGTCGAGCCAGTACTTACCCCAGCGCTCGCCGTAGCGCGGGCTCGCCAGGTAGCGGTCCACCATGCGCTCGTAGGCGGCCGGCGACTTGTCCGCGAGAAAGGCGTCGATCGCGGCGACGGTCGGCGGCAGGCCGGTCAGGTCGAAGGAGACGCGTCGGATCAGAGTCGCCCGGTCGGCCTCCGGGTTGAGCGTGAACCCCTTTGCTTCGAGGGCCGCCAGGATGAAGCGGTCCACGTTGGTCCGCGCATCGCCGGGCACCTCG
>DATFWZ010000239.1:0-6868 GCA_035258765.1 Gemmataceae bacterium
CCGCCGCGAAGTCCGGGCGGAAACCGATCGGGGCTGGGAACACCTGCTCGCGGCGGCCCGGGCGGCCGACACCGACCCGTGGCGAGACCGGGTGCGGGCCGCCTGGCAACGGACACCCTTCTACCACCCCGGTACGGCGAACGAGAGCATGGAGCACTGGCGGGAGCGGATCCGGGCAGCCGGGGGGGACATGGGCCCGAGCGAGGCTGACCAGAAGGAGCTGCTGGACACCGCCCCGCGCGACCTGCTCCAACCCACCATGGCCATTTACCTCGTACAGACGGCAGCCACGTACCCGGCGGCCCTGGCCATGCTCCGGGAGGCTCAGCGACGCCAGCCGGGTGACTTCTGGCTCAACCGCATCTTAGGATTGCGACTGGAGCGGGTGAACCCGCGGGAGGCCGCTCCCTTCTTTCGGGCGGCGCTGGCACTTCGACCGGAAAGCCCCGCGGTGATGATGGATCTTGGCGAGGCGCTCACCAAATCCGGCCAGTTCGATGAAGCAATCGCGACGTACGACCGGGCGCTTCAGCTGAGGCCGGACTTCGCCGGTGCGCACAACGCCCGGGGCGCCGCCCTGGCGGGCGAGGGGCTCGCCGACGAGGCGTTCGCCGAATTCCGCGAGGCCGTCCGTCTCCGTCCCGACCACTGGTCAGCCCAATACAACCTCGGCACCGCACTCAACAACCGGGGGCGGTTCGGCGAAGCCGTCGTCGCCCTCCGCGAGTCACTCCGCCTCCGGCCCGGTAACGTGGACGCGCTCATCAACCTCGGCCACGCACTCAACAGGTCGGGCGCCGGTGACGAGGCCATTGCGGCGTACCGCGAGGCGATCCGGCTCCGGCCGAAGTCTGGCGATGCCTACAGCGGCCTCGGCGCGGCACTTGACGTACACAAACGGGACTACGACGGGGCGATCGCGGCGCATCGTCGCGCAGTCGAACTCAACCCCCGCGACCACTATTTCCACTTCAACCTCGGTGAAGTCCTGGCTCGCAAGGGCGACCTCGACCAGGCGATCGCCGCCTACCGCGAGACCGTCCGGCTCCAGCCGGACGACATCGAAGCCCTGAAAAAGCTGGCTGGCGGACTCGCCAAGAAGAGGGCCTGGGACGAGGCCATCGTCGTCGTCCGGGAGTTGATCCGCCTCCAGCCGCACAACGCCGAGTTCCGCTACGCGCTTGGCGATACCCTGGCGGCGAAGGGTGACCTGGATGAGGCGGTCGCAGCACTTCGCGAGGCCATCCGACTCAAGCCGGATGTGGCCGGGTGGCACAATTATCTCTGCGGTCTCTTGTACCGGAAGCGGGCCTGGGCCGACGCCGCCGCGGCGGCGCGCGAGGCCATTCGCCTCAAGCCGGACTTCGCGGAGGCCCACTGCAACCTCGGCCAGGTCCTCAGGGAGCAGGGGCGATACAAGGAGGCGTCGGCAGCCCTCCGGCGCGGCCACGAACTCGGCTCCCGCAACCCGAAATGGCGGTTCCCCTCAGCCCGGTGGATCAAGGAGTGCGAGGCCCTCGCCTCGCTCGCTGGTATCAACGACACCTCACCACCGACGGAACTCGCTCCGCCCCCGCGGGAAGTCGCTCCGCCCCCACACCCGCGGGACTGATTCATACCGAGTCACCGGTCTTAGGTGGCTCGCTTCAAACCCACATCAGCCGACGCACCCGGCACAACCCATTTGCGTCCGCGGCATCCTCACCGGGTTTTTTGACTTTCTCCCAACCGGGTGAGCCGTTCCGTGCGCAAACGTCGCACAGGGGGTTGCCCGGCGAGGTATCCCGGCGCGTACCTCGTCGAGTTGACCGGGGGGCGACCACGCCCCGATATCGCCGGCCACATCATTCGCGCCGATCGTCGCCATCATTCGCGGCCGGGTCCCCCTACCCCGTCCGCCAACCGAGGTCACTCTGATGCGTGGCACCCGTGTTGCGCTCGCGGTCGTCTGTGCCGCCGGGACGGCTTGTGCGATCGTCCTCATCTTTCCCCGCCAGACCCCGCCCAACCCCGACGTGGCGGTCGATCACCTGGACCCGGACCCCGCGGTCCGTCAAAGGCTCGTCCGGGTTGCCGCCAGGGATCTGGTCGCCCGGGAATTGATCGCCGGGCGGATGGCCCTACCCGGCGCGGCCGCCCGGTTCGCGTGGCTCAACGCCCTGCCGCCGACAACCCAAATCCGCCCGCCCGAGGATCTGGCCGCTTTGGTCGGGCTTCCGGCTGGTGAGAAGTACGGAGAAGGCGAGGCGCTCGCACTCCAGGTCGTGGCGTGGCTGGGTCGACCGGCCCTGAGCGACGACCCGGCGCGGGCACAGGAGGCAGCGCTGCGGCAGTTCCAGGATGCCCGGGCGGAGGGCCGATTGGCCCGGCTGCCCGAGGTCGTCGAGGACGAGCGGGCGCGCTTGCTCGCGCAGGCCGAGGTTGAGACCACCCGGGTTTTGAGTCGCCCTGGGGACCAGTGGCGGCTTCTCCCAGGTCTTACCTCTGAATTGCCCGGGTCAGTTCGCGTCAACTCGTCGGGGTCCGAGAGGTAACGACCTGTTAACCTGCGGGGAGATTGTTAACCGGAGACGCCGGGAGAGGCTTCGCCCGAGTCTTTCGCGGTCCGAGAGGAACCCACCAGGTGCCCCCCGGCCGCTGGCCGGAGTCGCCGCAATAGCCAGAAAACCAGCGACTACGGACGTGGCCGCGAGGGGCTACCTCCCGGCCGTCGGTGCTAACCCGCCCCTCGCGTCCGTCGGTAGCGGGTCCTATCTGCTCCGTGAGTGGATCCGAACCTCTGACTCGCCGGCTAGCAGCCAGCAGGGCGGTCTTCCAGCAAGGATCAGTCAGCTAGCCCTCACGAAATTTACGGGGAGGATTGACGCGTCGGGTCACATCGACCGCGGTGTGATGCCGTCATCGCGACCTCGGACGGCGCATCGAAGCACGAGAACGATCCAACTTTTGGGCCGCTGAGTTCGGCCGACTGGGAAGTGATCTGAGGTGCCGTGTTGAACCAGCCGGGGAGGCCCTCGCCGCCAAGCAGGATCCTCCCTGGCCCGGCCTGGCCCCGGCGCTTGGTCTGCGCCGGCCCTTGCGACCGTCGATGCGATCACAACCGCCGTTAATTCCTTTGCCGCGGAACTGCTCCACGGTATCCTCGGGGCATGCCCGAGGTCACGCAGATCCTGGCCGCCATCGAGTCCGGCGACTCGAAGGCCGCGGCCGACTTGCTGCCACTCGTCTACGACGAATTGCGAAAGCTCGCCGCCGCCCGTCTGGCCGGCGAGAAGCCCGGCCAGACGCTCCAGCCGACCGCCCTCGTCCATGAGGCTTATGTCCGACTGGTCGGCGGCGAACAGCGACAGAGCTGGAACGGGCGGGGCCATTTCTTCGCGGCCGCGGCGGAGGCCATGCGTCGCATCCTGGTCGACCGGGCCCGCGAAAAGGGGGCGCTCAAGCGCGGTGGCAATTGCCAGCGCGTTGACCTTGAGGGACTCACCGACCCCGCCGTCGCGCCGCCGGATACGTTGCTCGAACTCGACGATGCCCTCGACCATCTGTCGGTGATCTGCCCGCAAGGGGCGGACCTGATCAAGCTCCGGTTCTTTGTCCGGATGACCTTGGATGAGGCCGCGACTGCCTTGAATCTGCCGCGGCGGACCGCCGAGCGCCATTGGGCGTTCGCCCGCGCCTGGCTCTTCGATGCGCTCGGCGGCGGCTGACACAGCGATTTTGAAAAATCGCCCACTCTCCTGGCGGACATCGACCCACAATTCCGCACTGAAAGTTGACCGCCTATGAACAACGCCAACCGACACCTGGTCACCCTATTCGAAGCCGCCCTCGACTGCCCGTCGGAGGCGGAGCGGTCCGCAAATCTGGACCGGGCCTGCGGCGACAACGGGCAACTCCGGGCGCGCCTCGACGCCCTGCTCCGGGCCCACGCGGCCGCCGGACAGTTTCTCGATCCCGACACCGAGGACATCGCCGCCACGCGGCCGCCCGAGACCATGCCCGCACCCGCGCCGGGGGTCGGCCACCTGCTGGCCAGTCGCTACAAGCTCCTCGAAATGATCGGCGAAGGGGGCATGGGGACGGTCTGGATGGCCGAACAGCAGGAGCCGGTCCGCCGCACCGTCGCCTTGAAGCTGATCAAGCCGGGGATGGACTCGAAGCAAGTCCTCGCCCGGTTTGAGGCCGAGCGCCAGGCGCTGGCGCTGATGGATCATCCGAACATTGCCCAGGTCTACGACGCCGGCGCGACGCCCGACGGCCGTCCTTACTTCGTCATGGAACTCGTGAAGGGCGTCCAGATCACGACGTTCTGTGACGAACGCCGGCTCACCCTTCGCGAGCGGCTGGAACTATTTGTGCCCGTCTGCCAGGCGGTGCAACACGCACATCAGAAAGGCGTCATCCACCGCGATCTGAAGCCGTCCAATGTGCTGGTCGCTCTGTATGACGGCCGACCGGTTCCGAAGGTAATCGACTTTGGGGTAGCGAAGGCGGCCGGGCAAAAGCTGACCGATGAGACGCTGCACACCGGGTTCGGGGCCGTCGTCGGGACGCTGGAATACATGAGCCCCGAGCAGGCGGAGCTGAATCAGCTCGACATCGACACGCGCAGTGACATCTACTCGCTCGGGGTGCTCTTGTACGAACTCTTGACCGGGACCACGCCGCTGGAGCGGGCGCGGTTCAAGGAGGCGGCGCTTCTGGAGATGCTGCGCCGCATTCGCGAAGACGAGCCGCCCAAACCCAGCCACCGCCTTTCGACCGTGGACGAATTGCCCAGCATCGCGGCCAACCGGGGGGTCGAACCGAAGCGACTGACCGGCCTGGTCCGGGGCGAGCTGGATTGGATCGTAATGAAGGCGCTGGAGAAAGACCGCAACCGCAGGTACGAGACCGCCAGCGGGCTCGCCGCTGACCTCTTGCGTTTCCTGGCCGACGAGCCGATCAGCGCCGGCCCGCCGTCGCGGCTGTACCGGCTGCGCAAGTTCATCCGCCGGAACCGGGGGGCCGTCTTTTCCGCCGGGCTTTTGTTCGGCTCGCTCGTGACCGGGATCGGCGTCAGCACGTGGCAGGCGGTCCGAGCGACCGCGGCCCAGGTTTCCGCCCAGAAGGAGCGCGACGCCGCCAACGCGGCCCGCGCCGCCGAGGCCGACGAACGCGACAAGGCCGAGGCCATCCAGGGCTTTTTCGAAGACGAAATCCTGGAGCAGGCGAACCCGGTCCGGCAAGCGGCCCTCGACCATGTCGCCAACCCGAACGTGAAACTGCGGACAATCCTCGACCGCGCCGCCGTCAAGATCGAGGGAGCCTTCCACGATCGGCCGAAGGTCGAAGGGTCGATCCGCAAGACGATCGGGGAAAGCTACCTGGCGCTGCACGAGCCGAATATCGCCCGGCCGCACCTGGAGCGTGCGCTGGCCATTTGTCGCCAGGAGTACGGCGAGGGCCACCGTTACACTTTGAATCTGCTGGGCGACGTGGCTATGTGTTCGCTGTATGAGGGGAAATTCGCGGAGGCGCTGGACCGGCTCCAAAACGTGGCCGCGTCGGTCCCGGAAGCATATCCGGCCAACGACCCGGCCCGGATCACGCTGCTCAATAACCTCGCCATGGCTCATGACGGAATGGGTCAACACGAGCGGGCCGTGGAGCTGTTGCAGCAGGCGATCGCAGGGTACCGCGAAGTCATTGGTGAAAACCATATCGACGCCATTTCGGCCATGAACAACCTGGCCCTCGCCTATCAGCACCTGCGGCACTTCGACCAAGCGGAACTTTGGGCCCTGCGGGCGATCGAGCGGGCCCGCAGCGTCCAGGGCGAGGCCAGCCCGATCATGTTGGTCGCCATGTTCAACCTGCTCACCACCTACTCGGAACAGGGGCAATTCAAGAGAGGCCTGCCTTACGTCGATCCGCTGCTCAAATTCGCCCCCCAGGTATTCGGCGACGATCACCCGCGAATGGTCGACATCTGGAACAACGTCGGGGAGGTGTTGATCGAAACGCGAGACGATGTCCGGCTCGAACCGGTCCTGGTGAAACTCATGGAGCACGGACCGAAGATCCGGGGCGAGAACCACCACCAGACAATCATGGCCATGAATGAGATGGCCCTGTTGCATGTGCGCAAAGAACGCTATGCGGAAGCCGAACCGTTGTTCGTCATTTGTCTTGATCGCCTGATCCAGACTAAAGGCCCGAATGATGAGACGATCGCGACGGGCCTGAACAGCTTGATCTATGTGCTCGAAAAGCAGAACAAGCACGCCGCGGCGGAGCCGCGACACCGGCAGCTCGTCGAGGTGGAACGAAAACGACACGGGCCCGACAGTCAGGTCGCGACCCAGGCTGCGTACCAACTCGGCCGCTGCCTGATACGGCAAAAGAAGTTTGCTGACGCCGAACCGGTGTTCCGCGACTGCCTCAAGGTGTTCGAGAAGGGCAAGCCGTCCGGCTGGACCTACGGCGCTCAGAAGCTCCTCGGCGAGTCGCTCGCCGGTCAAAAGAAGTACGCCGACGCCGAGCCGCTAATCCTCGCCGGATATCGGGGCTTCCTGGCGCTGGAGCCGACACCACAACACAAGCAGATCGTCCTGGACATCCTGGAGCTGATCGTGCGCTTCTACGACGACTGGGGAAAAAACGACGAAGCGGTGAAGTGGCGGAAAACGCTGACCGAAGCCAAGGCCGTGTCGAAGCGGTGATTTTCCTCCCCCTCTCCGAAGCGGCAAGATTATGCATCTACGCCGCAAGTGGGGAATCGGGGACTGCTTTCAGGGCGATGATCAGGAGCTTGGCTTGCACCCACCGCTTCACACGGTGCCGGCGGCGGACCCACGGCGGCAAGGCGCCCAGCCCGTTGCCCGTC
>DATFWZ010000240.1:0-6420 GCA_035258765.1 Gemmataceae bacterium
GCTGCGGCGGGCGGCCGGGCGGGCGAGCCGCCAGCGGCCGCCACTGGGTTGGTGAATCCGGGGTTGACTCCGACCCCGGACCTCCTGTTCGTGACCGGGGCCGATGGGACTGTCCTGGCCCTGGACGCTCGCACCTTGAAGTCCGTCCGGGAGTGGAAGGCCGACGGACTGGACGCTTTCGCCGCCTCGGCTCGCGGGGACCGGATGGCCACCGCACACAAGAACGCCGTGTCCTGCGCGCCGACGAACCGGGCGACGCCCGACTGGACAGTCAAGGTGGCCGGCGACCCCAAGGTCGAGTCGATCCACTTCGTGGATGCTGACACGTTGGCCGTGGTCGTCGGGATCGACAACACCAAGGGAAAGGAGGGCCGCATCATCCTGCTCGCCGCTAAGAACGGGGCGGAGAAGCGGTCCATCACATTCCCGAACGACTACATCACGAACACGGCCGGGGCCGAGGGGTGGGACCGGCTGGCAGTCAGTTACCAAGCGCCGGCCGGCCCGGCCGGGGAGGACCGGATTGCTTTGATCAACTTGGCGACCGGCAAACGTGTGTGGGACGAGCGGGCCGTAAGCGGCACATTCCTGGGCGGCCTGGACCCCAAGCGCGCGCGAGCGGCCGCCTACGCCCTAGGGGCTGACTACGAAGTCCACTCCATCGATCTGGGAACGGGCAAGGTGGCGGCCAAGGCCCAGGTAGGCGAGCAGTTCGTGTCGGACCCGGTTTACACCCCAGACGGGCGGTACGTGTTAGTCCGCGGGAAGGGGGAGAGGTTGTCGGTGATCGACGCCGCCACGATGAAGGTGGTCGGGGAGCGGGCCTGGCCGGGTCTCCAGCGGTTCGCTGTGTCCCCGGACGGGAAGCTCCTGTACATGACCACGGGCGAGGCTGGGGCGAGCGACACGGCCAAGGTGGTAGCCGTCGGGTTTGCTGAGTTCTTAGGCGGCCTACAGAAGGCGAAGTGACGGCCCAAGACCCCGCCCAAGTTGGTCACCGCCGAACCATGTCGGTGCACCGGACCGCGGCGGCGGGAAGTGATTGCGTGGACTACGTCACCGCGCCGCCACGGCCGGTGACCTATGTGTTCGGCGGCTTGCGCCCAAGGTTCCTCCCTGCTTGCCCCCGCTCACCAAGCCGGTCAGAATGCGGTGATGCGTCTCACCGTCCCACGCAAGCGGTGGTGGTTGCTGGCCGGCGCGGCGGTCGCCGTCGTCGCGCTGGCGGCAGCGCTGACGTGGCCACAGTCGTTGGAGTCGCGGGCAAAGCGCATCCGGCCGAGAATGACGCAAGCGGAAGTCGGACGGGTACTTGGCCGGCCGCCGGACTGGTCGGGCGAGATGGGCCCAAAGCCGGCCCGGTCGCCGGGCGACGAGTTCTGGCACCCGGCCATGACGGAGAAGCCGGTCCGCAGTCAGAAGTGGACCACGCCGGCCACTGTCGTCTATGTCTGGTACATCGACGGCGCGGTCGAGTCCGTAGACTGCGTCGAGCGCGATTCGGGCTCCCTCTGGGACCGGATCCGCGCTCGGCTTCCGTGGTAACCACTTTCGTTTCACGCGTGCGACGATTCGGCCTCTGACGCCGCCGAACCGCGTTATGACCCGTCCGACTTGAAGAAAAAATAGGGAGGGCGGGTACGTCGTTACGAACGACGTATGGCTATTCTTTGATTCAAGCCTGTCCGAGTTTTCGCGACCTTCTCGCACACGGCACCGGGATGGTTCCGCACACGGCGTCTCGCTCGGTCGAGCAGCGCCAAACAGCGTTACGAGGTCCGGCCTCTTCAGGTCGATGAAGAGGCTGTCGCCGCGAGGGCGACGCCTCAGAAACCTCTCCGTGCCGACGAAGCGGTCACTCAAGTCCTGTGGCTCGATCCCCGGAGGGTGACGGCTGAGGCTGGCGAACGGCCGGGGGAATCGAGACCCCCGGCCGGCGTTGGTCCGGCTCCCGGCCGCATCGGCACGAGTTCGTTTCGACTCGCTCGTCGGGCCGCATCGGTCGAAAAACGTCGCTGGGGTGGGCGACCGCGCGACGCGTGTCCTCGGTCCGGTTGATCTCGCAGCATCACCGGTCACCGGCCCGGGGGCCAATCCAAACGCGACGGGGTCGGGCGTGTGCCGCAGCGAGACCGAAGAGAGGTCGGGCCTCAAGGGAAGTCTCGTGGTTCGCGGTCGCCGTGTCGCCCCAGTTCGGCCGCTCAGCTCCCCGGACCGGGCCGGTGGTCGGTGCCATGCATCAAGGATCGTGCATGTGTTTTTTCTTTCGTAGGGTTTTGGTTTTTGATCTCTCGCGAACTCAGCCCTTGAGGAAGCGCTTCAGATCGAAGGCCTGCTGCTTGCGCCACAGGTGATACACCGCTCGACCGATCTTTGCCTCCAGCACACTCAAGGCCTTGCGCTTGCCGCGCTTCTGCTCCTGCCTGCGCATCCAGCTCTTCACCGCCGGCACCGCCCGGATCATCAGGCAGGCCGCCTCCGAGAACGCCCACTTCAGATGGGCGTTGCCCACCTTCTTCGGGCCCGAACCGGTCACCTTGCCGGCGCTCGAATGCGCGCAGCGCACCAGCCGGCTGTAGGAGAGGAAGTTACCCACCTCCGGGAAGCGTGTGATCTGGTCGATCTCGTAGAGCAGGATCAGGCCCAGGATCGGCCCGATCCCCGGTACGCTGCGCAAGAAGCCGAAGGTGACCGCGTCGTCGACCTTGGCGGCCCGGACCAGGTGCCGCTCCAGCCGGGCGATCTGGGCGTCGTAGTCGTCGATGAGGGCCAGGTCGGCCTCGATCATGAGGCGCGTGCTCGGGTCGGTGAAGCGCCGGGCGCTGCCGGACGAAGAAGGAGCGGCGACGCAAGAGGTCGCGGGTCTGCCGCTTGGCCTTGGGGTAGACGTAGGCCATGGGAAACAGGCCGCCGCGTAACAGGGCCGCCAGCTTGCCGCCGTCGATGCGGTCGGACTTCGACTTCGACTGGTGGATGTGCCTCATGGCCAGGGCGTGGCCGAGGACAAAGGGGATCTTCTCGGCCTCGCACAGGTCGGCGAGCCAGTACCAGGCGAACATGCACTCGCAGCCGACGACGATGCTCTTGCGGTAAGGCTGGATGGCGTTGAGGAACGCCTGCGGGTCCGCCGGCAGGTCCTTCTCGAAGACGGTCTTGCCCTTGTGGTCGAGGACGTGGACGTACATGCTCCTGGCGTGCAGATCGACGCCGCCGTAGAATCGGTGCGGTTGGTTGTAGTTCACGCTCATGTCCTCCTGGTGACGGGCCGTCCTGATCCCGCATCGTGGTTGGGAGGGACACTCCTCCCTGAAACTTCCACGTTGGGACTGGCGCCAGCCGTGATCCCATTACCATTGGCGACAGGCTCCGGCCCGTCACCATCGAGGCCATGAGAAGTATCCCGGCGGTGCACCGGACCGCGGCGGCGGAAAGTGATTGCGGCGGTAACGTCACCGAGCCGGCGCGGCCGGTGACCTATTTGTTCGGCGGCGGGGGTGAAGGATACCTATGCAGAAGCTGGTCAAGGCTGCTTTTGAATTCGCCGTGCGCCGCTGGCGCCTAGTGGTGGCCACTTTCGTCCTATCCCTTGTAGGCGGACTTGTTGCCTGGCATTGGTATCGGACTCGTCAAGTCAAGGACGATGCAGCCGCCGAATCCCTGGTGGCCGATCTGGCGAGTGACTCGGAGCGCCTCATCCGTGCTACGGCGTCCCTCCCCGCGGAGAACGACCTGTCCAGGCTCACGAACTGGGACGAGCAGTACCGCGACGTTCGGCACAGCCTGCTGTTGACAATCGAACGGTTTGCAGAGTTCAGACAACGGGACGAGGCAATCCGGTGGGCTCACAGCCAGAATCGGACCGAATTGACACATGCAATGCTTGCCTACGCCGTCCGTGCCGACTACGCCCTGAAGGGGTTCGACGACCGCCTCAAGCTCTTGGCGGCGTTGATCGGGGAGCGGTCCCGAGATGGGGCGGCCGGCCAATCGATCCTCGTGCGGCTCCGAATCGACCCGACCGCGAAGCCGGGCGAGCTGCCCTACTCTCGAGTGACCCTCGCCTCCTTCTTCGCCAAAATGCGGGTGGATCGATCGAGGGATTTCGATGCCTATTTCACCGGGAAACGAGCTCGGCTGCTCGGCCGGGTGACCCGGGTCGAGCAAGCGGGTGGGACGTGCCGCGCCTATTTGAATGGCCTGGAGTACAAGGAGGTAAGGATGGTGTTCGAACCGGACCAAGTGGTTAGCGATGGTGGCATTCCAGTCGCCCGCGGCACATGTCTATTCATTGAGGGCACGTGTGGTGACTGCGACAAGGACATGGTCGTGTTCACGGGTTGCCGCGTGGTCGAGGGGTATCGCGACTTGAAGGAAGGACTTGACGCACTGGATTGGTGGGAAGAGGAGCTGAAAGCTGGTCGCCGGCCGGAGAAGAGTCCGTTCGGTCGAGCGGCTGCTAAGAAATAGTGGTTGCGGCTGACCGACCAGCCGGGCCGCCAAGTCGTCTCCGACTACGTGGCACGGGAGGCCGCCGAACCGCGCGTTGCACCTGACCGCCGCCCGGCCAGCGATTAACATGGCGTCAGATCATTGAGCGGGCGGCGGCAGGTGAACTTTATGTTCAGCCGCGGCGACATCATCCTGTCTAGCGGCTGACAAGGCGATCTCGGCGAGCGGCCGGGCGCCGAGACGATCACAGTCCCGGTAGCGAAGAACCCCGACGGGTCGAGGATCACCGGCCCGATCCTCGCCCGGTTCAGTGACATGCCGCCCGGGCCAAGACGCTCCCGCTGCCCACGGCCTTCGCCCCGGAGACACTGGACACGACCCGGGCCACCCTGACCCGCAGCGCCTCCGAGGACGGGGCGGTCATTCCGGCGGCCGCGAAGGACTGGGCCTAAGCCGACTGCCGTACGGTCCCTGTCCCGGGCACACCCGACCCGACGCGGATCTCCCTCAAGGGGGGCTTCGATCCGACCTACCTGTACGAGCTGGTCTGCACGGCGAAGGATTCGCTCGTCCTCGGGATCGGGCTGGCGGCGACGCGCGACATCGTCTCGTTCTTCCGGTACGCGGCGCGGGACGACAAGGACACGGACAACCCGCTGAAGGGGAAGGCGTCCCACGTCGTCGCCCAGGGGATATCGCAGTCGGGCAACTTCGTCCGGACGTTCTTGCACCTGGGGTCCAACGAGGACCAGTCCGGCCGCGTCGTCTGGGACGGGGCCAACGCCCACATCTCTGCGCGGCAGGTGCCGATCAACTTCCGCTTCGCGCGGCCCAGGGGCGCCGCCGCGATGTACGAGCCCGGCAGCGAGGGGGTGCTGTGGTGGGGCGATTACCGGGACCAGGCCCGCGGCCGGCCGGCGGGCTGCTCGCCCGCTGCCGGGCCTCGGGTAACTGTCGGGCGGGACAGTTCAGACAGAGGGGACATTCTGGCTTATACGATATCCGAATCGCGAAAGTTTGAGTGTCCTCTTTCCTCCCGTCGGGACAAGCCCGTGTTCCGCCGGCCTCTCTCTCACCTCAGCAGATGTAACACCTCTCGCAAGGCAGCCAGGGCCACACCTCGCACTCGCAGCCCACCGACGCCTGCTTACTTCTTCTCCTTCTCCTCGGGCGGATCGATCCGGACCAACGTCCACTGCTGCGATTTGGCCTTGCCGAAGTGCACCATCATCGTGGTCTCCGGCTTGGTGAGATTGGCGAATCCCGCTTCATAGATCGGCTCCTTCTTGTCGCCGACCGTCCATGCGGCGCGCTGCGTCTTCTTGTCCACAGCACCGTAAACCGGCACCGTGGTGTCGGAGAGCACGTTGTAGAAGTTGCCGCGGATCGTTCCCTCCTTGTTGACCGCGAGTTGGAAGAGGTCGTTGCTGTCGGTCCGCTCGCCCTGAACCATGGCGAACACCCCGAGGGTTAGCCATTCCGCCTCCTTGCTCGCCTCGGCTTGCTTGCCGGTGTCGGCGAGTTGGATGGCTTGCTCCGCGTACTGCTCCTGGGTACCGACCGAATCGCCGTTCACATAGACCGTCTCGCCCTCATAGACGACGTTCGTGCCGTAGTCGTAGTAGGCCGGTTCAGCGGGATAGCCGCAGAAGGAGGAGCAACTACCCCAGGTGGAGCCGGCCCAAGCGGCCGCGCCGACCCATGCTGCCGCTCGCCAGGCGTTTGGATACTGAGGCCACCAACTGTCGCCAAAGCTGTCGTAGTGGCCATAGCCGGCACGTAGCAGTGCTCCCTGGCCGGCCAGGGCAGCGGCATTGACGTTGTTTGTGTAGGAATTCCCCGAGTTGTTGATACCGCCGGCAATCGCACCCAGACCGGCGCCGGCGCCAATGCCGCCCGGGCGTCCCGCGCCACCGACTCCACCGGCGCCCCCTGGCCGTCCCGCACCGCCAACACCGCCAACTCCCCCGA
>DATFWZ010000241.1:0-5002 GCA_035258765.1 Gemmataceae bacterium
ACCGAGGAAGTGATCGGGATCCACCAGGCGGCCAACGGCACGCCGCCGGCCGCCCGCGTCGCCCACTCGCCGGACGGCAAGCTGGTCGCGACCGCCAGCGGCGTTGACCCGGTCGTCCGCGTTTACGACGTTGAGAAGAAGCGGCTGGCGTACACGCTCATCGGGCACGGGCTGGCGGCGCACGCGGTCGCGTTTGCCGCGGACGGCAGGACGCTGGCCACAGCCGGGGGGGACAACACGGTCCGCCTCTGGGAGCTGCCCGCGGCCGATCCGGCCCGCGTCGTCCAGGTGTCGCCGTGGGCCAGCCTGACCGGGCACACGAACACGGTCAACTCGGTCGCCTTCCAGCCGGACGGCCGCAAGCTCGCGTCGGCGAGTGCCGACGGGGCGGTCCGCATCTGGGACGTGCCGGAACATCTCCCGGGCACGTCGCGCAAGGCGCCGACCGCCGCGGGCGTCTTGAAGGACCATCGCGGCACGGTCTGGGCCGTCGCCTGGTCGCCTGCCGGGCTGTTCTCCGCCGGGTCCGACGGGCGGGTGCTGTTCTGGCGGCTGGAGGCGGGCGGCGGGAAGGCCGAGGAGCTGTTCAAGCTCAAGAAGCAGGCGCTGGCCCTGGCCGCGAGCCCGGACGGCGAGCTGATCGCGGCCGCGGGCGACGCGGAGCCGGACGAGGACGAGCCGGTGATCCAGCTCTTCCGGCCGCTGACGGACAAGAAGGCCGGCGTGCTCCGCGGGCACACCGGGCTGGCCGTGTACGACCTCGACTTCGACCCGGAAGGCAAACGCCTGGCCAGCGCTGGCCGCGACGGGACGGTCCGCGTCTGGGACGTCGGGGCGTTGCAGGAGCGGGCCGTATTCCGCCCGGAGCGCAACCCGTCGATGGACCCGGCGGCGCGGGCGATCCGCGGGGTGAGCTTCGGGCCGGACGGGCTGTCGGTATTGAGCGGCGGGCAGGATGGAGCCGTGCGGAAGTGGGGCTTCCCCGGCCAGCGGGAGGAGGCGGTCGAGCTCGGGGTGCGGGCCCCGCTCGCGGCCGGAGCCCTGAGCGCCGACGGCCGCACTCTGGCCGTCGCCGAGAAGGCACTCAAGCAGATCGCCGTCTGGCAGCTGCGGGCCAAGGGGGACGAGCTCGCGCCCAAACCGACCCGCGTCCTGCGCGGGATGGACCAGCCGCCGGTCGCGGTCGCCGTCAACGAGGACGGATCGATCGTCGTCGCCGCGGCGGCGGATGGCGTCTACTTCTGGCGGACGCACGACCCGATGGCGGCCGACCGCCCGACGAAGCTGGCGAAACTGCCAGCCGTGTCGGTGGCGGCTCGCAGCAACGACGTCGTCTTCGCGACGGACGACGGGCAGCTCCGCTGGCTCGACGCGAAGACTGGCCAGCCGCGATTCCGACTCACGCAGGTGATGGCCCGCCCGGCGCTGGTCGCGTTCAGCCCGGACGGCCGCAAGCTGATCTCGGCCGGGACGCTGGCCCTTCAAGTTTGGGACGCGGGCACCGGCGACTTGCTATTCGAAACGCCCATGGCCCACACGCGGCGGATCACGGCGGTCGCGGTGCGGCCCGGCGACACGACCGGCACCTGGGACCTGGCGACGGCGGACGAGGGGGGATTGGTGAAGGTGTGGGAGTTCCAGCCGAAACCGCCGAGCGCCGACAGCATGCGGCCGCTGCCCGGGCAATTCCTGGCATTCCGCGAGCGCCCGTCGCCGAGCGGGCTGAACGACGCGGTCCTGTCGCTGGCCTTCACCGCCGACGGCCGAACTCTCGCAACCGGCGGCGCCGACCGGGCGGTGCGCCTGCGCGACCCGGAGACGGGCCAGGAACGGGCGGCGCTCGCGGGGCACACGGACGTGGTATTGTTGGTCGCCTTCCGGGCGGATCAGGTGCTGCTGACGGTGGGTCGCGAGGGGTTCGCGCGGGCATGGCGGGCGGGGAAGTAGCCCGAAGCACCAGCGGGGGATGCGGCCGGCTACTCCCCGAACGTGAATACCCCCGGCTCGACGTGGAAATAACGGGCCAACTTGCCGATCTGGGCGCGGTTCAACTTCCGCTTGCCTGCCAGGACTTCCGAGACCGTGGACTCCGCGATTCCGGCCTGGGTGGCAACCTCGGACTGCGTAATCCCGCGGCCTTCGATCAGGAACCGGAGCATGTCCGCATCCCCGACCGGCCGCATGGGCACGGCCTCAGTCTCGTAGGCCTCGACTAAGTCGCTCAACACGTCGAGGTAATCCTGCTCGGGGGCGGACAGATCGTCCTGGTCGATAAGCGAATCGACGACCGCGACGGCCGCCTCCAGGTCGGTGTCGGTGCGGAGCGGGCGCAGCGGGAACCGGCGAACCAGCTCCAGGTACCGGTCCTCCCGCTTGCCGTACAGGGCCCGGCTCGAACTCGCGTCGCGCGTGCTTGCCATGGTCACCCGCTCTTCCACTAGCCCTCGTCGTAGTCGGAGTGCGTCAGCACGTGGCGGACGAACAGCTTCCCGCGGTTGAAGTGGATGGCCGCGATCAGCCGGTACTTGTTCCCGCCGATGTCGAACACCGTGAACCGACCCACCTGATCGGCCGTGTTGAACGCCTGACGGACGTCCATGAAGCTGTCCCACTCCGCGTGCCGGGCGACCTGATACCATGCCTCAAGCGGGGCCTGAGCCCGCGGGTGTTCCTCCCAGAACTCGCGGAGCCTTTTCTTTGAGATGACATGCATCTCTGTATCTTCAAAGGACAATCAGCAACTTGGAAATGGTCATGACTCCACCGTTGCGAGGTTGCTCCTTTGGTGCGTGGCGACCCAATTCCCCGACTTGGTCACCCGCTTGCGGGGTTAGCTAGATTACACCAACCACCGTGACCCATTCCCCGGCTTGGTCACGAGGCGAGTTCGCGTAATGCGAACTTCAGTCAGTATCTTCGCAGATTGCGAATTTGTCAAGGCCGATTCGATGCGGTTACGATCCCTGAGCGCGATCCTCGCAGTCGCCGGCGTCCTCGCCGCCGCCTATCTTGGGCGCGGCACCGCCTCAGCTACGAAGTCCTGAGAGCCGACAAGCAGTGGCCGCGACCGTGGCCGTACCCGGACGAGTGGCTACTGCGCTGGGAGAAGCGCCCCGACGCCGCCAATCCACCCCCACCAGAACATCTCAAGTTTGAAGGCGAAATCGAAACCGTGCGAACCCATTTGGCCGCGTGGGTCGGGCTTTCCGTCGCGGTTGTGACAGTCGGCCTCGTTCCCTGGATCGTCTGGTATTACAGGCGGCTCGCTCAACGCAAGACGAGCGGGGAGGCTGTCGACTACGTCGAGCGGATCGTCCCTCAAAAGGACCCTGAAAGCGGAGCCTGACCTCGCTTCCCCTCTCCACTCAACATCCGAATAGACTGTTCGCGAGGCTCCAACGACCCCCGTCTCCCAGAGGACACCCATGGACCGACGCGAATTCCTCAACGCGGCCGCCCTCGCGGCCGGACCGATCCTACTCGGCCCCCGCGGCGCGAGCGCCGACGACACAGATGGCCGTACCTTCGCCACCCCGGCCGACGCCCGCAAATCGCCGCCCGAAACACTGGCCTACGTCGTTGCCACCTACTCCGGCACCGACGTCCGCAAGCCCGACTACCTCGCCACCATCGACCTCGACCCGAAATCGAAGACCTACAGCCAGGTCGTCCACCGCCTGCCGATGCCCAACGTCGGCGACGAGCTGCACCACTTCGGCTGGAACGCCTGCGCGAGCTGTCACGGCAAGCGGGCCCGGCGCTACCTCATCATCCCGGGGTTCCTCTCCAGCGGCATTCACATCGTGGACACCGCGACGCCGAACGCCCCGAAAATGCACAAGGTGATCGAGCCGAAGGAGGTGATCGCCAAGGCCAAGCTGACCGCCCCGCACACCGTCCACTGCCTGGCCGACGGCCGGATCATGATCTCCATGCTCGGCGACGAGAACGGCGACGGCCCGGGCGGGTTCCTCCTGCTCGACGAGCAGTTCGACGTGATCGGGCGATGGGAGGCGGACGCGAAGGGGATGAAGTATAACTACGACTTCTGGTACCAGCCCCGACACAACGTGATGGTCTCGAGCGAATGGGCCGCCTTGAAAACCAACCGCCCCGGGTTCAAGCTCGAGGACGTCAAGGCCGGCAAGTACGGCCAGCAGATCCACTTCTGGGACTGGGACAAGAAGAAGATTACGAAGAGTCTCGACCTCGGCGAGAAGGGCCTGATCCCGCTGGAGGTCCGCTTCCACCACGACCCCGCGAGCGTGCACGGGTTCGTCGGGGCGGCCCTGTCGAGCGTGATGTGGCACTGGTTCAAGGAGGGCGACGAGTGGAAGGCGGAAAAGGTGATCGAGGTGCCCGGGCAGGAGGTGAAGGGCTGGGACTTCCCGGTCCCGGGGCTGATCACCGACCTGGTGCTCTCGCTCGACGACAAGTGGCTCTACTTCTCGAACTGGCTGCACGGCGACATCCGGCAGTATGACGTGAGCGACCCGGCGAAGCCGAAGCTGACCGGGCAGTTGTGGGTGGGCGGGGTGCTGGGCAAGGGCGTGGAACTCGCGGGCAAGAAGCGGCCCGGCGGCCCGCAGATGCTGCAACTGAGCCTCGACGGCCGGCGGCTATACGCGACCAACTCGCTCTTCGGCAGTTGGGACAACCAGTTCTACCCACAGATCGCCAAAGAGGGGTCGTACTTGCTCGCGGTGGATTGCGACACGGACAAGGGCGGAATGAAGGTGAACGAGAAGTTCTTCGTGGACTTCGGCAAGGAGCCCGACGGCCCGGCCCGGGCCCACGAGATCCGCTTCCCACTCGGGGACTCGACGTCGGACATTTGGCATTGAGAGGGGCGTTCTTTCTCCCTCTCCCCCCGCTTCGGGGGGAGAGGGCTGGGGTGAGGGGGGTCTGCGCCCGCGGGGTCGAGAATGTGTGTTTCGTCCCCGCCCGCCCGAGACCCCCCTCACCCCTGCCCCTCTCCCCCCGAAGCGGGGGGAGAGGGGTT
>DATFWZ010000242.1:0-5867 GCA_035258765.1 Gemmataceae bacterium
TAAACGACGTTCTCGCCGCGGGCCAACTTGCCCAAAGCGACCGGCTCCGGCTGGTCACCGGGTCGGTGCGGGCCGGATTCCGGCTGGTCGAAGCCTGTGTCGTCGTCCTCGGCAGCCACGAGCTATTCCATCGCGAGTTGACTCCGGCCGGCCAAAAGGAAGTACCGCTCCCCCGACGGCGGATCGAGTCGCGGGCCATCGACAGCTTCCTGGAACTCAACGACGGCGACCTGGTCGTTCACGTCGTCCACGGCATCGCCCGGTTCCGCGGCATGCAGATGCTCGACCGGGCCCGCGGCGCCGACGGTCCGTCCGGAGGCCGAAGCGTCAGCGAGGGCGCGGGGCCACCCGCCAAGGAAGAGAACCTCCTCCTCGAATTCCGCGACGGCGTGATGCTCTACGTCCCGGTCTCGCAGATCGACCTGGTGCAAAAGTACGTCGGTGGGACGAAGGCGAACCCGGAACTGTCCAAGCTCGGCGGGACCGCGTGGGGAAATCGCGTCAGCCGAGTAGAAGAAGCCGTTCGCGACCTGGCCGCGGACATGATCCAGGTCCAGGCCATGCGCGAAGCTCAGCCGGGGCTCGCCTTTCCGCCCGACACCGACTGGCAGAAAGAATTCGAGGCCAGCTTCCAGTTCCAGGAGACGCCCGATCAGCTCACGGCTACTGTCGAGATCAAGCACGACCTGGAACGGCCGCGGCCGATGGACCGACTCCTGTGCGGCGACGTTGGGTATGGCAAGACGGAAGTCGCCATCCGGGCCGCGTTCAAAGCCGTGGACAACGGCAAGCAGGTGGCGGTCCTGGTGCCAACGACGGTCCTCGCCGAACAGCATTACCGCACGTTCCGTGAGCGGCTGGCCGAATACCCGTTCACGGTCGAAGTCTTGAGCCGGTTCCGCACGGCCGCGGAGCAGAAGCGAGTTGTTCAGGGCCTCAAGGAAGGGGGGATCGACATCGTCGTCGGCACGCACCGGCTAGTGTCGAAGGACGTGCAGTTCAAGGACCTCGGCCTAGTCATCATCGATGAGGAGCAGCGGTTCGGCGTCGAGCACAAGGAACGCCTCAAGCACCTGCGGGCGATGGTAGACATCCTGACCATGACCGCGACGCCGATCCCGCGGACGCTGCATCTGTCGCTCTTAGGCATCCGCGAAATCTCCAATCTAGAGACGCCGCCGCCGGAGCGGCTGCCGGTCGAAACGCGGATCATGCGCTGGGACGACAAATTGATCCGGGCCGCGATCCTCCGCGAGCTGGGTCGCGACGGGCAGGTCTACTTCGTCCACAACCGCGTTTTCGACATCGAGGTGATCGCTCAGCAGATCGCGCGGATCGTCCCGGAGGCGAAGATCGTCATCGGCCACGGACAGATGGCCGAGGGTGAGTTGGAACACGCGATGCTCGCGTTCGTCCGCAAGGAAGCCGACATCCTGGTGGCGACGACGATCATCGAAAGCGGGCTCGACATCCCGAACGCGAACACCATCTTCATCGACCAGGCCGACCATTACGGCCTGGCTGACCTGCATCAGCTCCGCGGCCGCGTCGGCCGGCAGAAGAACCGCGCCTACGCGTACCTGCTGCTCGATAGCGATCGCGGCGTCAGCCCGGACGCGGCCAAGCGCTTGAAGGCGATCGAGGAGTTCACCGAGCTGGGGGCGGGGTTCAAGATCGCCATGCGCGACCTGGAAATCCGCGGGGCGGGCAACATCCTCGGCACGCAGCAGAGCGGCCATATCGCGGCGGTGGGTTACGAATTGTATTGCCAGCTCCTGGAGAACGCGGTCCGGTCGGTCAAGAACATGCCGCTCAAGACTCACCTGGAGGTCACGGTCGATGTGCCGTGGCCCGCGTTCCTTCCCAAGGATTACGTACCGGCTCCGAAATTGCGCATGGAAGTGTACCGCCGGCTGACCCGCGTCCGCGACCCGCGCAAACTCGACGACTTCCGCCAGGAGCTGCGCGACCGCTACGGCCCAATCCCGGACGCGGCCGAGTGGCTGCTCAGGCTCGCCGAAGTTCGCCTCCTCGCGGCGAAGTGGCAGGTGGCGAGCATTCACCGCAACGGCCCGGACCTGGTGTTCGGCTATCGAAATCCGAAGCGGATGGGGCAACTCATCGAGCGCAGCGGCGGCCGGCTGAAGGCGATCGACGAGAAGGACGCGTACTTCCGCCTGCAAGAAGCCGAGGACGAGCCGGGGCGGATGTATGACCTGCTCAAGCGGCTGCTGCGCGGGCCGAAAGATATCTGACTATCACTTGTTCCGAATCGTCACCCGAAACGTCTTCCAGTCCACAAACTCGCCGCCGTCGCGCGTGATGATCGCGCCGAGAAAGGCCGCCGGGACGGTCCGCGGCAGCGGGCGGACCGAGGCGTCCCCCATGAGGACCAGAAAGGTGTTGCTCGACGGCTCGCCCAGATTGGGCAACGGCTGGCCGGATACGAAGATGAAGTCCTTGGGCGCGGCCCAGTGGACTGCGTCGCCTGCCTCGAGAACGAGCGCCGTCTCGGACGTCCCGTCGAGGATGTTTGCGAAAGTGACCTTCGCAGACTCTTCGAAGACGCCCCCCTTACCGACCGGTACCTGGAACCGTGTGTGGCTTGGGAACCAGCCCGGGTCGTCGGAGTCCATGGCGAAGATCGTCGGCGTTTTTTCGAGCAGGGGTTTGTTGTGCGGGCTGTCCCACGGCTCGTTGAGCTTGAGCTGCTTGTAGAGTTGTTCTTCTTGCAAAAATGGCAGCAATTCGACCCGCCAACTGCGGAGCGGACGGCCGTCGGAAGCGCGAATGATTGCCGGCGGGAACCGACTGTGCGTGTTCGCATAGCTGTGCAGGGCAAGGCCGATCTGCTTGAGCTTCTGCTCGGTGGAGGGGATGGGCGGCTTCACGGCCGCGGCCAGCTCCGCGGCCGTGAATCGGGGGCCGCCGGTCACGATCAATTCCGGTCCTTCCTGCTTGACGCGCGCCTCCTTCGCCGCCCGACGCAAGGCTGGGAGGAGCACCTCCGGTCCGGCTTTGGCCGGCTTTTCGTCCGACCGGCTCAGCCAGAGCAAAGCGTCGTGGATTGGCGTCCGCGCCGCGGCGGCGCCTTCGTCGGTCGCGAACCGGATGCGGGCGGTCACGTCCAGCCCGGGCAAGACGCACTCGGGCGTCGCCGGAAGCAAGTCGACTGTGACGATCGCGGAATCGGCCTTCCGGAACTGATCCACGCCGCGGGCGATCAAATCGGGCAGTCGCGGATGCGTACCAGGTCCCGGACCGAAGACGAACTCGGCCACACTTGCCGGCCGACCGCCGAAGACAACGGTGTGCCCTTCCATGATGGCGGTCTGGGTCGCGCTTGCCGGCTCCTTGGCCGAGCCGGCGGCCAATCGGGCGATGGCCCCCTGCACTTCTTTGGTGGTCCCGAACACCAGCTCGCGCTCGCCTGCCTTGAACAGCGCGACCGGGATGCGCGTGGATCGGGCCAGATAGATCCGCTTGCCCCGATAATCTTGCGGGTCAAAAGACCCGAAGAGTTCTTCGAGCTTTTCCCGGACCGTCTTCACGTCGACGGTCGTGCGGGTGCTCACCATGATCAGGAATTCCGGAGTGCCCTGGCGCATCAGGATGGCCGGGTCGCGGGCAGTCAAGGTGGCGCGCTCGACGTCCGACGGCCGCAATCCGATCAAATGAGCGACCGCGTCATCAGTCACCGGGACGTCCTTGACTTCTCGCTCCGGCACCCTGGCGAACTGAATGCCCAGCCGTGTCAGGGTTGGGTCGTTGGGCATATCACCCGGCCGGACGGAGAGAACGGCGAACGCATCCGGCGGGATCATGGCCAGGTCGACCGGCAATTCCGCGACCGGGGAAATCTCCACGGGCTTCGGCTTCGACAGTACCGACAGGGCAATCAAGCTGATGGTGGCAGCCAAGACGGCCCCGACGCCGGCATAGACCGGCCCGCGGTGCCGCCCGACCCATCGGGCCAGCCTCACAACGGGCCCGCGCGGACGAGCTACGACAGGTTCGCCTGCCAAATAGCGCGCGAGGTCAGCGGCCACCGCGCCGGCCGACGCGTACCGTCGGGCCGGGTCTTTCTCAAGGCACTTCGCGGCGATTGTTTCGAGATCCTTGGGCACGCGCACCTTGCCGCGTCGCATCGGGGCCGGGTCGTCCTCACAGACGAGCCGGAGCGTCTCCGGGGCCGACTCGCCAAGAAACGGTGGCCGTCCGGCCAAGCACTCGTAGAGGATCGCTCCCAGTGCCCACACGTCGGCCGGCGGGCCAGCCGCCTTGGTGTCCCCGCGAGCCTGCTCGGGGGCCATGTACGCCGGGGTGCCCATCACCGCACCGGTCGTGGTGATCCCGGTGTCGCCGAGCTTGGCGAGCCCGAAGTCGGTCACCTTGGGCTGGTCGTCGGGGCCGAAGAGAACGTTCGACGGCTTCAGGTCGCGGTGAACGATGCCGCGGTCGTGCGCCGCCTGAACACCACGAGCGATCCCGAGGACGACGCGAGCGCCCTCCGCGGGAGCAAGCGGTCCGGACGCGAGCCGGTCGTCGAGTGAGCCACCGGCGATCAATTCCAGGGCGATGTACGGCAGTCCGGCGTGCTGTCCGACCGCATACACCTCGACTACATTCGGGTGCCGCACGGCTGCCGCGGCCTCGGCCTCGGCATTGAACCGGGCCAGGTCTCGCGATCCGGCGTGTGTGCCTGCCAGGAGCACCTTCAGGGCGACCAGGCGGTTCAGGCTCAACTCCCGCGCGAGGTAGACGACACCCATGCCGCCGCGGCCGAGTTCGGAATCGATTTGATAGCCCGGGATCGTGGCGACTCGGCCCGGCACGCCCCGCGGCTTGGGTGGTGCGCCGGCGTAGGTGAGCGTCGGCGCGTCCGGACGGGCGGGCGGCTGGGTGAGGGTGTCGGCGGTCGTCGCGGCCGGAGCTAGCGCGCGGTCCGCGACCGTCGGCGTCGCCAGAGCCACTGTTCGGCCGCAGTTGGCGCACCGGCCGTCGCCCGACGTCGGAACCGGGTGGCCGCAACCGGGACAGGCGACCGTGAGCATACGCGTCCTCGGATGGCGTCACTGCTTGGGCGTTCCGCGCTGCGCGGCCCCGTCCGGCCAGTCGGGACCGACGATGTCGTTGCCCCGCGGCGACAGCGCGGCTCGCAGTGTCTTTTCACTCACCTGGTGACTGGCGAACACGACCCGGCCGTCGGCGGTCGCGACACAGTAGCCGCCCTCGAACAGGCCGCCGAGGGCGGGCAGCGGCCGGTCCGGGGCTACTTCCAGATCCTCGGGCTTGGTCCATGGGACAGCCTTCGCCCCTTCCGCCATCAGGAGAGTTTGGCTCGTCCCGTCCGGGATTTCGACGAACGATAAGCCGAATTTGCCGAACGGCAGGCCGGGCTTGAGCAGTGCCGGGTCATAGATCGTCCCTGGCCCGGTGAAGACCTGGTAGTGGGTGTACCCCTTCGGGGCTTTCGAGCCCTCAGTCTCCAACATCTTGGGCATCTTGTCCAAGAGGGCAATGTTGTGCGGACTATCCCACGGTTCGTCGAGCTTGAATTGCTTCTGTAGCCCTACCAGATTCGGATCGATGAACGGCAAGCAGGCAACGCGCCAGCTCAGCAGTGGCAGTCCGGACTTCGGGTGGTAGATTGCGGGCGGTGGCAGCCGGCCATAGGCAGAGTGGAAGTTGTGCGCCGCGATCGTCAGTTGCCGAATGTTGTTCATGCTGTTCATTCGGTTGGCCGCGATCTGGATCTTGCCGACGGCGACTTCCTTCGCGACTTCCGTGGGTTCCTCCGGTGCCTGCGGCGGTGGGGCGTTTGCCGGGGGTTTCGTCACCGTGTGCTGGTCGGGATAGACAGCGAA
>DATFWZ010000243.1:0-13293 GCA_035258765.1 Gemmataceae bacterium
CGCTTTGCGGCAAGACCCTTCGCGATATTGACCTGAGCCAAAAAGTCGGCGTGGTGGTCCTCACCATCCGCACGACCGACGGGGAAATGGTTTTCAACCCGAAGGGCGACACGGTCATCGAGGCCGGGAGCATCGTGGTCGTCGTCGGCCTCCGCGAACAACTGGATGAGTTGGATCGGCTCGCCGCCGGGAGAAAGTGACGCCGCTTTCAGGCCGGAGTGTCCGATCCTTTTCGGCCTCTGTCAAGCTTTGGACCCCCGGAAAGCGCGCGGAATTCCTCAGGCCGCCACACGGTGTGCATGTGTGGCGGCCTGAGGCGGCCTGGAGCATGTGGCCATCCGGCAAGCACTTAAGTGTCATTCGTCGGGGCACCAGAATGTCGCAATCGGCGGCCTGAGAATCGGCCCTCCGGAGCCGGGGTCAACTTTTCACCCGGAGACCGCGGAGGACACTCAGGTTCACTGGGTCCATTTCGTTCCCATGCGGGTCGTGCTTGGGCGTCTCCAGGATCATTGGCGTCTTCTCGAATCGTGGGTCGTTGACGAGTCGCCGAAACGGCTCCAGGCCGAGGCACCCCTTACCGATGTGCTCGTGCCGATCGACGCGGCTCCCGAGCGGCTTCTTGCTGTCGTTGAGGTGGAACAACTTCAGCCGACGCAGGCCGATGACGCGGTCGAACTCGCGAAATGTCGCTTCGTATTCGGTAGCGCTCCCCAGCGCGTAGCCCGCCGCGATCGCGTGGCACGTGTCGAAGCAGACGCCCAACTGCCGCGGATCATTGACCTGCCCGATGATCGAACCGAGGTGATCGAAACGGTGCCCGAGGCAGCTCCCCTGCCCGGCTGTGATCTCCAGGAGCACCTTCACACGAACTTTGGGCCGTCGGGTATGCACTTCGTCCAGAGCCCGGACGACAAGCGCCAGCCCAGCCTCCTCCCCGGCCCCCGTGTGGGCGCCCGGGTGGGTGACGAGGTACTTGAGTCCGAGCGCCGCGGCCCGGTCAAGCTCGTCCACAAACGCTTCGACCGACTTCCGCCACAAGCCCGGGTTGGGCGAGGCCAGGTTGATCAGGTAGGAATCATGGGCTGTCGGGAAGCGCAGTCGCGTTTGACGAAGAGCCTTGCGAAACAGATCGATGTCAAGGGGTGAAAGCGGTCGGGCGGCCCACTGGTTCGTGTTCTTCGTGAACATCTGGACGGTTTCACAGCCCAGGCGCGCCGCCGTCAGAAGGGCGTTGTGGACTCCCCCGGCAATGGACTGATGCGCGCCCAGTGGCGGCATGGTTACTGCTCGGCCCCGAAGTAGTACGTGAACCCCACCTGGGCCCCCATCGCGTTCACGCCGAGATTGCGGTCGGCCAAGCGGGCGTTGGAGATGTGCTGGAACCCGCCCTCGATGTCCAGGGACAGGTTCTTGCACACGAAGTACTTCAACCCGATCTCGGCATGCAGGTAGAACTCGAAGAACGACCCGATGGCCGACTGCGTCTCGTCCTGGTGCGCGTCGTTGAGCAGGAATCCGGCGCCGAGCTGGCCGTACGGGACGACGACCGCGTCCGGCTGGACGAAGTTGTGCCGCAGGAAGAACGACGGGCCGACGAGGTAGTGGCCGTAGTGCGATGTAATCGCCGCGACCGTGAGGTCGCAGAGGAACTCCCAATTCCCCCGCCACTTCGAGTCGGTGTCCGACGGGGCGGTCAGCATATAGCCGTGGCGGATGGAGACCGGGTAGTAAGTGAACGTCGGGATCGTCGGCCCGAGCTTGACCGAGGAATAGACGCCGGCGACAACTTGAACGGAGGTCGCGCCCGGGGAAAAGATCCCTTCCGAACACGACGTGTTGAAGTTGCACGCGGAGCTGGCGTACCCGGCCGGCGGCGGGGTCGGGTGCCACGGCTGCGGCACGATCGGGTTGGCCGTCCCGGGGGGCATTTCGGTGGGCGTGGGCGCCGCCAGCTCCTGCGCCGACGCGGGGAGGACCGCGTCGTCCTCGTAGAGCGGCGGCCGCGTGTCAGCGCCCGGGATCGGGGTAAGCGGCTTGCCCGTTGGGATCGGAGGTGCGACCCCGGAGCGGTTGTAACCCTGGGCCAAAACGCCGGTCGGCGTCGCCAGGGCGACGACGGCAAGCAACGCGATTCGGCGGCGACGGAACATCGACCACTCCCGATGGCTCGGACCCCGCGACAGGAATCCAGCGGGCGATACCGCGGGCTGCGAAAAACCGCAACGCGAACTCCCCGCCGCGTCCGTATAACGCCTCCACCTTGTCCGGATTTCCATTCGTCCCGGAACCCCCGCCATGACCCGGGTCGCGCTCGTTTCCGCCCTTCCCCTGCTCCTTGCGGCCGACTGGCCGCAGCACCTCGGGCCCAACCGCGACGGCCATTCCGCGGAGACCGGGCTATTGCGGGCCTGGGCGAAAGATGGGCCGGCCCGGCTGTGGACGCGCGACGTCGGCGCCGGCTGGGCCGGGCCCGCCGTCGTCGGCGACCGGCTGATCCTGTTTCACCGGGTCGGCGATGAGGAGGTGGTCGAGGCCCTCGACGCAGCTAACGGCAAGTCCATGTGGAAGTCCGCCTACCGAACGCGCTACGTGGACGACTTCAACTTCGACAATGGCCCGCGGGCGACCCCGCTCGTCGCCGACGGCAACGTGTTTACCCTTGGCGCGGACGGCGACCTCCGGGCGTGGGACTTCCAGACTGGCAAGGCCCGTTGGGCCCGGAACGTCAACAAGGACTACCGGGTCGGCAAGGGTTTCTTCGGGGCCGCCGCGTCGCCGATGCTGGCCGGGGGCAAGCTGCTGGTCAACGTTGGGGGCAAAGGTGCGAGCGTGGTCGCGTTCGATCCCGCAGCGGGCAAGGAGCTCTGGAAGGCCGGCGACGACGAGGTCAGCTACTCATCGCCGGTCCTCGCGAAAATCGACGGCGAGGAACTGGCCGTCTTCTTCACCCGAGAGGGATTGCTGGCGGTGTCGCCGGATAAGGGCGAGGTGAAATACACGCACCCGTGGCGGCCGCGGCTCAACGCCTCGGTCAACGCCGCGACGCCTCTCGTGGTGAACAATCGCGTCTACTTATCCACCTCCTACGGCACCGGGGCGATCGTCCTGGAGCTGGCGAAAGGGAAGGTCGAGGAAGTCTGGAAAGGGGATCACAGCCTGTCGAACCACTACAACACGCCGGTAATTGTGAAGGGCCACCTGTACGGAATCGACGGGCGACAGGAGGGTGGTCAGGCGCGGCTGCGGTGTGTCGAGTGGGATACTGGGAAGGTCAAGTGGACGCAGGACGGCTTTGGGTGCGCCGGGTTGATCCACGCCGACGGACTGGTGATCGCGTGCGTTGAGAACGGGGACGTGGTCCTGTTCGAACCGTCGCCGGAATCCTACAAGGAGCTGGCCCGGTCGACGGTGCTAGGCACGCCGGTCCGGGCCTTGCCGGCGCTCTCGGGCGGCCGATTGTACGTCCGCGACGGCAAGTCGCTCGTGGCCCTGGAGGTCGGCAAGAAGTGAGTGGTCAGCCCGCACCCGCGTCGTCGTCGCGCCGGCGGGTCGAGTCCTGGTCCAGCCCGTTGAGGCCCTCGGAGCTATAGCGGCCGAAGTTCTCTTCCACCTCGGACGCGCCTTCGGGGTCCTCGGCGAGCTGGCGCTTGAGGTCGCGGCGGCGGTGTTTGCTGCCGGCGCGCTTCAATGTCCGTTTCAGCTTTCGGAGCTGCCGCTTATCGGGATCAACGGGCACGACTACCCTCTCTAATCGCATGACCCCACCGCGGCGCATCCTGCTCGCGACCGACGCCTGGCGGCCGCAAGTGAACGGCGTCGTCCGCACCTGGGAGACCAGCATCGCCCACCTGCGAAGCCGCGGGCACCTGGTGGCGGTCATCGAGCCGGGCTTGTTCGCTCGCGTTCCGGCCCCGTTTTACCAGGAGATTCGGCTCGCCCTGCCCCGCCGCCGCCGGGTCACCGGGCTGATTCGCGAATTCGCACCTGATGTTGTTCACATCGCCACGGAGGGGCCGATCGGCCTGGCGGTTCGCGCCTTCTGCCGGCGGAATCGTTGGGCCTACTCGACCTCCTATCACAGCAGGTTTCCGGAGTACCTGCAACACCTGGCCGGAATCCCGATCGGCTGGACGTACCGCTTCATGCGCTGGTTCCACTCCGCATCGTCGGCCGTCATGGTATCGACGCCGTCCCTGGAGAATGAATTGGCCGCCCGGGGTTTCCGCAACCTCCGCCGGTGGTCGCGGGGCGTGGACCTGACGCTGTTCGCGCCGCGGCCCAAGACGTGGACACAATACGCCCGGCCGATTCTCCTTTACGCGGGCCGCGTGTCGAAGGAGAAGAACATCGAGGCGTTCCTGGCGCTCGCGCATCCGGGAACCAAGGTGGTCGTCGGCGATGGCCCGATCCGCGAAAAGCTGCAGCGGGATTGCCCCGAAGTCGTATTCCTCGGTTACCGGACGGGGACCGCCCTCGCGGAGTGCTATGCGAACGCCGACCTCTTCGTCTTCCCGAGCAAGACCGATACGTTCGGGCTGGTGATGATCGAGGCAATGGCTTGTGGCGTGCCGGTGGCCGCGTACCCGGTCGTCGGTCCGATCGACGTGGTCACCACCCCCGGGGTCGGTGCGCTCGATGACGACCTCGGCCGCGCGGTCGAGCGCGCCCTGAAGACCGCGGACCCCGATGCTTGCGTCCGGCACGCCCGGCAGTTCACCTGGGAGCGGTGTACCGATCAACTCGAGGCCAACTTCGTCCCAATCCGACCAGGGTAGGACGTGGCGGCGCGGAACATCGTCCGGTATGTTGGAGCGTCCCCGCCCAACACCCACGGACTTCCCCGCCGACATGAGCCGCATTCCTCTCCTTTGCCTTTCCGTGTGCCTCTGCTTCGCCGCCCCGGGCCTCACGCAGGACAAGCCGGTCCCGCCCGCGGAGGCACCGAAGAAGATGACCCTCCCGGAGGGCTTCCGGGCCACGCTGTTCGCCGGCGAGCCGGACGTCGTTCAGCCGATCGCGTTCACCTTCGACGATCGCGGCCGCGTCTGGGTCGTCGAATGCCTCTCGTACCCGAAGTGGACCTCAGACGGCACGGGGCACGACCGCGTCACGATGTTCGAGGACACGGACGGCGACGGCAAGCACGACCTCCGGCACGTCGTCTACGACCAGGGCTCCAACCTGAGCGGCATCCAGCTTGGATTTGGGGGCATCTGGCTTTGCTCGACGCCGAACCTCGTCTTCATCCCGTGCGACTTCAACGCGGACAAGCCGGTGCCGACCGGCAAGCCCGAGATCGTCCTCGACGGGTGGAACCTGAAAGAGGCCAAGCACAATATCTTCAACAGCCTCATCTGGGGCCCGGACGGGTGGCTGTACGGGTGCAATGGGATTCAGTCGCGGTCGAAGGTCGGCCGCCCCGGAACGCCGGAGAAGGTTCGCGTCGAGATGAATTGCGGCGTCTGGCGTTACCACCCGACGCGAAAGGTGTTCGAGGTGGTCGCCCACGGGACGACCAACCCATTCGGGCTCGACTACGACGAGTACGGCGAGCTGTTCATCACGAATTGCGTGATCAAGCACCTGTTCCACGTCATCCCCGGTGCCCATTACGACCGGATGTATGGGCAGGACATCAACCCGCACTCGTACGCCCTGATGGGCAGCATCGCCGACTACATCCACTGGGCCGGCGGCGACTGGACAACTTCCCGCACCGGCAAGGAACACTCCGACGCGGGCGGCGGCCACGCGCACGTCGGCGCCATGATCTACCTCGGCGACAATTTCCCGGACGAGTACCGCAACTCCCTGTTGACCTGCAACATTCACGGCAACCGGCTGAATCGCGACATCTTGAAGCGGCAGGGGTCCGGGTACAAGTCGGAGCGCGCGAAGGACTTCCTCTTCGCGAACGACCCGTGGTTCCGCGGCATCGCGGTCCACCACGGCCCGGACGGGGGCGTCTTCGTGAGTGACTGGTGCGACACGGGCGAGTGCCACAACTATGACAAGGCCGACACCACGAACGGGCGGATTCACAAGGTGACGTATGGGACACCGAAAGTTTGGCGGGGGGACTTGTCGAAGCTGAGCGATGCGGAGCTGATCGAATTGCTGAGGCACAAGAACAAGTGGTTCCCGCGACATTGTCGCCGCCTGTTACACGAGCGTGCGGCCGCCAGCACACTCGGCGAGAAGACCGTTGAAACTCTCAAAGTCGGAATCGCCGGGCGGGAGAACGCCCTAGAGTTCGCATGGGCTTATTACCTGGTAGGCGGCTTCGACGCTGGCACTGAACTGGCCCGCTCGAGTGACCCGATCCACCGGGCTTGGGGTGCGCGGCTTTTCATGGACCTTATCAGCGACGCAATCAGCTTGCCCGCTGCCCATAAATCAAAAGCCCTCACGTGCACGCATCCCTCGGAGCGGTTGGCGCTCGCCTCCGGGCTCACTCGAATGAAGCTTGAATACCGCCTCAACTTGCTCCTGCACCTTTTCGAAGTGAGTCCCCCGGAAGACGCCAAGGACCCTAACCTTCCCCTTATGTCGTGGTACGCGATGGAACCGCTCATTGGAACGGATCGCGATGCGTCGTTTTCATTGCTCGCCGCAACCAAATTTGACCTTCACCGCGAGTTCATCGCGCGAAAACTTACATCCATGCGCCAATCGGATATCGGACGATTGTTGGAATGGGCTGTCGAATCCAAATCACCGCAAAGCCAGCGTTCCGTCCTGCAAGGTATCATTGATGGGCTCGGCGGAGTTCGCGAGATGCCCTCCCCCACCTGGCAATGGTTTACGGCGGGGAAGAAGCTCCTCGAGAGCTCCGACCATGAGGTGCGCGACCGAGCGATGGTGCTCGCGATCACATTCAAGGACGAGCAAGCAATCAATTCGATGAAAAAGACAGCCGCTGACCCAAAGGCCGACTCCTCAGCGCGATCGGCCGCCATCCATGTCCTCCTCCGCCGCGGCAAACCAGATCTCGTACCCATCCTCAAGCAGCTCATCGATGACATGACACTTCGCGCGGAGGCGATCCGCGGGCTGGCCGCGTTCAATGATTCCGATACCCCGGCCCTGCTCCTCAAGACCTACCCGGCGCTCTCGGACGCAGAAAAGGAAGACGCCGTCCAGACGCTCGCCGCCCGGCCGGAATGGGCCCTCGCCCTCCTCGACGCGATCGAGAAAGGGACCGTCCCGCGGCGCGACGTGTCGGCCTTCGTCGCCCGGCAGATGAGCGGGCTCAAGGACAAGCGCGTCGCGGAGCGCCTCGCGACGGTGTGGGGCCAACTCCAGCCTGCGTCCGCCAACCGGGCGGCACTGACACGCAAATACAAAGCTCTGCTCACCGAAGACGCGATCGCGAAAGCCGATTTGTCTCGTGGTCGTCAGGCCTTTGTCAAGAACTGTGCCGCCTGCCACAAACTTTACGACGACGGTGGCGATATCGGTCCGGCCCTCACCGGCTCGCAGCGCGCCAACCTCGACTACATCCTCGAAAACGTCCTCGACCCGAGCGCCATTGTCCCGCGCGAGTTCCAGGTGTCGGTGATCGACCTCGCGAACGGCCGACGCATCAACGGCATCATCCGGGCAGAGACGGACAAGGCCCTGACCGTCCGCACGGCCAACGAGAAGCTGGTCGTGCCCAAGGACGAGATCGAGTCGCGAACGGTGTCGAAGATGTCGATGATGCCGGAGGGGATCTTCGACAAGATGACCGAGCAGGAGGTACGCGACCTGGTGGCCTATCTGCGCGGAAAGGAACAGGTGCCGCTCCCCAAGTAGCGCAGGATTACCCGCGATCCTTCGGGCCGGCGCCCGTCCACGGCCCGGGGGATACCGGCGGCAGGTCCTCTACTTTGGTCTCCGTCTTGAAGACGGAGAACCCGCGAGCCAGGTAATTCGGCAATGCCGCCGGGTGGTCCAGGTCGCAGGTGTGGACCCAGACGCGTTTGGCCCCCATCGCCCACGCCCGCCGCGTGGCCTCCGAGAGCGCCCACCCGCCCAGCCCGGCGCCCGTGAACGCGGGGAGCATTCCGAAGTAAGCGATCTCCACATCATCCCGCGGCTGCCGTTCCAGTTCGACATAGCCTGCGGGCGTGCCGCCCGCCGATACGACCCACGTCTCCAAATGAGGTCGGGCGAGGTAGTCCATCCATTGCCGGTAGGTCCAGGGCAGGCGGTCGAGCCAGTACCAGTCGCCGCCGATCGCGGTGTAGAAGAATCGGTTTAGCTCAGGGGTCGGCGTCGGGACCCGCGACAGCGTCACGTCCGGCCTGGCGCAAGTCTTGGCCCGCAGCTCGGAGGCCGAGCGCATTTCGAGGTGGGTAATCGTGACGGTGACGGGCACGGTCCGGACCGGCGGGTGGCGGGCGACCCGGTGAGTTGTATGCGGGTCGGGAGCCGGTTAGAAGTAAGCCGCGTCCGTCGGGGCCGGGATGACGGCATCGGCCGGAGTCTCGGTCTCGGTCTGAGGCCCGGGGTCCGACGCCCACGACAAAACCTTTCGAGTGACCTCCGTCGCCTCGCGGCTGCTCGACGGCGGAAGCTCCCCGCCGACCGGCAGCCCCATATCGACGCCCAGGTACTTTTGAATCGTGCCCGCGGCCGCGAGGGCGATCTCCCGGTTCGGCTGCCGGGCCGCTTGCCGGAGGGCCTCGACCGCCTGCTCGTCGTGACCCTGGCTGAGCAGGGCGCCCGCGGCGATGACTCGCAGCATTGTCGGGTTGCCGAGCCCGATCAGCCTGGCCGCGATCTCCGCCGGGAACTCGTTGGCGTCCCGGAGCCGGTGCGCGACCTCGACCCGCAGAGCCGGCGGCACCTTCGGATGGGTCACCAGGCCAGTGACGCGACGGATGGCTTCGGCCGACCCGTCTTCCTGGATCGCTTTCTTGCAGTGGCGCACCAGCGTCTGCGTCGCCCGCTTCCCGACCGATCCCGACTCGGACGACCAGACGATCAGGTCGTCCAGGGCCGCGGGCGGGAGTGCGCTACTACAGGGGAGAGGGCCGTCGCGGGCCGCCTGCGAATCGGCGAGTGCGGAGCGAACGGCACTGCGGATTTCGGGCCATCGGCGGGCCGCGTCCCACAAGATCGCGACGGCCGCCGCGTGCCGCACCGCGGCTGAGTGATCACGCAGGAATGGCAGCAGACAGGCGAGGTGCCGCGGCTTCGAGACGCGGCCCAGGGCGGACACGGCGGCGGCCCGGACGGCCGGCTCGTCGGTGAAATTCGCCCGCTGGATGACCGCCTCGGCCTGACCCTTCCGCCAGACCGGTTGGAACTCGAGGGCCGTGAGCGCCGCCACCTGGATGCGCCCGTCTTCATGTGCCAACAGGGGCAGAACCGGCCCGGCGTCGTCGCGCAGTGCTTCGCGGAGGCCCCGCACCTCGGGGATGGCGGGGTACTCCGCGAAGGTCGCGGGCCAGTCGTCGCGGGCCAGGAGCTTCCGGACCAGGAACTTGGCGTGCCGACCGCTGCCACCCGCGGCCGACACTTCGTAGCGGGCGAAGAGTGCGACCGGCACGAGCAGGACCGCCGCGAGGCTGGCGTGCGTGAATGGCGACGACAGGTCGGGGTTATTGAATCGCAGGACGAGGTACGCGGTCGCGTAGAACGCGAAGACGAGTCGGCTGCCCAGCGCCCGGTTCGGGCTGTGGCGCGACAGCAGGTACAGGCCTTCGATGATCAGCGTGACGCAGACGCCGACGGCGACTGACTTGGCCAGCCCGTGGGCGCGCATCGCGGACGCCCCCAGCAGCGCGGCTGGGGTCAGAAGCAGCACGACCGCGGCCAGCGAGGCCGAGCGCGGCCGGAGTGCTGCCGGCGTCATCTGGGATTGCCAGGTCATCCGGTCCTACAGACGATCCGGGGGCGGGCAGCAGGGGGAGTGCGAATGATGCGGGAGTTGCCAAAGGGTACGTCGGGGTAGGCCTTCGGTCAAAGTCGCATAATCGAACATTCGAGACAGACGGAGAATTCTGCCGGGGCACGAATCCATCGCGGCCCGGTTGTTCGGCCGGGTCCTAACGCCGAAAATAGCCACACCGACCCGGAGGCCGCCATGCCCGATTTCAAACTGGCCGATCTGGCCAAGATGTTCGATCACTCCCTTCTCCAACCGAACCTCACCGACGCGGAGATCGCCCAGGGGTTCCAGGTGGCTCGGGATTACGACGTGGCGTCGGTGTGCGTCAAGCCGTACGCGGTCGCCCGGGCCGCGGAAGCACTCAAAGGGACGTCGGTCCGCGTCGGGACCGTGATTGGCTTCCCGCACGGCGGGCATGTCACGCGGGTCAAAGTGGCTGAAGCCGAAGCTGCCATCGCCGACGGGGCCGTGGAGCTCGACATGGTCATCAACATCGGCAAGGTGCTGTCCAAGGACTATCGATACATCCGCGACGATATTGGCGGGGTGGTCCAGGCCACCCACCGCAAGAGCGCAAAGGTGAAAGTCATTTTCGAGAACTGCTTCCTGCAGGACGAGCACAAGATCGAGCTTTGCCTGATTTGCGGTGACCTTTGCGCCGATTGGGTCAAAACGTCGACCGGATACGGGGAAAGCGGGGCGACGGATCGCGATCTGGCGCTCATGCGGCAGTACAGCCCGCCGCACGTTCAGGTGAAGGCCGCAGGAGGCGTGCGGACCTTCGACCGCGTGCTCGCCGTGCGGGCCCTCGGGGTTACCCGGATCGGGGCCACGGCCACCAAGGCGATCCTCGACGAGTGCCGACAGCGGATGGGAGGCTAGATGGGGATATTTGGGGACGTTGTTCGGCGTCCCCAGAGTTCCCCGGATGTCTCTCTATTTCTCCCAGAGGGGGTAAGGTCGCCAAGATCGCCTACCTTTTTCGCATCCCCCACTCCGCACGCATCGGGCGGCCAAATTCAGACATTCAAGCGATAAAAAGGGGTGACAACCCGGTGGCCAAACCGAGTTCACCCGACCGTCGTGCGCCGTTTCAGGTACAGCCGCACAAGGTTCAACGCCATTTTGGCCGTCCGACTTTGAATCTCTTGTCGAGTCCCAAGCCAGCTGAACCTGGCAACTTCCACCCCAGTCGCATGGGCGACGGCCGTGTACACGGTTCCGACGGGAGTGCCGTCGTCGCCGCCGGTCGGCCCGGCGTAGCCGGTCGTCGCAACACCCAGGTCGGCTCCGAATCGGTCGCGCACTCCCACCGCCATCGCCCGGGCCACTTCGGCGCTGACCGCGGTGTACGTCTCGATCAAATCGGCGGGCACACCCAGTTTGCGGACCTTCACGTCGTTCGTGTAAGCGACGATGCCGCCGAGTAACCAATTGCTCGCGCCCGGGACCTGGGCCAGGCGATTCGCGACCAGCCCCGCGGTGACGCTCTCCGCCGTCGCCAGCGTCAGCTTTTGTTCGGCCAGCAGCCGGTACACGGCGTCCTGCAGCTCCTCGTCCTCGACGCCGAATACGAGGTCGCCGAGCCGCTCGCGGATCGTGCTCTCGATCGGGTCGATCTGCTCCTGCGCCGCGGCCAGCGTGTTTGCCCGGGCCAGGATGCGGAGCGACACAACTGCGTCACTCACCGTGATCCCGACTTCCGGCACGTGCCCCCGACGGGTCAGGTCGAGCACCTTGTCCTCGACCGCGGACTCGCCCCACCCGAACGTGTTGATCTTTCGCTGGACGAACACACCACCGCCGACTCCGCGGGCCGCCAGCCGGGGCATCACCTGCTTTTCGAACATGACGTGCATTTCTGTCGGCACGCCCGGCATCGCGGCGACGACCGCGCGGCCAATGTTCATCCATACGCCCGGTGCCGTTCCGCGCTCGTTGAACAGCGGCTCGGCCCCGCTTGGGAACAGGGCCTGCACCTGATTTCGCTCCGGCATGGCACGCCCGCGGCGGGCGAACATTTGGCGGATGTGCTCCAAGGACGCGGCGTCCGTCGCCAGTTCGACCCCCGCGACCGCGGCGAGCGCTTCACGCGTCAGGTCGTCCTGAGTCGGCCCGAGCCCGCCGGAGGTCAGCACCAGGTCGGCCCGCTCCGTCGCCGTTCGAAAGACGGCGATGTTGTCGTGCAGATCGTCCGCAACGGTGGTGTGGAAGGCGACCGGGATGCCGATCTCGGCGAGCCGGCGGCTGAGCCATTGCGAGTTGGTGTCCAGGTTCTGGCCGCTGGTGAGCTCGCTGCCGATGGAAATGATCTCGGCCTTCATGGTGACGCCTGCGCGCCTCAAACGAATCGGCAATCGGCCTTGAACCGCTCTTCCCCGCGACTCCGCCGTTTCTTCAGTAGCTTGGTCACGGCACGGTACACCACGGGGGCCTCGTTGCCGAGCGGGCCGAGCGGCTCCAGCCAGGCCGCGACCGCCGGGTGCGTCTCGCGCAAGCAGCTCACAAACGTGGGCCAGAAGCCAGGCCACATGCCGTCGTGATAATGGACGATCCGGGCCGCCCGGAGCTTCTCCTCGCGGTACCACTGCTCATGGATGGAGCTGCCCATCTCGTAGTTGTGGCTGTGCGGCAGCTGCCGGCGGCGCAGGCCGAGCCGGGCGGCCGCGAGGGACAGGCCGTACTGCTCGGTGAAGAACACGCCGGTCACCGCCGATCCGAGCCTCGCGTCGAGCAGCCGCGTGGTGCACCGGTCGTGCTCGGCCGCGAGCCCGGTCCCCGTGCGAAACACGAACACGCCGCTATTCCAGTACAGCCGGATGCGCTCCCCCTCGCGCTCGGTGGTCACCCACGGGAGCGAGTCCATATCCACACCAACCGCGGCGCACGCCTCGCGCCAGAACGGCTCGCATTTGTCGCCCGGGCCGGTGGTCCCGCCGGCGTTGTCCGAGGAGCAAGCCGCGATGTCCTCCGCCGGGCCGGGCGTCAGTTCCGTCGGTTCGCCTGTAAACAAAAGGTCGGCGTCGAGCCAACCGATGAATTCGGTCGGGGCCTGCGCCTCGGCCAGGATGAGGGCCCGAGTCTTGTTGATGTACGCGTACCAGCCATGCGGGTCGTCGCGAGTGGTCGTCGTGTACGCGACGTCGAGGCGGTCGAGCTCGCGGCGCGTGTGCCGGCTGACCGGGGGCCCGAATCGCGGCTTCACGGCCCACACGGGGCAGCCTGCGTACGCCCCGCCGAACCGGCGAAGGCTCTCGACCATGCGGAGAACTTGCGTCTCCAACGGCCCGGATTCGACGCAAGTGATGAACGTGATTGGCGGCGTCATGCCGGGGAGATTGTACGTCGCCTGGCCGGCGCGGGCCACCTAAGCTAGAGTCCGAAGCTCAAGCGAGGATTGCCCACGGCGA
>DATFWZ010000244.1:0-18231 GCA_035258765.1 Gemmataceae bacterium
GTCCCGCTCATGACCGTCAACGACGTGTCGGTCGTCGAGGGGGATAGCGGTACCCGGAACCTCGTCTTCCCCATTCGGGTGTCGAGTGCGAGCGATTACCCGATTTCAGTCCGGTACGCGACCGAGGACGGGACGGCCACCGCCGGGACCGACTACACCGCGGTCAGCGGGACGCTCACCATCGCCCCGGGCAGCACGGGCTTCGACCTTTGGGTCCCGGTGACCGGCGACACCAACCTGGAGCCGTCGGAGACGGTCCGGCTCAACCTGAGTGGCGTGTCCGGCGCCATCCTGATGGACGGCCAGGCGGTCGGCACGATCTTGACCGACGACCAGCACCTGTCCGTCAACGACGTGACCGTGTCCGAGTCGGACTCGGGCACGTTCGCGACGACATTCACTATCAACCTCTCGTCCGCCGTCCCGTTCGACGTGTCGGTGACGTACACGACGGCCAACGGCACCGCCGCGGCGGGGAGCGACTACGTCGGGGCGAGCGGGACTGTCACGTTCGCTCCCGGTGAGACAACCAAGACGGTCACCATCCTCGGGATTGGCGATACCCGGAACGAACTCCAGGAAACATTCTTCATTAACCTGACCAATCCGGTGAACGCGGTCATCGCGGACGCCCAGGGGAAGGCGACGATCGATGACAACGACCCGATTCCGACCGTCTCCATCAGCGACGCGGTCGTTGTCGAGGGCAACAACGGGACCCGCGGCCTGGCGTTCACCCTGACCCTGTCGGCGGTGAGCGGGCAGAACGTGGTCGTCAATTACAGCACGGCCGACGGGACCGCGACTGCCGGGTCGGATTACACGGGCTCCTCGGGCACGTTCACGATCAATGCCGGGAACAAGTCGCAGGTTTTGTACGTGGTCGTCGCCGGCGATGCGGCCCCCGAGGCGGACGAGACCCTGTTCGTCAACCTGAGCAACCCCGTCAACGCCACGCTGACCGATGCCCAGGGCACCGGAACCATCCTGGACGATGACAGCCTGGTGATCGATGACCCAACCGTCGTCGAGGGAGATTCCGGGACAACCGTGGCTCGATTCACGGTGCGGTTGTTGGCCCCGCGGACGGTTCCCGTGACGGTCGATTATGCTACCGCGAACGGCACCGCTGCGGCCGGGACGGACTACCTGGCCGCGTCCGGCACGCTGACGTTCGCCGCCGGGGAGACGGAAAAGACTGTGGACGTGCTCGTCGTCGGCGACCGCGGCAACGAGCCGGATGAGACTATCCTGCTCAACCTGTCAAACGCCAGCGGGGCGATCATCGCCAAAAGTCGCGGGACCGCCACCGTGACCAACGATGACGCGGCCCCGACTGTTACCGTCAGCGACGTCGTCGTCATCGAGGGGAACTCAGGGTCCCGTAATGCCGTGTTCACGTTCACCCTGTCCCGGCCGAGCGGGCAGAGTGTCTATGTGCAGTACACCACCGCCGACGGGACCGCGACCACCGCGAACGCGGACTACCAGCCGCGCAGCGGCACCCTCAGCATCGGCGCCGGCAGCCTGACCGGGACGGTCAGCGTCCCGGTTAACGGCGACACGACCGACGAGGCGGACGAGACCTTTACCCTGTCGCTCACCGGGGCGACAAACGCCACGCTCGCCGACACCGAGGCGATTGCCACGATTATCGACGACGACCCGCTCCCGGTCGTGTCGGTGATCGACGCCGCCACAACAGAAGGCAACACCGGGACAAAGGCGATTAGCTTCTCCGTGGTCCTGTCCGCCCCCAGCACGCAGACGGTCACGGTCCAGGTCGCCACGTCAAACGGGACCGCCACGGCGGGGACCGATTACACGGCGACGACGCAGACGGTCACCTTCCTCCCCGGCCAGACGTCCAAAGGCGTCAACGTAGTGTTGTCCGGGGATGCCGTCCCCGAACCGAATGAGACGTTCTTGGTCACCCTGAGTAACCCGACGAACGCCACGCTCGGCGATGCGGAGGGCATCGGGACAATTCAGAATGACGACTCCTCCCTGCGCGTGAACGACGTCACCCTGACCGAGACGGACGACGGCACGACCACCGCAGTGTTTACGGTCAGCCTCACCGGCCCGCTTCCGGCCGACCCCGTGTCGGTCGGTTACTACACCTCGAACGGGACCGCCGCCGCCGGCACCGACTACGTCGGAACGTTCGGGACGCTCACCTTTGACCCCGGCGAGACGACCAAGACGGTCGAGGTACTCGTCGCCGGGGATCGCGTTAACGAACCGGCCGAGACGTTCTACCTGAACATGCAGAACGCGGTCAGCGCCACGATCGCCGACGCGGTCGGGGTGGCAACAATTGCCGACAACGCGGACCCGGTCCCGGCCATGTCCGTGGCCGACGTGGCGATCCTGGAAGGGGCGTCCGGGACTCGAAACCTGACGTTCACCGTCCGCCTGTCGGCCGTCAGCGGCAAGACGATCACGGCCAGTTACGCGACCGCGGACGGCACGGCGACCGCTGGGAGTGACTACCTGTCTCGCACCGGCACGCTCACCTTCGGCCCGGGCGGCATTTCCCAGACGGTCAACGTCCCGATCAACGGTGACACAACTCCCGAAGTGGATGAGACGTTCCTCCTCAACCTGGCCAACGTGGTCAACGCCACACTCGCGGACGGCCAGGCGACCGGGACGATCCAGGACGACGACAGCCTGACCGTGGACGATGTGACCGTCGTCGAGGGCGACGCCGGGGCCACTGTGGCACAGTTCACCGTCCACCTCCTTGCCCCGCGCGACTACCCGGTGACGGTCGACTTCTCGACCGCGAACTCGACGGCCGCAGCGGGCTCGGACTTCGTCGGCACCGCCGGGACACTGACGTTCGCGCCGGGCGAGACGGAAAAGGTGGTCGAAGTCAGCGTGATCGGGGACCGGCTGGACGAGACCGACGAGACGTTCCAGCTCAACCTGAGCAACGCGGTCGGGGCAGTGATCGCCCGGTCGCGGGCGATCGGCACAATCGCCGACGACGACGCCATGCCGACGGTCACGATCGCCGATGTGATCGTGGCGGAGGGGAACGCCGGGACGAAGACGGTCACGTTCGTCCTGACGCTGTCCGCACCGAGCGGGCAAAACGTGCGGGTGGATTACGCCACCGCGGACGGCACGGCGACGACCGCCTCCGGCGACTACGTCGGCAAGATTGGCAGTGTAACTTTCGGACCTGGGGCCGTCACGCAGGCGGTCGCAGTGACAGTGAACGGGGACACGCTCGCGGAGTCCAACGAGACCTTTTACCTGAACCTGCTCGGGGTCACGAATGCGACCCTGGCGGATAACCAAGCCATGGCAACAATCATTGACGACGACGGCACCCTCGGGGGGCTGTCGGCCGACTCCGCCGGAGTCGGAAGCGGTACATACACCAGACCTGTCCGGGTTTCCGGCCCGCCCGCTCCGGCCGCCGGAACCGGCGCGGGGAAGAGCGGTGCGGCGACACCGGCCACGGGGCAATCGGAATTCCGGGCCCGGGCCGTCGAGCGCGCCCGCGCCCGGGCGACCAGCGCCCTCGGCTCCTGGGAGGACACCTTCCGGGAATTCGCCGAGCAGCACGGGATCATCCTGGGCTCCGACTCCCGGATGGGTATTGACGACGAGCACGACGAGTGACGCTAGCGGTCGCCCCCGGTCCTTCCCGTCTCCTCGATCAGCTCGCACGCCCGTGTAAGCGGGTCCGCTCCGCGAAACCTCGCCGCCACCTCCCGGCACGCGCGACGCACCTCCCCCGCGTCGAGATCGGTCAGTTCACGAGCCACATTCTTGGGATTGGTAAAGCGCCTCGGCGGCAACGTGCGACCGACGCCGAGTCGCCGTAACCGGTCGGCGTTGTCCGGCTGGTCGTGCGCCAGGGGCATGACCAGTTGCGGGACGCCCGCCGCGAGCCCTTGCGCCGCCGTCCCGATCCCGCCGTGATGGACCACGCACGCGGCGTGCGGCAATAACTCGCCCAGCGGTACGTAGTCAAACTGGGCGACGCCCGCGGGCAATTCGGGCGGCAATTGCTCGCGGTACGGGGTCAGGAAAATGCCCCGCCGGCCGAGTGCCGTCAACGCCGCGGCGGCCGCCGTGAAATACGGTCCCGCGAACCGCATCGCCGACCCGAACGCGACGACCGCCGGCGGCTCGCCCGCGTCGAGGAACTTGCGCACGTCGTCTGTTAGCGGCTTGGCCTCTCTCCCGTCGTACAAGGGGAAGCCGGTCAGCCGCACCTGCGGCGGCCAGTCGGGGGCCGGCGGGCCGTACCAGTCCGGGAACAGGCCGATCACCCGGTCCGGAGAGTGCATCCATTCGGTCAGGATGCTTCGCACCGGTGGGAGCCCGAGCTCGGCGCGGACTTGGTTCACTTTCGGGCCGAGGATCGGGTCCACGATCCACCGATCGCCGACCCAGAACATGAACCGCTTGAGCCACCGCGGCCACCACGGCTTCATCCCCATGCCCGCGTAAACCGGGGTCTTGATCACACTTTTGATGACAGCTGGCTGGAGGTGGGCGGATACGACCGGCACGCCGAGCTTGTCGCGGGCGATCCGCGGGCCGAACGCCAGGGTCCCGGCGACTACGACGGTGTCGCCCGGAATGTATCGCTCCTCAATGAACCGGTACTGCCGGCGGATGTCCTGCCCCACGCGGGGCTGTCCGAAGAGTACCTTGAACGATTTGATCGGCCGCCAGAGGTCGGCCTCCTGTTCAAGTGCCAGGTGGTCTTCGGCGGCGAGTGTCTCGACGAAACCGAGCCCGGCCCGCGACACGAGCGCGGCGAAGTACCCGGATGTGAACAGAGTGACGTCATGCCCGCGGGAGCGTAGGCGCTGGCCGAGCCCGACGAACGGGTGGACGTCACCGGCCGATCCGACCGGGAACAAGAGCACGCGCATCGGTCAGCCCACTTCCCCGTGGCAATAGGGCGATTCGCGCAGTTCGTCGCCCCGGCCGGCCCGCAGGAGAACCAGCCGCCGGCACCGCCCGTCTTCGTCCTCCAGGTCCTGGTGCCCCTTGGCCACCGCCCAGGCCCCGGCAGCCGTCAGCGCGTCGCCAAGATACACCCACTCGTTGAGCGCCAGAAACTCCCCCTCGTGGGCCGGATCCTTGGCGAGCGGCGCCAGACGCGGGGAGGCGCACAACTCACTCAACCGCCGTCGGCCGTCGGGACCAGCCGCGGCCCAGGTCGGGTACGCGTCCAGTTCCCGCGGGCGGTCATCGCCGGGTGACGTCCGGAGCAGGTGGAACAGGCCCTCGGAGTTGGACCAAAGCCGGGGCAAACGGAATTCCAGGACGGTCATACCGGCGGCCCGGGCGCCCGAGGCCAGGACGTTCAGTTCCTCGTCCAGCTCCATGTGCCCGACCAAGTGAAGCGAAGCGAGGGCGTCAAGTCGCGGGTCTGCCGCCAGGACGCCGACGCTCTCGCTCGCGTGGGCCAGGACCACCCGGCGGATTGGGGCATGTCCCAGGATGGCCGCGTCCTCCGCGAGGAACGACGGGGCCGGGGCGTGGATATGTTCGACGAAGCCACGGCGGAACCCCCACAACCCGCCACTGCCGAACAGTTGCGATCGCAGCCACCGCCCGGGCGACAATAGGGACGGACGCAACCGGTCCCGCAGCGGGCGCTCCCAGGCGGCGCGGTAACGTTCCAACAGCTCGCGCTCCCGCCAGACGAGCCCGGGCCATTGGGGTTCGTTCCCGGTCAGACGAGCCAGGTCGACTTGCAGGCGGATGAACTCGGACCGCGCCCGGTCGGCGGTTCGGGACGAGGCCTGGAGGTGCTCAGCGTTGGCGAGGCGAGGGGCGTCTGCGTCCGGGTCGGTCACGACAGCGCGCAGCAACGCTTCGTCAGACGACTTCTGGGCTTCCTTCGCGCGGCTCGCGGACCCCGCCATTCTAGGCGAGGGGATGAATCGCAAGCGGCATAAAGTCCGTCATCGGACGTCACATTGGGCCGAGGAACGGGGCGGTCGCGTCGTCCCACCCGGAGCCGATTCGCAATCGATCCCCGAAGACACTCCGGAGAAGTTCGACCGCGCCGCGCAGCTCGACCCCCGCGAGGAAGTCGAACGTGAATTCGCCCCGCTTCGCATGGCGGAAGCGGAGCGTGCCAATTGCGGGGCCCTTCTCGCGCCACCACGTCGCGGGCAGCGGCGGCTCGATCTCGATCCCGAGGACCTCGTCGAGCCGGGCCCGGAAGTTGCCCGCCTCGGTCATCGCCCACTCCTGGAGGGTGGGCAGGTCGAGCCGGTCGAGGGCCGCCTGCAGGGCCTGCCCCTGGTCCTTCTGGAAGTCGGCGGCAGCCTCCCCGACCGCCGTGCCGATCAGGGCGCCGAGCAGGCCCCCGCCGGTGGCCGCGGCCGCGACGAAGCCCGCGGTCACGTTGCCGTCCGCCCCCGGGCCGGCGTCGATCACCAGGAGTTCCGCCGGGTGAACATAGATCCGCGTCATCCGGTTGGCCCGCGCCCCGTACGTTGCCCGGACCAGGAAGTAAGGCGGCGGCTCGGTCCCCGTGGCAGGAGTCGGGGCATGGGTATATCCCTCAAGTCGGGCGGCGAGAGCTGGTCGCTCGGTCAGCGGCTCTCCGGCCGGCGGGTCCGGCCGGGCGGGCCGGGATTGCGACGGGCGGCGCGGCTCCAGCGGCGCGGCCCGTTCGTCCCGGTCGGCCTCGGGCGAATCCCCCCTTCGGCCGAGGACCAGGACGGCCACGATGACCGCGGGGACCATCAGCACACCGAAGATGACGATCAGCCAGATGGGGTTGAACTTTTCGGGTGTCTGGGCCTTGTGAGCCTCGGCCTCTTCCTGCAATTTGGACTTCCGACTGCCGGCCGGTTCCTTGGGCTCCGGGGTCGGTGCGGCTTGCTCGTCGGCCGGAACCGGCTCGGGTTCCTTGGCCGCCGGGCGCGACACCGGTACCTTCGCGTACACGAAGCCGATGCCCTTGGCTTGCTCGCGGCTCCCGTCCGCGAAAAGGCCGACGATCGGCTTGCCCTTGCCATCGGTGTAACTCTGCGTGCCGCCGTTCGACGTCCCGACCCACTCGCTCGAGTAGGTATCCGCCGGGTCGAGGTGGCCGTCCTTGACGCGCATGTACAGGAGGGCCAGCCGGTCCATCCCGGTCCCGGTCCGCTGCCAGATGCCGCCGACCGCGTACCCGTCCTTCGCCGTCAGCCGGACTGTGCGAACTACTTTGGGTGAACTAAAGTTGCCGACCGCCGAGCCGACGTGGTCCCGGCCACCGACGCGGTAGACCGGGCGAATGGCGTGCGGGATCTCACTGTTCGACGACTTCGACAGGCCGACCTCAAGGCCAACCAGGACGCCACCCTCGCTCGAAACTTCGCGGTACGCCGCCCGGCCGGCGACTGCCGGGTTGATGTTGTCCGAATCTTCGAATTGCTTGGCGGTGATCGCCTTCCGGACCGCCTCGTCGATGTCGACGGGTGTGGCCGGGTCTTCGGCTCGCCCCGGCTGGACCGCAAGGACAAACAGCCAAGGGGCCAGCACGGGTAGTTGATGTACGCGCATAGGCGTCCCCGCGAGTTGTGCGCTCGTGAGGAAGGGTAGAACAAAAACTTCGCGAGACTTGCAGCCCGGCTGCGCGGTTTCAGGTGAGCCGAGAGCGATGAAGGCCCGGGGTGATGTCACGCCAAAGACATCACCCCGGGCCTCACGGTTTTCGGCGCAGCATCAAAGGACTTATCGCCCGCGGCCCCGCCCGCGGCCGCCGCGGCCGCCCCGGTCATCCCGCCCGCGGCCGCCGCGGTCCCCACGGTCCCCACGCCCGCCGCGGTCGTCCCGCTCTTCCTGGTCGTCGCGCCGCTCCGGGGCGCGACCGAGCGCCGGCGGGGCGCTGGTCATCGACACCTCGTGACCGTTGTTGTCGAACCCCCGGACCTCCAGGAACTCCGGCGACACCCCGGCCCGCCCGGCGATCGACACCGACATCGACCCGGCGTCCTCCCACTTCAGGATCTCCCGCCGCTTCTTGTTCACCAGGTAATGCGCCACGTCCGCGTGGACGTGAAGCTCGACCGTCCGGGCCAGCTTCTTGTGGGCGGCCAGCTGGATCATGCGCATCACGTCGATGCTCATGCTCTGCGGCGTCTTCACCAGCCCGGTCCCCCGGCAGTGGCCGCACTCGTGGTAGGCGGTGCGCTTCAACGACGTCTGCACCCGCTGCCGGGTCATCTCGATCACGCCGAACGCGCTGGTCTTGAGGATCTTGGTCCGCGACCGGTCCCGGCGGAGCGCCTTGCGGAACGTCTCCTCCAGGTTGCGCCGGTGCCGCTCCTCCTTCATATCGATGAAGTCGTTTATGATCACGCCGCCGAGGTTCCGCAGCCGCAACTGCCGGGCAATTTCCTTGGCCGCCTGCAGGTTCGTCTGGTAGGCCGTCTCCTCGGCGTCGTCGCCGACCCGGAACGTCCCGCTGTTCACGTCGATGGCGACCAGCGCCTCGGTCTGCTCGATGACCAGCGAGCCGCCGCCGGGGAGGGGGACCTTTTTCTCCTGCAGCTTGTGAACCTCGTCCTCGATCTTGAACCGGTGGAAGATCGGCTCCGTGTCGGCATGTAGCTTCAGCCGGTCTGCGAACCGAGGCATGACGATCTTCATGAACTCCTGGGCCTGGGCGAACGCCTCCGGCTCGTCGATGTAGATGGCGTCGATGTCGGAGGTGAACATGTCCCGGATGGTCCGGGTAATCATGTCGCTCTCCCGGTACACCTCGATCGGCCCGGGCCGCTTGGTCACGCGGTTCGTGAACACCTCCCAGAGCCGGACCAGGTACGCCAGGTCGGACTGGAGCTCCTGAACGTTTCGATCGACCGCGGCGGTCCGGATGATGAACCCGACGCCCTTGGGGGCGTTCAGCTCGCCCATGATCTCCTTGAGCCGCTGCCGGGTGGCCTCGTCGGTAATCTTGCGGGAGACGGCGATCCGGTTGAGCCACGGGGCCAGGACGAGGTACCGGCCGGCGATGCTGATGTGGGTGCTCAGGGTCGGACCCTTGGTCCCCATGCCCTCCTTGATCACCTGGACGATGACTTCCTGCCCGCGCTTGAAGATGGTCTCGATGGGCGGTGGCCGCATGCCGCCGTCGCGGCCGCGGCCCAAGCCGCCTCCGGGCCGGCCGCGGCCACCGCGATCGCGGTCGCGGTCGCCGCGCCCGCGGCCGCCGCGGCCGCGGTCCCGATCGCGGTCGCCGCGCCCGCGCGGCGGACCGTCCTCGAACTCGTCCCGCTCGTCGCCGGGCTCGGCGAAATTGTTCTCGATCCCCGGCTCGTCCGGCGACTCCTCGACCGGAACGGCGTCGAAGTCCGGGGGCGCCTCCGTCGGCACTTCCTCCCGCTCCTCGTCCACGTGGTCGGCCCGCGGGGCGACGGCATCGGGGGCGTCGGTGAACCGATCGTTCGGGCCCATCGGGTCGAAGTAGAACTCCGGCTCGTCGCCGGTCGTCCGGTGCTCGGCCGAGCCCATGTACTTCGGCTTGTCTTCGCCCTCTTCCCCGCCGCCCGGGGCCGCGTCGGCCGCGTCGGCCTTCTTCTTGGTCACCCGCTTCCGCTTCGGCTTGGTCTCGCCTTCGTCACCGGCCTCGGTCTTCTTCAATTTCGCCTTTCCGGTCGAGGTCCGCCGGCGCTTCGGCTTGGCCTCCCCTTCCGACTCCCCGGTCGGCTCCCCCTCCCCGCTCGGGCCTGCTTCCGGCAGCTCGTCCTGGATGATTTCGGCGGCAATGTCCTCCTCGAGGTCGCGGATGTCCACGTGGGCCCCGGGGCTGGTAATGATGGTCCCGGCGGTCGGGCTGGATTCGATGTCGAGTCCGGCGCCGAATTCGTCCAGGTCGTCGGCGACCGGCGGCTCGGCGACGTATTCGACAGGTTCCGCGTCCCGCGGGCGGCCGGGCGGGATCTCGACCGGCTCGAAGGTCCGTGGGGCCCGGTCGCGGTCGCTGCGGCCGCGTCCGCCGCGAGCGTCGCGGCGCCCGCGATCGTCGCGCCGGTCGCCGCGGTCCCCGGCTTGCCCCTTGAAGTAGGCCGACGCCACGTCCGAGACGTGCAGGAAGCCGTTCCGGCCGATCCCGAAATCAACGAACGCGGCCTGGATGCTCGGCTCGATGTTGACGATCTTGCCCTTGTAGATGTTGTTGACGTAGCTCTCCTGACTGGCCCGCTCGACGTACAGCTCTTGCAGGAGCCCGTCCTCGATGATGGCGATGCGGCACTCCTCCGGCTGCATCACGTTGATCAGCATTTCTTTCTTCATGTGTTCGGTCGTTTCTTTCAAAGGATGAACCCGCGGGGCGCAAGGCCTCCGGCGGGATGTTCACTCGACGACCGGCCCGTTGGCCGTCGCCCCCCACGTCTCGCGGGGGGCGGCCGGGTGCGGGTCGGCCGTCAACACTCGGTTCAACGGCCGCGATTGCGGCTCAATTCTCGGCGTCCGGGCCACCTCCTCCGGCGGCACCTCGTCCAGTAGTTCCAGGTTCACACGTTCGATCAGGGGTGGGTCGATGACTCCGACGGCAGCGGCCACCTCGTCGGCCCGGGCGCTCCCCTCCTGGGTCAGCCAGATGCTGATGTCGAGCGCCTTGTCTGCAGTCGTGAGCCTCTCGACATACGGCCGGATGTTGACCTGCCGCGGCCTCGGCCGCTCGCGGTCCGCCCACACCGCGGTCGCCGCCAGGAATTCGGAGATGCGATTGGGCAGTTCGGGAGGCGGGTTCGCGACGGCGATGCGATACGCGGCCCGGCGCGGGCGGCCAATCGTCTTGAGCGAGATGGCCTTGGCGGACAGGAACTCGATCCCGGGCGGCGCCTGTTCGCGGAGCCGACTCAGGACTTCGGCCGGGTCAACGTCTTCGACCAGCTCCAGCTCGGCGACCTCGGCGTGGCCGACGAGGCCGAGCGGCAGCGACTGGGCCAGGACCAGGCGGGGGGTGGGGTGAAACCCCTCGGTCATGCGGAACGGGAGGGCGGCCCGGCGGAGCATCCGCTCGAACGAGCGCATCAGGTCGAGGTGACTGACGAGGCGCAGGTCGCCGGACTTGCGGAACCGGATTCGGACCTTGTGAAAGGCCATCGCGCCAGGCGGTCCGGGGTGCCGGGACTGCCGCCTCCATGGCGGAAGCGCGAGCGAGGTGAGGGGACTCTTGAAGTGAGCAGCGATCAGTAAGCAGTGAGCAGTGAAGACATCCCCGGTCTAAACTGCTTACTGCTTACTGATCACTGTGCACTCCGGTCTTTGAGTGGCTCAACTCGCCCGGTCACCGGCGGGAGGGCGGGCGGGCACTTCGGCCCTACTCTTCGCCACCGCCGGCCGCTTCCGGGTGTATTCGCTGTCGCTGCCGGAGCAGGTAATTCGTCACGTCGCGGGCCGACTCGAGGCCCAGCGCCTCGGCCGCGATCCGCTCGCAGTCGCCCACGTCGAGCCGCCGGACCATGGCCTTGACGGCCGGCAGGTTGTTCGGGGCCAGGCTCAATTGCCGCAGCCCCAGACCGACCAGCAGCGGGGTGAACAGCGGGTCGCCGCTCATCTCGCCGCAGACATTGACTCCCTTGCCGTGCGTCCGAGCCGAGTCCACCACGGTCTTGATCAGCCGGAGGACCGCCGGGTCCGCGGGGGAGTACAGGTCGGCCACCAGCTCGTTCGTCCGGTCGGCGGCCAAAGTGTATTGTATGAGGTCGTTCGTCCCGATCGAGAAGAAGTCCACTTCCCGGGCGAACTCGTTGGCCATCACCGCGGCCGACGGTACCTCGATCATGGTGCCGATGGGTACGTTCGGGTTAAACTCCACGCCCGCCTCCCGCAGATCCTCCATCACCTCGCGCAGCAGGAAGACGCACTTGCGCAGCTCGGGCAGGGTGGCGACCATCGGGAACATGACGCGGACGTCGCCGAACGCACTGGCCCGGAGAATCGCCCGGAGCTGCTTGGTGAACAGCGGGGTGTCGCGCAGGCACAGCCGCACCGACCGGACGCCGAGCGACGGGTTCTTCTCCGGCTCCTTCGCCGCATGGGCCGCCACGAACTTGTCCGCCCCCAGGTCCAGGGTGCGGATCACCACCGGCCGGCCCTCGCCCATCTCCCGGATCACCCGCAGGTACGCGCGGAAGTGCTCCTCCTCGCTCGGGTCGGTGTCGCGGCCGACGTAGAGGAATTCGGTGCGATACAGGCCGACCCCGCCCGCCCCCCGGGCCGTGCACGCGGTCGCCTCGTCCGGGAACTCGATGTTCCCGAACAGGGCGATGTGCGCCCCGTCGGTGGTGACGCTCGGCAGGTTCCGCTCGACGACCCAGACGCCGGACTTGCTCAGCCGGGCGTCCCGGGCCTTGCGGTACTGGGCCAGGACGTCGTCGTCCGGGTCGAGGACGAGGACCCCCTCGCCCCCGTCCACGATCACCGGGTCGCCGCTGGACACGTCGTTCAGGAAGTGCCCGATCCCGACCACGGCCGGGATGTCGAGGGCGTTGGCCATGATGGCCGTGTGGCTGGTCCGCCCGCCGTGCTCGGTGGCGAACGCGTATACCTTGTTCCGGTCCAGCGCCGCCGTCTCGCTCGGGCTCAAGTCGCGGGCCAGGACGATGACCGGCTCGCGCAGGTCGCGGAGCGGCTCCCGGCGGTCGCCGAGCAGGTGCTTGAGGATGCGTTTCTCGATGTCGAATAAGTCGGCCGACCGCCAGGCCAAGAACGTGCCCTCGCCCATGCTCTCAAACGTTCGGACGAAATCCCTGACCGCCCGACTGACCGCATACTCGGCCGAGAACCGCTCGGTGCGGACGAGCGTGTCGAGGCTGGCGAGGAAGTCCGGGTCTTCGAACAAGAGCGCGTGGGCGGCGAAAATGGCCCCGTACTGGGGGCCGAGCCGGGAGGTGATGTCCCGCTGGGTCTGGTTCGCCTCGAACGCGGCGGCCGCGAGGGCGGTGTGGAGCCGGGCGATTTCGCCGTTGACCTGTTCGGCGGCGACCCGGCGCTGCGGAATGCGCACGCCCTCCGCGTCGAGGACGAGGGCCGGCCCGATGGCCACGCCGGCGGAGACGGGGATGCCGCGGAGGGTGATCATCCGAGTTCCAAGTTCCCAGTTCCCGGTTCCAAGTTCCCCGACTTGGAACTTGGAACTTGAAACCTGGAACTAGTGAAGCAGACGGTCCAGCCCGTCGGCGGACGGGGCCGCCAGGGCCTCGGCCAGGACTGGCAGGGCGGCGGCCGCGTCCTCGCCGGCCACCTCGAGCACGAGCTCCGACCCCGGGACGGCGGCCAGGGTCATGAGGCTGACCCCGCTCTTGCCGTTGACCGCCCGGTCCTGCTTGCGGATCGTGACCGCGGACCGGAACCGGGCGGCCACCTTGGCGACCGCGTAGGCGGCGCGCATGTGCAACCCCTTCGGGTTACGCACCACGACGGTCGCACGGAGCGGAGTATTGCCGTTATCCACCGGTCGTCTCGTCCAGTCTTCGACTCTCAGGGCTCGGGGGCGTCATTCGCGGTTCCACGGGTCGGCGGTGTTCTCGATCAGCTCCCAGATCTGGTCCCGGGTGTGGCAGGCCATGAGCCGGTTGATGAAGTCGTCACTCTCGCTCACGCGGACGATCGTCTCCAGGGCGTGCAGGTGCGGGCCGGGCTGGTCCGGGCGGGAGACGAGCAGGAACACCATCCGGACGTCCTGCCCGTCAATGCTGTCGAACGGGATGCCGGTCTTGGAAAGGCCCAGGGTGCCGATCAGCCGGGGCAGTCCCTCGTACCGGGAGTGCGGGATGGCGACCCCGCGCCCGATCCCGGTGGACCCGAGTCCCTCGCGGCGCATGATCTCGGTGACGACCTGGTCCACCTCGTTGGGCCGGAAGTACCCGGCCGCCTGGAGGGCGCCGACCAGCTCCCGGATCGCCCCTTCCTTGGTCGTCGCGTGAAGCGCCGGGACCAGCGCCTCACGCACCAGGAAGTGTTTCATGGGCTCACCTCTCCCCAAAGTTCCTTGTTGTTTGTGATCGGTGACTCGTGGGCTCACTCCCGGCTCACCTATCTCAAACAACTGACGCCGCCCTAGCGGCGGTCCTGGATCCGTTCCTTGTACCGGTGGATCTGGTGCTGGATACGTTCGATCGCGAGGTCGACGGCCCCCGTGACCTGCTCGTGCTGGTCGTGGGCCACGAAGTCGTGCTTGTGTTCGGCATCGACGAGGATCTCCACCCTCTTGTAGACCTTGTCGGCGAGGTCGATCGTGACCTCGATCATGGTAATGCGGTCGAAGAAGTGGAGGAGTTTTTCGACCTTCTGCTGGATTTCCTTTTGGAATTCATCGCTCAGGTGCCCGTGCCGGGCGCTCACTTTGATCTGCACGGCCGGGGGCCTCCGGAGTTCGAGCCGCGGGGCGGGGTTGCGCGTCGGGCGAATCAGATGACGCATTTTAGCCCGGGCCGAGGGGCGGAGCAACCGGAGGGAATGGGTGGGAAGGGTCCAGGCGATGCGATTACAGACTGGGCAGACGACACAACCCTACCAGACGACTTTACCCGGCCTCTTCGATCCAGCCGCCCCCAAGTACGCGCGTCCGGTCGTAGAAGACGACCGCCTGGCCGGGGGTCACCGCCGACTGCGGGGCGGCAAACTCCACGCGGGCCCCGCCCCCGGGCATCGCCCAGACGGTCGCCGGGCTACCGGCGTTGCGGTAGCGGATTTTCGCGGTGCAGCGCAGCGGCTCGGAAGGGGTGTCGATGAGCCAGTTCACCGCCGACGCGGTCAGCCCGGACGACAACAGGTCCTCGCGGTCCCCGAGGACGACTGTCCGGGTGTCCGGCACGATGTCAAGGACGTAGCGCTTGCGGTCGGTCGCGATCCCGAGGCCCTTTCGCTGGCCGACCGTGAACCGCTCGTACCCGTCGTGAGCACCCAGGACGTTTCCGGCCGTGTCTACGACCGGGCCCGCGGTGGCAAGTTCGGGGCGGCGCTTGCGGATCAGCCGGGCGTGGTCGCCGTCGGGGACGAAACAGATCTCGACGCTGTCCGGCTTCGCGGCCACCTCGGCCAGGCCGGCGCGCCGCGCCAGGGCCCGCACCTGCTCCTTGCGGAACCCGCCGACGGGGAACATCAGCCGACTCAGCATTTCCCGGCGGATGCCGTAAAGGACGTACGACTGTTCCTTGTCCGGGTCGGCGGCCGAATGAAGCTCGGGACCGTCGTCGCCGGCGACGATGCGGGCATAGTGCCCGGTGGCGATGAAGTCTGCGTCCAGCCCCCGGCCGAACTCCCAGAGCCGGCCGAACTTCAGCCAGCTGTTGCACACGACGCACGGGTTCGGGGTGCGCCCGGCCAGGTACTCGTCGGCAAAGTAGTCGATGACCCGATCGAATTCGGGCTCGAAGTCGAGGGCGTAGAAGGGAATATCCAGCCGGTCGGCGACGCGTCGAGCGTCGCCGGCGTCGATGGCGGAGCAACAACCCTTCTTGTTGTCCGGCCGCGAGTCCGGCTCATCCGTGTGCGCGCCGGTCCGCATGAACAGGCCGACGACGTCGTAACCCTGTTCCTTGAGGAGCACGGCCGACACCGAGCTATCGACGCCGCCGGACATGGCCAGAACGACCCGACTCATGAGACTCCAGCACCGAATTGCTTATGGCAAACCGCCGTTGAATCCTACCGGCGATCGCCGCTCCGAGAATAGAGGGCGATGCAAAACGCCTGGTTCATACCCGGTCCACCTCCGCGGCAGAGATTTGGGGATTTTTGGCAGACTGAGTCGGCTTGGCAATGTGAACCGCATTCCGCAAACGCTTATCCTCGTAGAAGTACAGGATCCTGTTGCCACTCAGCTTGCCAAATCCGCGCTCACGCTCGAGCGCCGGCCGACCGCGTTTGCAATGACGCGCCCCGAAGCGGGGCAACTCACGAGGCGTAGTACATGCCAAGTTGCCCTCGTTCGACGCTCCGCGTCGAACGATGAAATACTCCAGGACGGAAGCGGGGCAACTTGCAAGGCGTAGTGGATGCCGCGGCGGGCTGAATCTCGTTGCAAAGCTGTCTCACGGGCTCGGCGGCTCAGCGAGATTGAAGACACGAAACCGGTAAACCCAATCTCCGGAGGTCGTGTCCTCAAACGCCGTCGAGAAGTCCCCGGAAGCCGCTCCACGCGGCTAGCACGGCTACGCCAGCGACGAGCAGCACCAGCAGCCCCCACCGCAACAGCGCGACCCGCCGCTGGAACCGCTGCTCCTCGCCCGGGTCATCCGCCAACGTACGCAGGAACGCCAACCGCTTGGCGATTGTCGAATGTTGCCACGTGCCGAGCCAGACGCCGACCAGCCGGAGAGCACCGGCCAAGCGGCCGAACAACCCGCCCCGAGTGGCCGTGACCGAGCCCCGGGCGATGCCGTTCACCTCCTCGACGCGCTCCAGCGCCCGAGCGAACGTGCGGACCCCGGTCCGGCACAGGCCCCGCCCGCCGCGGACCAGGGCGGTCTCGGGCCCGTGCCCGTCGCAGCCCGCCTCGCGGCACGACACCGCCTTGCACCCGTACACGTCCGCCTGTCGCTCGCACCGCCGGGACACGAACCCGAACACCAGGAACAGGTAGCACCCGGTCGCCACCACCGCCAGGATGAGTTGCAGGTCGTCCTTGAACCAGGAGCCCCCCCAGGCGGAATTCTGGACGGCCTGGTAAACCGCGCCCAAGGTCAGGAAGCTCAAGAGCAGGAAGACGGCATAGTAGATCAGGTGTCCGTGCTTCACGTGCCCGACCTCGTGGCCGAAGACGGCTTCGATCTCGTCCTCCGTCAACGTCGCCAGCAACAAGTCGGTGAAAACAATCTGCCGGAACCGCGGGATCAGCCCGGCGACCATGGCCGTCGCGAGGTTGCCGCGAGTGTCCCAGACGTGCAGGTTGCGATAGCGCACCCCGAGCCGAGCCGCGGCGTCCTCGAGCCGGTTGCGGAGGCGTCCCGGCGGCATTGGCCGCAGCCCGAGCACGAAGGGGATCAGCGATGGGATCAAAAGGATGAACACGAACAGCCCCGCGAACGCCGCGACCTTTGCCCACAGGCTGTCCAGGAGGTTCGGATCCGCCCGCAGCGTGCCCATTTGGACGATCATCAGCGCGACGGGAATGAACACCATCAGGATGTGGTGCCGAAGCAGGAACAGGACGTATCCGCCGCGGGACCAATACTCGCCGTGCAGCGCGGGCCCCGGGGCGGTGCGGTGAAGGGCCCGCTCGGCGTCGTAGAACAGGGCCCAGGATCCGACGAGGGTGACCACGTACGGGGCCAGAATGAGGATCTCCGCGCCGGGCAGGAAGAGGCCGTCCACGGTGAGCCACTGCTTGACGGTCCAGCCCCACCCGCACTCGGCCAGGACGAATCCGAACCCGCCCAGGTTCAGGAAGAAGAAGAGCAACCGGCGCAGGCTGTGCGCCCGGCCGGCCGCCTCGCGGTCGCCCGGGTCGCGGGCCAGCCGAGCCACGGTCATGATCGTAAAGAGCCGGGCCGTGAACAGCAGGGCGGCGACCATGCCGCCGGTCAAGGCGGCGCTGCCGCCGGTGTCGAGGCCGAAGGGCGGCAGGTGCCAGTCGATCGGCAGACAGGCCAGGGTCAGACAGATCAGCAACAATAGCGGCATGGCGTCTCGGCGGGCGGCGGCGTCCTACGTCCCTTATCATACGTCGCCGCGGCGGGCGGTTCCTATCCATCGGGCGAGCGGGTGCGGCGTGTTCTGGCGAACCGGGAGCGTCAGCGACCGGAGGAGCTTCCTCCCGTCGCTGACGCTCCCGGTTCGCCAGGGTTCGTGGACGGGTGTACGGTTGCCGGCAACTCAATCTCCCCGCATTGCAAGATCAGTTCGGCCCCGCGTTCCCTCAAATGACGGATCGTGGCGGGGGTGATGTCGGCGCGGAGCATAGCGCACGTCGCCGACGGTCATGGCCGTGCCAATCCCAGGTGGTCCGGCCACTCCGCGACCGGATTTGGCCGCGGGCAGGATGCCACTCTTGGACGAAGGCCGAATCCGGTCACGCAGCAGCCGGGCCACCACCAGTCGGGTTCACACCAGGTCGATGCGCATCCCGTTGTCGTGCCGCCGGAATCCGAGGCGGGAATAGAAGGCGATATTTTGGTCGGTACAGCTCAATATGACCTTGTAGCAGCCCGACTGGCGGGCGAGGTCGATGAGGGACCGGACGACGGCCGACCCGGCCCCTTTGCCCTGGTGGCTTGGGTGCGTGGCCACGTC
>DATFWZ010000245.1:0-2591 GCA_035258765.1 Gemmataceae bacterium
TGCCGGGCGGGGCCTCTCCGGGACGTTTCATTGCACCCGCGCGGGCGAGAAGTCCCGCCCGGCGGGCGGGACCTACGCGGATCCACCAATGGGGACAAAAGGAGACTAAGGCGGGCCACGAAGGTCATCGGCCATAGCGGACTGCCTCGACGGCCCGGTCGATGGCCGCCTGTTCGATCCCCTTCGCCCGCGCCTGCCGGCGCGCTACTTCCGCCTCTCGTCGCCACTCGGCTTCCGTCGTTCGGGCCAGGTACTCCTGGAGGACGAGCCGGTCCTGCTCGGGTAGGGCCTCAACGCGCTTCAGGATGTCTCGGACGGCTTCGTTCATGACGTCGCCTCGGTCATTTCCCCCGTACGTCAGGCCGTCCCGGCCACCGCCCCGTCCTCGTAATAAATCCGCCGCATCCGCTCGCGCGTCAGGCTCAGGACACGGTCGAACCGGCTCAGCTTCATCCCCTCGATCTCCACGTTCTGGTCGGCCAGGTTCTCCAACAACCGCACGTCCTCGTCGAGCGTCGTCCGGACCGCCCGACGCATGCGCCAGCGGAACGGCCGCACCCCGCCGCCCGGGCCGATCGGCCACCGCGACCGCACTCCCGCGAACGTCGCCACCCGGCTCACCCCCTCGTCCTCCGGGACGAAGAAGTGGAACAGCCGGTAGCGCATCATCGCCTCCCGGCTGCCGTCCGGCTCGGTCCAGTAGTGATCGACCACGGACCGCGGGGGGTCGAAGTGGAAGGTGTAGTCGGAGCGGAAGTGGTACCGCCGGCGGAAGCGCACGATCAGCCGGGTGAACAGCGGCGGCCGCTTGGCCGGGCCGGCGTTGTACACCGAGACCGTCCGGTCCGTCCACTCGACGCGGACGACCGCCTCGTGGCTGCGGGCCGGGTCGAACCCGAAGTCCGCGTGCATGACGGCCGTGTGCTCGTTTTCGCTGAAGTTGTCGATGACTAGCTGGAGCGGGGCCCGTATGCGGTGAATCACCAACCCAACCGGGATGAATCCATCGAAGTCGAACTCCGGCAGCGGCCGGTCGGTGCCGGCGGCCTTGACCCAAACGGCCCCCTCGGCCTCGCGGCAGTCGTAGCTAGGGACGCAGGCGTAGAGCTTGGGCGTGCTCGGGCTCTCGCCCTGGCCGGCGCAGTCGAAGGTCCAGCCGTGGTACGGGCACGCGAGCCGGCCGTCGCGGACGGTACCGAGGCTGAGTTTCATGCGCCGGTGCGAGCACTTGTCGTCGAGGGCCCCGACCTGCCCCGGCCCAGGCCGGAACAATGCCAGGGCGCGTCCGCCGACGCGGACGCCCACGGCCCGTCCCCGCGGAAGGTCTTGGCTGCGGAGCACCGGGTGCCAGAAGTCGAGCATACCCATGTTCGGAGGCCCGTGCGGGTCGGAGCGAGTTGGGAGCGGGACAATCGGGAATGGGCGGCGTCCCGGGTATTGCTTCCCGTATCACAGTACGGCGGGGGAGGAAAGGGGAAAGCCGCCGACTGGGACGGACGCGGTGCCAGGGGACATGGGTGGGGTCGTTCTGAACATCGCCGGCGGGTGGGGCGTGTTCAATGCAGGATATGGATGGCGCGCGATGCATGGGTATGGGTGGCGCCTTTCGTGCTGATCGGCCCCCATGTCCGACCTCCGCCGCCGCCTCGCGACCGCCCGGATCACCGCAGAGCGGGCGGTCTGCATGTTGGACGCGACTGCCCGTTGAGGCCGTTCGCGGCTGGTGGACTGACTTTCTCATTATTTGGTGAGCCATTCCGGCTCCGATATCCGCTTATCAGATAAGGCGGGCTGGACAAAAAGCGGGGCGAGATGCTCACGCTCAGGAAGCACACCGAATGCGCCGAGTCAACGTTATTCACCCCCTACGGTTCGCGGTTTGCGACCGCTAGTTTTCACCAGACGGCGAAAGTGTGTCTCCCGCTCGCCCAGACGCGCAACTGGATCGGAGATACATCCAATCTCCGGTTGGGTGCCTCCGGGCTTTGACGGCAACGAAAGCGGCCGGTGGGGTCCTTACCGCCAAGCAAGCCCCCCACCGGCCCGGCACCACCCCGGCGCCCGGTCTGCGCGCCGAGATGGGCCGACACCATTCGAACGCAGACCGCGATCGAACGGGAGATTGGACCATGTCCTTCCGCACCCTGTTGGACAGTTTGAATCCGCGGGCCCGCAACGGCCGCCGAAGACCGGCGCGCCCGTTGCGCCTCGAATCACTGGATGAGCGCGCCCTGCCGTCGAGCTACGTCCAAGCCAACCTGGCCTCGGACATCCCCGGCCAGGCCCAGGTCCACGACCCGGACCTGGTGGACGCCTGGGGGATCTCCCTCAACCCGAATGGGACCTTTTGGGTGTCTGGCCGGGCCACGGACGTGAGCACCGTCTACACCGGCGACGTCCACAAGGCGGACGGCACATTCGTCCCGTTCACCGAGAGCACCCTGGTCGTCGATATCCCCGGCGGCCGGCCGACGGGGCAGGTGTTCAACCCGCCGGGTACCGACTTCATGATCTCGGACGGCACGACCAGGGCCCGGGCCGCGTTCATCTTCGCCTCCGAGACCGGGCACATCACCGGCTGGAACCCGAAC
>DATFWZ010000246.1:0-4898 GCA_035258765.1 Gemmataceae bacterium
CGCTACGGCAGGCGCGCAAGGCGGGATGGTTGGATCAATTCTTCCCGGGGCGCGTGATCCTTTGGACTTGGGCGGCTGGCGGGTCGATCCAACAGTAGGCCCCGGCACAGAAGCGCGGTCTGCGTCAACGGGGCGAAAGGAACCAGCCATGACCCGTCAGCGCCTCGGCGCCCTTGCCCTCGCCGCCGGATTACTCATCCCGTCCGTCGCCACCGCTTACTTCCCGCCCGACGTCGGCACGCCACCCCCGGCCACAGGTACCCCGCCCGACCCATTCAAGCCGCCGACGGGCAACTCGCTCGGCGAGCCGGAAGCCCCGGAACCAGGGCCGCAGCCGTCCGTCCAGACGCCGGAGCCCGCGTCGATCGTGACCGCCCTGACCGGGATGGCGCTGGCCGCCGGGTACGGCCTGCGGAACCGGGGGAAAAAGGTTGGCTGAGCGCGAACCGGCGAGCCGCGAGCCTTAGAAGACTGGGGGGTTCTCCCGGACGAGCTGGTTGGCGTGGGCCAACGAGTCGAGTGTCCCGGCGTCGGTCCAGTAACCCTCGAGGATCGTGTACCCGAGCCGGCCGGCCTTCAGATAGTGGGTGTTCACGTCTGTGATCTCCAGCTCCCCGCGACGACTCGGCTTGAGCGTCCGGATCACGTCGAACACGTCCGCCGGGTAGATGTAGATGCCGATGACAGCGAAGTCGCTCTTCGGCTGCTTCGGCTTCTCCTCGATCCCGACCACCCGGTCGCCCTTCAGCTCGGCCACCCCATACCGCCCGGGGTCCGGCACCTTCTGCAACCCGACCCAGGCCCAGTCCGGATGCCTGTCCGCCTCGGACAGGATCGACTTCACCGGAGCCTGGAAGATGTTGTCGCCGAGGATGACGAGGCAGCGATTGCCGGCACAATAGGTCTCCGCAAGGCCGAGCGCCTGCGCGATCCCGCCGGCCTCGTCCTGGACCCGGTAGGTGAGCGCACAGTTATGGTCCTTGCCGGACCCGAGCAGCTCGACGAAGTCGCCCATGTGCTCGGTGCCCGAGACGAGCAACACGTCCTTGATCCCGGCCCCGATGATCTTCTTGAGCGGGTGGTAGACCATCGGGTACGGGCCGACCGGGAGCAGGTGCTTGTTGGTCACCTTGGTCAGCTCGCCGAGCCGCGTCCCCTTCCCGCCGGCCAGCACGATGCCGCGGATGCCCATGCGAGACCTCGGTCCATCAAAGAAGGTGGTCGGGTGGATCGGTGGTTGGTGGTTAACGCCCGCTCCCGCACAGCCGGGTGATGTGCCGGATCACGTCGCGGACCGACACCAGGCCGATCGGCCGCCCGTCCTCCTCGACCACCGGCAGGTGTCGGTAGCCGCCGACGTCCATCTTCTGGAGGGCCAGGGCCAACAGGTCGTCCGGGCCGACCGTTTCCGGGTCCGGGGTCATGTAGTCCTTGAGCGGCTGGTGGGCGTAGTCCGGCAGCAGCCCAACTACTTTGCGCAGGTAGTCCCGCTCGGTGAGGATGCCGACCAGCCGCTCCGCGGCGTCCACGACTAGCAGGGCGCCGACACCGTGCTCGACCATGCGGTCGAGCGCCAGCCCGAGCTTGGCATCAACGGGGATCGTGACCGGGGGCCGAAACTTGAGCGTGCGGACCGGGTCTTGCAGTACGCTGGCCTCGACCGCGTCCGTCCCACCCGGGTGCGCGTCGATCGACGCGAGGGGAAACAGGCACCGGGCGCACTCATCGGCGCCGGGGACGTTCGCGTGGCCGCAGGAGGGGCACAGCATAATGCAAAAGTAAAAAGGCAAAATGCAAAAGGAAAGGCCCGGGCCAAAGTTGGCACAAAGAAAAAGGGGAGCCGGCGAACTGCCGCACTCCCCCTTGAGGCTGTTGCAGCTGCCTTTCGCCTTACTCGACCACCCACAAGTCGTCGTTGCGGAACAGCTTGTCCAGGTCCCCCTTGCCCTTCTTGGCGGTGACCTCGTCGATCTGCCGCTGCTGCAGCTCCTCGTACGTCGGGTGGCTGACCTGGCGAAGGACGCCGAACACCTCCGGGAACTGCGGGACCATCATGCGGCTCAACAGATAGGCCATCGTGGCGTTCTCAGCCTTCTCATCATGCACGACCACGTCGTCCAACCCGCAGTCCTTGCCGACGACGACCGTCTCGGGGGTGAGCCCGTTCAGCCGGATGCCCTTGTTCCGGTCCTTGCCGAAGATCATCGGCTTGCCGTGCTCCAGGTAGAGGGAGTTGTCGGCCTTGGACGACTTGTCGGTGACGTAGTCGAAGACGCCGTCGTTGAAGATCTTGCAGTTCTGGTAGATCTCGATGAACGCCGAGCCTTTGTGGGCAGCTGCCCGCTGCAGCGTAGCGGTCAGGTGGTTGGGGTCCACGTCCACCGTCCGGGCGACGAAGGTGGCCTCCGCGGCCAGGGCGACCGACAGCGGCCGGACCGGGGAGTCGATCGACCCCTGCGGGCTCGACTTCGACTTCGTCCCCAGCCGCGACGTCGGCGAGTACTGCCCCTTGGTCAGCCCGTAGATCTCATTGTTGAAGAGCAGAACCTTGATATCCACATTCCGCCGCAACGCGTGGATCAGGTGGTTGCCGCCGATGGACAGGCCGTCGCCATCGCCGGTGACGACCCACACCTGAAGATCGGGTCGGGCCATGCGCAGGCCGGTGGCGAACGTCGGTGCCCGGCCGTGGATGGTGTGGAATCCGTACGTGTTCATGTAATACGGGAACCGGCTGGAGCAGCCGATCCCGGACACGAATACCATCTTCTCCCGGGGGACGTTGAGAGTGCTCAGTGCCTTCTTCATCTGGGCGAGGATCGAATAATCCCCGCACCCGGGGCACCAGCGCACCTCTTGGTCGCTCGCGAAGTCTTGTGGCTTGAGGGTGGGTAGGGCCGTGGCAGCCATATCGTTAGTCGTTCGTTTATTCTGTGGTTTAGTGGTCTCGCCGCTTGGGCAAAGCGCTACGACGTCATCTTCTCAATAGCTTCTTCGATCTCGCTCACCAAGAACGGCCGGCCCTGGACTTTGTTCAGCCCCTTCGCGTCGATCAAGTACTTCGCCCGAAGGAGGAGCAGGAGCTGGCCGCTGTTGAGTTCGGGGACGAGGAACTTCTTGAACTTCTTGAACACCTCACCGGTGTTCTTCGGGAACGGGTTCAGGTACCGGAAGTGCACCTGGCCGATCTTCATGCCCTTGCGCCGGGCGCGCTCTACGGCTGTGGTAATCGACCCGAACGTCCCGCCCCAACCGATGACAAGCAGGTCGCCGTCCGCGTCCCCCTCGACTTGCAGGTCGGGGATGGTCTGGGCGACGTTGGCTACCTTTTGGGCCCGGGTCCGGACCATGTGCTCATGGTTGGCCGGTTCGTAGTTCACGTTGCCGGTAATGTCCTGCTTTTCGATCCCGCCGATCCGGTGTTCCAGGCCTGGCGTGCCCGGCACCGCCCACGGGCGGACGAGCATGGCGTTCCGCTTGTACGGCAGGAACTTCCCGACCTCCCCGTTCCCGTTCTCGTGGTGCTTACCGTCGGTGCTGTTCGGCAGGGTCGGGTGCACGATCTTGATGCGTGGCAGCTTCTTGACGTCCGGAATCGCCCACGGCTCGGCCCCGTTGGCAATGTAACCGTCGGACAGGAGGAACGTCGGCACCATGAACTCGGTCGCGATGCGCACGGCCTCGAATGCCATGTCGAAGCAGTCGGCCGGCGATCGCGGGGCGACGATCGCCACCGGGCACTCGCCGTTGCGGCCGAACATGGCCTGCAACAGGTCCGCCTGCTCGGTCTTGGTCGGCAGCCCGGTGCTCGGGCCGCCGCGCTGCACGTCGATCACAACCAGCGGCAGCTCGGTCATGACGGCCAGCCCAATCGCCTCGGACTTCAGGCAGATGCCCGGGCCGCTCGTCGCCGTGACGCCGATGGCTCCGCCGTACGCGGCCCCGATGGCCGCACCGATGCCCGCGATCTCGTCCTCCGCCTGTAACGTCTTGACCCCGAAGTTCTTCATGTCCGCCAGCTGGTGCAGGATGTCGGACGCGGGGGTGATCGGGTAGCCCGCGTACACCATGGGCGTCTCGGCCAGTTGCGACGCGGCCACCAGGCCCATCGCCAGGGCCTCGTTCCCGGTCAGCTTGCGGTACGTGCCGGGGGCGATCTTGGCCTTGGCCACCCGGTACTGGACCGGCATCATCTCGACCGTCTCGCCATAGTTGTACCCGGCCTTCAGCGCCCGGGTATTGGCCTCCAGGACGTCGATCTTCTTGGCGAACTTGTCCCGGATCCACTTGAGCGTCGCCTCCATTGGCCGCTCGAACATCCAGTACACCAGGCCCAGGGCGAAGAAGTTCTTGCACCGGTCCGCGTCGCGCGGGGACAGGTTGCATTCCTTCACCGCCTCGCGGTTCAGCTTGTCGATCGGCACCCGGATCACCCGGTAGCCCTTCAGAGAGTTGTCGTCGAGCGGGTTGACCGCGTACTTGGCCTTCTGCAGGTCGTTGGGCCCGAAGGAGTCCGAGTTGACGATCAGGATGCCGCCATCCTCGAGGTCCTTGAGGTTGGTCTTGAGGGCAGCCGGGTTCATGACGATCAGGCAGTTGAGCCGGTCGCCGGGGGTGTGAATGTCGGTCGAGGCGAAGTGGACCTGGAACCCGGAGACGCCGGCCAAGGTGCCCGCGGGGGCGCGAATCTCGGCCGGGAAGTCCGGGAAGGTGGCGATGTCGTTTCCGAGGATGGCGGAGACGTTCGTGAACTGGGTCCCGGCGAGTTGCATCCCGTCGCCGGAGTCGCCCGCGAACCGGATGGTTACGGATTCGACTTCCTGAACTTTCCGGCCCTCCCGGGCGGTCGCGGTCGCGGACATTGGACAGTTTCCTCGCTCTCGTTTCCTTCGCGGCGG
>DATFWZ010000247.1:0-3470 GCA_035258765.1 Gemmataceae bacterium
GGGGCCCCCCGCCGTAGTAGGCGGCCGCGATGCCGCCGCAGATGCAGGCGATGTTGTCCGAGTCGCCGCCGAGCGAGACGGCCTTCCGCACCGCGTCCTCCCAGCCCGTCGACTCCAGGAAAGCCACGATTGCCTGCGGCACAGAGCCCTGACACGACACGTCGAACCGGTACGTCGGCCGAATCTCGTCGAGCGACCGGCTCAAGTCGTAGTTGAACCGGTCTTCGACCAGCGCGCGGATGTCGGCCTTCGCGTGTCCCGTCCGGGCGAGGAAGACGCACGCCGCACTGGCCTCGGCACCCTTGATTCCCTCCGGATGGCTGTGAGTCACTTCCGCGGACCGCCGGGCCTGGGCAATAACTTCGTCCAACGAGTCGAACGCGAACCCGACCGGGCTGGCCCGCATCGCCGACCCGTTGCCCCATGAGTTGTACGGCGAACAACTGATCGAGCTAGCCCACTGGATGAAAGTCGCGCCGTAGCCCGCGAACGGGAATTGTCGGTACCAGTGCTTCAGACGAACAGGGAGGTCGTCACCCGCCCCGCGGAGCAACCACTCCGCGACCGCGCACGTCAACACGGTGTCGTCGGTTGGCCGGGCATAATGGTGAAAGATCGGATCGAAGTGAGGCGTGCGGACGTTGTTGCCTTCATAGACCGAGCCGATGACGTCCCCGGCGATCGCTCCAAGCATCGAAACCCCGGGACGCGCCGCCTCAGCCCCCCAACGCCTTTAGATAGACGCCGGCCATCAGGAAGATCGCCACGATGATGAAGATCCCCACGACGGAGTACACTCCCCAGCCCATTGCCCTCGTCAGGAATTTGGACCGCCGAACTGTCTCCTCGCGGTAGTACTCCGATTGTTTCGCCATGACCTCCGGCACCTGCCCGCTCACCTCGCCGACCGTCAGCGCCGCGAGGAATTCGGGCGGGATTGCCGGGATCATGCTGACGGCCTTGTTCAACTCGTCGCCCTTCTCCAGCCGCTTGACGATCCGGTCCGCCTGCGACGAAAACGCGCCGTTCCCTGTTGCCCGCAAACTCATTCGCAGCGCCCGCTTGATCGAGAGGTTGGAGTCGAGGGTCAGCTTCAGGGACAGGCAGAACCGGCTCATCGCCGCCGCTTGCACGCACGGACCGACGACCGGCCATTTCAGGAGCCACGCCTCAAAGGCAGCCCGCTTGGCCACGGTCTTCGTAAGCAGGTGGTACGCCAGGAACAGCCCGCCGACCACGCTACCCACGACCACCAGGAACAGGATGGCCCCGCTCGTGCCGGTGAGCCCGAAGCCGATCGGGGCGGTCGGCTCCGTGTTCCGGCTCTCGGCCAGGATGCCCATGATGAAGATCGTGAGGGCGATCACAAGGACCGCGGCGACGAACTGGAACACAGGCCACGCCGCCTGGGCCCGGAAGTCGCGGCGCATCGAGTGCTGCAGCCGGAAGTACTCTTCCAACTCGCCGAACACCTCTGGCACGTGACCCGTTTGGTCCCCGAGGGAGGCCATCGCCGTGAACAGTTCGGGGAACAATTCCCCTTCGGCGGTCAGAGCTTCTTCGAGTGTGGTCCCGGCTTCCAGCTTACGGGCAATCCGACCAGCAGCCTCGCGCAGGGCGGCCGGGCCGTTGCGAGCCTGCATCTGGAACACTTTCACGAGCGGTAATCCGGCCCCGTGCCCGTGGCGAATGGCCCGGCACCAGGTCGCGAGGGCGTCGTAGGAATACGGTGACCGGAACATGGCTCCCCCGCGTTCAGGATACCGGCATGACCACGCCCGCGGAATACGACCCTCGATACCTGGCCGGAATCGACCTCTTCAACCGGGCAGACTACTTCGAGGCGCACGAGGTGTGGGAAGACCTCTGGCACGACACGGCCGGGCCCGACCGGCGGTTCTACCAGGGATTGATTCAGGCGGCGGTGGCGGTCTACCATGCCGGTAACGGGAACGTTCGCGGGGCCCGCCGGCTGGTCGAGTCCGGCCGCCGGCACATGTCGGTCTACAATTCCCCACACCTGGGGCTGGACGTGCGGGGGTTCTGGGCGGCCCTGGAGCGGGCCCTCGCGGACTTCTTGACGGAGCCGCCCGTACCCGAGGCCACCCTCCGCCACGACCAGTTACCGACAATCCGCCTTGAGGAGTAATCCCAAGTTTCGAGTTGAATTGCGCTCCGCTGGCTGCAAGGTTGAAGTGAACTTCGAACTTGGAACCTGGAACCGAGATGAACGAGGACCAGGCGGCACTACAGGAGTTCTCCGGCGTGGCGCGGATATTCCCGTTGCCCGGCCTGGTCTTCTTTCCCCACGCGGTCCAGCCCCTGCACATCTTCGAGCCGCGATACCGCCAGATGACCGCCGACGCCCTGGCCGACGACCGGCTCATCGCGCTCGTCCTGCTCCGCCCGGGCTGGGAGGACAACTACGACAACCGGCCGGCCATCTACCCGGTCGGTTGCCTCGGCCGTATCGTGGCCGACCAGCTCCTCGCGGACGGCCGGTACAACCTGCTCCTCCGCGGATTGGCCCGCATCCGCATCCGACAGGAACGGGTGACCGACAAACCGTACCGCATCGCGACGGTGGACGTCCTGCCCGAAGACACCCCGGACGACGTCGACGAGCTAATGGGCCTGCGGACGGCGCTCGCCGACCTGATGCTCCCGCGATTCAGTGATGGCCAGGTCCGCGATCAGCTCCAGGCCCTGTTCAAGGGCGAGCTGCCGCTCGGGCACTTGTGCGACGTCCTCACCTTCGCGCTGCCGATCCCGCCTGAGTCGAAGCAAGACCTGTTGGAGGTGACCGCCGTCGCCGACCGCGCCCGACACCTGATGGAAGCCTTTCAAACCGCGGTCGAAAGCCAGATCGCCAAGCCGGTCGGGGCCGGCAAGGGCAAGCGGTTCCCGCCGGACTTCAGCGTCAATTAGCCGGTCGCGACCCATATACAGAACCGGGGGGCCGGCGCCCCTTCGCCCGTGTCGTTCACACCCGAGGAGACGCCATGCAAAAGCGCACCGCCGCCGTCACGTTCAAGGGCACCCCGATGACCCTGCTCGGCCCGCAGATCAAGGCTGGCGACAAGGCCCCGGACTTCAAGGTCGCCAACGGCCCGACCACAACGGTGACGCTCGCCGACACGCCCGCGAAGGCCCGCATGTTCAGCGTGGTTCCATCCCTGGACACCGCCGTCTGCAGCATTCAGACCCGTACTTTTGACAAGGGCCTTGCCGAGCTCGGCGACAAGGTGGCCACGTACACCGTGAGCCTCGACTCCCCGTTCGCCCAGAAGCGCTTTTGCTCCGACAACGGCATTTCCAAATTGGAGACCCTCTCGGACACGCACAATCACTCGTTCGGCGAGAACTACGGCGTGCAATTGGAGGGGCTGGCGGTTCCGCTGCTCACCCGGGCGGTGTTCGTCGTCGATAAGGGCGGAAAGGTCACGTACGCGGAGTATGTCCCCGAGGTG
>DATFWZ010000248.1:0-37525 GCA_035258765.1 Gemmataceae bacterium
CTCGGCGAGCTATTACCCGGGCAGCCCAAAGAACAACCCGAAGGGCCCGGAGGCCGGCGACCCGGGCCGCGATACCTACTTGCCGGCCAAGGTCCGCCGCGGCGGGTCGTACCTGTGTGCGGACGACTACTGCCGCCGGTACCTGCCGGCCGCCCGCGACAACAACCCGCCGAACGACGCCGCCAGCCACACCGGTTTCCGCTGCGTCAAGGATCGCTAGCCGCCGCGCCGGTATACTGATGATCGCCGCTGGGCGGCCCGCCAAACCCTATTCCCACTGACTCGCATGGTCCACGTCTCCCGGCACCCGCTGGTCAAGCACAAGGTCGCGCTTTTGCGCGACGCCGCCACGGGACCGAAGGAGTTCCGCGAGCTCGTCGGCGAGCTGGCCCAGTTCCTCTTCTACGAGGCCACCGCCGACCTCGCCCTGACCTCGGTCACCGTCCGGACGCCGCTCGCCGACTGTCATTCGCAGGTGATCTGGCAGCGGGTCGGGATCGTGCCCATCCTCCGGGCCGGCCTGGGGATGGCCGAGGCCATGCTCCGCGTGCTGCCCAAGGCGGTCGTCTGGCACCTGGGGCTGTTCCGCGACGACACCACCCACCAGCCGATCACGTATTACAACAAGCTCCCGCCGCAGCCGAACATCGACATCGGCATCATCGTGGACCCGATGCTCGCGACCGGCGGCTCCGCGTCGGCGGCCGCGGCCATCCTCAAGAACTGGGGCCTGAAGGCGATCAAGTACGTCGGCCTGATCGCCGCCCCCGAAGGGGTGACGGTGATGCAGAACGACCACCCGGACATCCCACTGTACCTGGCCGCCCTCGACTCGCACTTGAACGACCAGGCGTACATCGTCCCCGGGCTCGGCGACGCCGGGGACCGCCAATTCGGCACCATCTGACCGGAGCGACCGATGCCCGACCGCGACAAGCCCGGCACCTACCGGCTCTCGGACGAGCCCCCGCCCCGCCGCCGCTACCGGAAGATGCCCGGCGCGGGCACCGACCGCCCGATCAGTCGCTACGACGAGTCGGCCCTGCGCCGCTTCTTCGGCTACGACCCGTTCCCGTGGGCCCTGGCCGCGTGTGTGTTTCTGTGGGTCGCGCTCGGGTTCGCGGCGAGTCACTGGCCGCCGATCGGCTTTGTCCTGGTCCTGTGTGGGTTCGCGGTGTGCATCTTCAGCCAGGTCTGGCTTTACCTGTCCATCTTCCAGGAGGACCGGACCGCGGGGATCCTCTCACTTTTGTCCGGCTGGTACCGACTCTTCTACCTGTACGCGAACCCGGAGCTCGTCTGGCGGCCGGCTCTCATCGCCTTCATTGGCCTTCTGATGATCGTCACCGGCGCCTGGAGCGGGGTCGGCGGCTTGCACGATCGGTAACGGACACCCCAACGGGGAAGCGCGGCAGTCCCTCGCCGGCTCGTCGGGCGAACCCGCAACTGAAACCCGAAGCGCGCTCTGAAGCCGGGTCTTCAGCCCAACCCCAACCCGTGTGCCGCCGGGCGATTGGATGGCCTCTCTCGCCTTCGATCGGGCGTGAAATCTCGGCCCCTTCCGGGCGGCCAATTCTCAGGCCGCCAATTGCGACGTTCTGGTGTCCGGCCGAATGGGCGCAAGTGCTTACCGGCACAGGTGGCCCGTCAGGGCGCCTCAGGCCGCCACACATGCACACCGAGTGGCGGCCTGAGGAATTCCGCGCACTTTCCGGGGGTCAAGAATTGGACAATGGGCGAAAGGGATCGGACACTCCGGCCCGCGGACCGAAGCTCCGTGGACGGCTCCGCCGCACCTGGTCTCTGGTCGGATGGGGCGGCGCGCACGGCACCATCAATTCTTGGAAATGGGAACTGCTCCCAATCCCGGACCGTCAAGCAGCGCCGTCTCCATTGTTCCCTCCGTAATCCGGAACATGCCGGGGAACCGCGGCTCCCAGGGGGAGTTGGCCACCGGGCAGTATTGCCGCGAATTCGACTCGATGGCAACGATTCCCGGGACATGAGCCGCCAGGCCGGCGGAGTGAATCAGGGACGCACCCGGACATGACAAGTCCTGCACGCACAGAAACATCCCGTCCGACTTGGCCGCGGCCGCCATGAGGAGCGACTGCGTCTGACCCTTGCACGCCTTCAAGGCGGCCCCGGTGTACCCCATCTCCTTCGCCAGCCTTAGGCTCTCGAGGTCGATTAGCGACTCATCGATCACGATCGGCCGGAGCCTGGCCGCCTCGTGCATGACGTTGGCCCGGTCGGCCTTCAAGTCGCGCCGCGTCGGCTGCTCGATGTACTGGATGCGATCGAAGCCGCGTGGGGTGCGCTCCGCCACGCGTTGCAGGAATTCCAGAAGGTACGCCACGTTCGGGCAGCGCTCGTTGAAGTCGAGCGAGTAGAACCAGATCGTTACGCTTCGCTTCGCCTGCTGCTCCTCCGCGACGCGATTCACGCCGACCACGCGCTCAACGTCCCAGCCGAGGTCGTCGCCGTTCAACTTGATCTTCAAATGTGTCAGTCCGTTGAACGGGATCCAGTCCGCGAGCGTTTCCGGCAGACCGTCGCCCACTGGCTGCTTGACGTCCGCGGCCGTGAGCGGGTCGAGGGCCCCGACCAGGTGGTAGAGCGGCATCCGCGGCTTCGCCTTCGTCGAGACGAACTCGTGCAGCCGGCGGCCGGCGAACTCCGGGCCCAGGTAGTGGCCGAGGTCATTGGCCATAAACTCCGGGCCGTAGGTGGAGTAGCAGTTGAGCCCCTGCGCCTTGCCGAACGCGTCATGCAGGGCCGCGTCGAACGGGCTGGCGCACACGAGCGTTGCCAGCACCGGGATCGGGTCGGCGACGCCCAACCGCTTTCCCACGTCATCGGCTTCCTTGAGGTACTGGTGTTCGAGGGCATAAGTGATGTCGATCGGGTGGCCGAACTCGCGGTACCGGGCATAGACGGTCGCGACCCGCTCGGTGACGGCCCGCATGGCCGCGAGAGTTTGGTCGTAGGTCATTGACCTGGACGGGTAAGCCCAGACGTTCCCGATTGGCATCGACCCGAATCCACGAGCGACCGTTCCGGCCCGCGTTTCGACATCCATGTCCACGTTGGCGATCGTGACGCGATCGACCGCGACCCCGCCGAACTTGATGGGCGTACGGTACAGGAAATCCTCATGGGAGAGGTGGACGTCTTTGATTCGGATGTGCGATTGCATGGGGAGTCGGGAGTCAGAATGCAAGAGAAGACCAGTAGGAGTAGGAGTAAGAGTAAGAGTAGGAAGAGGATTAAGTGCAAGAGCAGGAGCAAGATTACGAGTACCTGCCGCCGCCGTATCCAGTCCTAATCCTGCTCTTGCTCCTGCTCTTACTCTTCTTCCTACTCTTACTCCTACTCCTACTCCTACTCTTCTTTGTTCTCTGTCCCCTGTCATCTGTCCCGCATGACCCCCGACTGGCAACTCCCCCCCGGCACCGATCGCGGGCTTTGGGACTACGTCTCGAGCGAGCGGGTGGCGCGGGAGTACGACGGCGCCCTGGCCGGGACGCCGCTACTGGAAGCCGATGTGCGCTTCGCCGAGGAGCATTTCCCCACCCCCGGGCGGCTCATCGACCTCGGCTGCGGGACCGGGCGCCTGGCGATTCATTTCGCGGCGCGCGGGGATTTGTGTCTCGGCGTCGATCTATCCGAGCCGATGCTCGCAGTCTTGCACGAGAAGGCGGCCGCGGCTGGTCTGTCGATCGAAACGTTGAAGGCAAACCTCGTCGAGCTGGATCCGCTCCCGGCCGCGAGCTTCGACTACGCCGCGTGCCTGTTCTGCACGCTTGGGATGATTCGCGGGGCCGAGAATCGGGCGCGGTTTCTGGGCCACGTGCGGCGAATTCTGAAGCCGGGCGGGGTGTTTGTCGTACACGCACACAACGCCCGGTACCGGTTCGGCCGGGGGCTGGGGAAGCGCGGCCCGGAGAAGGGCGATCGTACCATGCCTCAGTATCGTGGCGGGGCGGAGTTGACGCTGCACCATTTCACGCGCCGGGAGCTCGTCGCGGCGCTCGCGGCGGCTGGGTTCCGCGTACGGGAGATCGAACCGATGAGCGCCGGCCCGGGCGGGCGGTTGGCAGCGCCGTGGTTCCTGTCGGGAGTGCGGGCGTATGGGTATCTGATCGCGGCGACCTAAGTTGGGCCAGCCCGCGGGGCGCCCGGGCACGCGCCGGGTGGGCATGTCGCTGCTTTCTCCGCGCCTACACGGGACTTGCGCCTCCGATTCGCTCCCAGTCTGTCGCTTTTTGACTCCGTCTGCCGAGTCGAACGATCCAGAGGTTCCCGCAAAGGGCTGACAGCACGAAATAAGCTCCGCCGACGCCTGACAAGAAGAAGGGCCGATCCGCGCCTTTGAGGTAGTCGAATAGGCTGGCGGTGCCAACGATCGCAATCAACGCCGCGAAGAATGCGGCAATGCAAAACGCGCCGAGCACGTGCGAAACTGCCACCACTTTGAAAGTGGCCCGGCGCCCCGCCGTTCTCGCGAATCGCGGCAGACCGAGAAGCCAAAACGCGGTGGCCAAGACCAGCGACGCCGCAATGGCAAGAAGAGCGCCCCAGATTACGTCGCGGTCGCTTGGAATCATCTGGTGCTCTCGATCTTGATCGCCACGATGGCCACACTCCCAGGCCGGGTCACTCTTGCCGCAGCCCCTCCAGGATCGGCGTCCGCCGCGACGCGGCCACGGCGGCACCCGCCGCGACCAACCCGACGACCAAAACCGCCCCCAACATCAGCAACAGCTGCAGCCACGGCACGTGTCCCCCGCCCGCCAGGTGCGGGGCCACCGCCACCAGCGCCGCGAGGACCCCGGCCCCGAGCCCCAGGACCAACAGCACCGCGTTCTCGACGAATACAAGGCGGTTCAGCGAAATGGCCCGGTAGCCCATTGCACGCAACAACGCCAGCTCCGAGCGGCGCTCCCACACGTTTCGCAATAACACCACCGCGAGGCCCAGCACCCCGAGCAACAACCCGAACCCGCCGAGGAGCTGGAACGTGCTCAGGTACGTGTTCTGGACCGCGAGGTACGACGCAACACGATCGGACGTCTTTGTGACCTCGACCCCGTACGCGGCCAGGTTGTCCTCGTAGACCCGCTGCACCGTCCCAATGTCCGTGTCCGCGGACACGTCGATCAGGAAGTAGGAGAACCCCTCCGTTCGCGGGAACGACTTGCGGAAGGCCGCGTTGCCGATGAGGACCTCGCTTTGGAATACGCTGTCCTTCAGCAGTCCGGCGATGCGCAGCCTCACCGGCCGGCCCTCCTCGTCCGGCACCTCAATCACGTCGCCGAGGCCTTTCTTCAACTGCCAGGTCGCGGTGTTCTCCTCCACGAACGCCGGCACCGTGTCGTCGGATTGTCGGAGCAATAGCCACGGGTTCGCCTTTTCCTCCGGGGACCTGGCTTCCGTGGAGGCGAACTGGAATCCGCCGCGGTCGATGATGGTGTCGGGGACTCCCAGCACACGCGGCCGCAGGGCTTGATAGAGGTTCAGGCAGCTCGCGTCGTCGCCGGTACGGAGCCGGAACGGGTAGACGGTCGTCGAGTGGAACACGTGGGTGATCTCGGCCACTTTCGCCTTGCGCTCAGCTTCCAGCCGCTCCCGCCCCGCTTCCAACACCTTGCGGTTTTGGACGTCCTTCTGAAGGGCATCTTCGATCTCGTTGAGGATCGTTTCGCCGTTGAGGGGGACGAACACGGGCGAATCGCTCTCGGCCAACAGCGGGAATCCGCCACTGCCGCCGGTCTTCTCGCGGAAGTCGCGATCCGGCTCGCGGCGGAATGACTCGACGGCTACCAGCAGGAACGCGGCCGCGGCCAGCAAGCCGGCCGTGAGGACACTGCGGGTCGGGTTGCGGGTCGCATTGCGGACGCCGAGCGCGTCTCGCGAGTGGACCACCGCGTGTCGCGGGCGCCTGAGCCAGGTCCAGACCAGTGCCAGGCCCGCGACCAGGAGCAATGCCCCGCCGCCGAAGAACGTCCCGGCTTGCGGTTCGCCGGCGGGCATGAACGGCCCAGCGGCGAGGAGAGCGATGCCGGCAACCGCCGCGACGACGGCAATTCGCGGGCCCCATTTCGAGGGCGCGAGCGTCGTCGATTCGTCCCCGCTGACGCCCTTGAGAAGTTGCGACGGCTCGATCCGGCTCAGCCCCCGGACCGCCCACCAGACCGCGAGCTCGCTCATCACCACCGACGCGCCAAACCCGATAACCAGGCTCGCCCAGGTGACGTGGAGCCGCAGAAACGAGCCGACGCTCTGGGTCGGCCAGAGGGCGGCCAGGACCGCGAGCATCGCGGCGGCGAACGCGATCGCGGCGGCGAGTCCGACGGCGCTGCCAAGGGCCGACACGATCAGCCCCTCGACCAGGAGCTGCCGGCGCACGGTCCGGAGCGGATAGCCGGCCGCGCGCAGCAGCCCGACCTCGCGGGCCCGGCGCTCCAGGTTCAGCCGGAATAGCAGGCCGACGAGCATGAGCGCCGCGACAATCAGGAAGAAGCTGAATGCGAGGAACAATAAGCCGAAGTCGGTACTTCCCTGCCCCGCGGCGAGCAGGCGCTCCCGCACCGGGTCGAACTCGAACCCTCCGCGCTTGGCGTCCAGGTTCTTGAGGAGAGATTCCTGAACCCGGGGGAGAGCCGAAGCCGCGTCGCCGGTTTTCGGAATCAACCGGACCGACGTCGTGTCGCCGAACCGGCTGCCCCAGATTTGCCGCGCGACGTTGAGCGTGACGTAGGCCTTGGGGGTGGTCCGGTGCTCGCGCCAGTACTTCTCGTCGCGCGGCTTGATGCGCGTGTTGTCGTACGGGAACGGCGGGTCCCACTTGCGGATTTCGGCCCGGTCGGTAATCCCCGGGAACTCCGGCACCAGGTCCGGGTCATCCGCTGATCCTTGCAGAGGGACCAACGCCTTCAACCGAAACGTCTTCGATTCTTCCTCGACGCGGCCTTCGACTTCGGGTTTGAAGTAGGTGAGCGTGACCTGGTCGCCCGGCTTCACCTTGAGCGGCGAGTCCTTCCAATCGACGAGAACGATCTCGTCGTCCGCGAACGGCTCGCCGACGGGATTCAATTCGGCCCCGTGCCCGGGCTCGACGGCCGCGATGGCGGAGTAGGGAATCTCCGCGCCGTTGGCGGCGATGCCGTTGGCGAGGTAGACGAACGTGCGGGCGGCCATGCAACCGGTCTGCTCGGCGGTGTTCAGCGCCGCGGTCACGGCGGCCGGCTCCAGGATCAGCCGCCGGCTCTCGACGCTGATGTACTTCTGGCGCGTCGGGGCGACGTGAACCTTGAGCCCCCAGTCGCCGAGTGTCAGGTGCTGCTCCAATGCTTCCTGAAGAGGCGCCAACGGCTGTGCCGGAGAGAGGAGCGTGTTGACGCGGCCGGGCTGGTCGATGGCCTTTTGCAGTGCCTCCAGCGGGACCGTCAGGTTGAGCGGCGTCGCCGGGTTCGGCGACAGCGTGAACTCGCCGGCGGCGTGGCCCGGTGGCAGAATGTGTTCCGCCCTCAGGGCGAGTGTTTGCGTTGCGGCGACGGTGTCGCGCTTGGCCAGTGCCGACGATCGCGGAATGGCCGATGACTTCTGGACCGTGACCGCGAGTGACGCCCCGGGCCTCAAGTCGAGCGACTTGGCCAGCGCATCCGAGACGGTGGCGCCGTCGCCCGTCGGGGTCAGGTCGCCGAGGCCGTACCGGGCGTCCACCCCGAGGACGTTGATCCGCCCGGCGCGCCGGCCGTCGGCCCGGACCGTGCCCTGGAGGAGGATGACCGGGCGAACACCGCCGGGCAGCTCGGCCGCGAGACGTTCGCGGAAGAATTGCCCCCCGGTCAGAGCGTGTTCGGTGTCGTTGAGCTGTCGCTCGGTCCGTGCGCGGAGGCTGCCGCGGAGCGAGTCGCCGACGAGGAGGGCCCCGGCCAGTACCGCGGCCCCGACCGCCGCCCCGAGGGCGACCGCCAGGTTTCCCCGGCCGTGGTAGCGGAGGCTTTCGAGGAGCAATCGGGTCCGGGTCATGCACCGGTATTGTAAGGGCGGCCTCGACACCCCGCCCCGGCCCGGGTACAACCATAGCGGCACGGAATTGCTGACCCGCTCAACCCGCCGGGCATTGACATGTCCATCCGCCGACTCTGCTTGATTCCGCTGGCCGCCGCGTGCGTCGGCCCGGCGGCCGCGTCTGCCCAGGGCCCCAAGGACGTCAAGGAGGAAGTGCTCACCAGGCCATTCGACGACCGCCGCGACCTGACCCTCCTGCGGCGCGTGTCCGACAACGTCTTCGTGCACGAGCTGGCCCGCGTGTCGTTTACCGTCCCGAAGGGGTGGGAGGAGATCCCGCCGCAACGGCTGGCCCGGCGCGTTGACCCGCGGGTGAGTACCGTCCTGGGGTCCGAGAAGGACGGCCGCAGCCTAGTCGCGACGCTGTACTGGATGCCGATGACCCCCGGGCAGAAGCTGTCCGAGTGGGCTCGCGACATCGACATCGGCGGGGAGTACGGCGAGGAGTACGAGACGTTGAAGGCGGTCTACGGCAAAGATCGGGTAACCACCCCGGTCAAGGTCCGGCACGGGCCATTCGACGTGTACCGGATCGCTATCGGCGGCGGCAAGGAGCGGGCCGGGCGGCTCGACGGGATGCTCTACATTTTCGAGGTGGAGAACCCGAACGGCCGGTGGCTGCTGAAGGCGCGGATCTCGACCCCGAACGCGGAGAAGGCGGCGGGCGAGAAGTACGCCGCGGAGGTGCTCAACGGGTACGCGCTCGCGTCCGACCCGCCGAAGGACGAGGCCAAGAGGCCGGCGGACTAGCCGTGACATGACCCATTTCGTCACCCACCTCGAAGGCGCCATCGACGGCGCCCGGCTTCCGTTCGGCCAACTCCACGGGATGCACAACGGCCGGCCCATCTGGGTCCGGTACGACCTGCCCGCGATCCGTCGGGAGGTCATGCCCGACCAGATCGCAAGACGCCCGCCAAGCCTGTGGCGCTACCGCGAATTGCTCCCGCTGCCCTTCGACGTCGAGCCGGTGACCCTCGGCGAGGGCATGTCGCCCCTCGTCGAGTGCCCGCGGCTCGGGGCGGCGCTCGGGCTCAAGCGGTTGCTCGTCAAGGACGAGGCGCAGCTCCCGACGGGGAGCTTCAAGGCCCGCGGGATGACCGCGGCCGTTAGCATGGCAAAGTGGCTCGGGGTGAAGCGCCTGGCGCTACCGACAGCCGGGAACGCCGGCGGGGCCGCGGCCGCGTACGGGGCGCGGGCGGGCCTGGAAGTCTACGTGTTCATGCCCGACGATACGCCGGGCGTCAACCAGATGGAGGCGGCGCAGCTCGGGGCGAAGGCCTTCCGCGTGAACGGCCTCATCAATGATTGCGGCAAGATCGTCGGCGGACTGAAAGAGCGCACCGGGTGGTTCGACCTCTCGACTCTGAAGGAGCCATACCGCCTCGAAGGGAAGAAGACGATGGGCCTGGAGCTGGCCGAGCAACTCGGCTGGCGGCTGCCGGACGTGATCCTCTACCCGACCGGCGGTGGGACCGGGCTCATCGGCATGTGGAAGGCGTTCGCCGAGCTTGCGGAGCTGGGTTGGCTCAAGTCCGCGAAGATGCCGCGGCTGGTGAGCTGTCAGGCCGAGGGGTGCGCGCCGATTGTGCGGGCCTTCGATCGCGGGGAGCGGTTCGCGGAGCCGTTCCCGAACCCGCGAACGGTTGCGAGCGGGCTGCGCGTGCCGGGGGCGGTCGGCGATTTCATGATGCTCGACGCGATTCGCGACAGCGGCGGCCGGGCGGTCGCCGGCCGCGAGGCCGCGATCGGCGAGTGGATGGTCCGGGCCGGCAGCGCCGAGGGAATCAGCGTCTGCCCGGAGACCGCGGTCTGTTTCGACGTGCTGGAGCGGCTGGTCGGCGAGGGGTGGATCAAACCGGACGAAGAGGTCGTCGTATTCAACACGGGCGCCGCGCAGAAGTACATCGAGGCGCTGCCGCCGAACTTGCCCCTCGTGGACAAGGATGGCGACGTGTTGAAGCAAATCGGGCTATGACGAATTAGTCAGGCCAGCGTGACCGCCAGCTTGTATGGGTTGACCCCCGATGCCGGGGCCTGGTCGCCGAGAAGGGCCAGCTCCTCCTCGGTGTTCACGTGCCGGACGTCGCGGATGCCCTCGGCCAGCAGTCGGCCGTGTCCCATCAATAGTTCATCCGTCGTCAAACCGATCAGCAGGGCCGACACCGCGAACCCTTGACGCCGCAGGTTGCCGAGGGCCGTTGACGTCTCGATGGGGACTCCCGGGAGGATGGCGATCACCGTCGCGTCGCGCGGCAGGCGCGGGGTGACCTCGAGGACCATCCGGGCGAACGACAGGCCGTCGGTGAACTCCAGTCGGGCCAGCGCCTCGCGGACTTGTTGGAATTGCTCGATCCCGCGCCGCGTCGGCACGACGACGGGGCGGAGTCGGTTGCTTTCCTCGTCGGCTTCGCCTTCGCGGCGGGCCTCGTCGCGTGTCTCGTACCCTGCGACCTCGTCATCCGGGCCCTGCTGCACCTGGACCTGAAACCGGTACAGGTCGGCGGCGTCGCGGCCGTTGCTCGCCAGGCCGATTTGCTGGTTGAGCATCGTGACTGCGTAGGCGATCGAGCAGGCCGTGGTGACGACCAGGTTGGACTTGAACGGCTCCGCCCGCGAGGAGTAGCCGCCCTGGTGAAAATCGACCAGGATGCTCGCCCCGGCGAGCGTGGTCGGGTCAAAGACCTTGCACTGAATCTCCCCGGTGCGCGCGGTCGCCCGCCAGTGGACGCGTTGCAGCGGGTCGCCGACCTGGTATGGTCGCACGCCGGCGTTGCGGGTCGGGTCCTCGTAAAGTCGGTGGGCGGTGTTGATCTCCCCGATCGGCCGCTGCGACGCGAAATCGTACTTCGGCAGCGGGATCACCCTGGGCAAGACCATCAGGAAGAACGGCTTGGCGACGATCCGGTGCCGGCGGTGCAGGCCGAACAGGTCACCGGTTTCGAGCAGGGTCGGGCCGACCTGGTAGTAGCCGCGGGTGTCGCACTCGATCTCGTACTTGAGGACGGCCGCGTGCCCGCCGCGGATGGAGCAGAGCTTCATCCGCCGGCCCGTGATGCGGACCCGCGGCGGCTTTTGGCGGAGGTAGTGATCGGGAAACAAGTCCTCGATGAGAACCCAGGCAACGAGCGTCCGCCCGATGTTGGCGACGCGGAGCTTCATCTCGACGGTCGCCCCGACCTCGACCGGGCCGGAGACCGCGCACTCGCGCTTCGCCTCGAGCGATCCGACCCACTTCTTCGCCAGCGAACGGCTGAGGAGCAAAAGGCCGATCAGCACGTACATGGCAAACGCGAGCAGCCCCGCCTGGAGGACCAGGGCGGCGAGGAGAACGGCGGCGAGGAGGATCAGGAGGCGACGCATCGACGGGTTCCATCGTCCCTCTTACGGATTTGGCGGGGATCAGGCTGCGCTCGCCGGTCCTAACAATGGTCTCAGGTCCGTCCCGGCTTCCACATTTTCGGACGGCCGTCCGCGGCGGAAGACGCGGGCCGATGCGCCAATCAGGTCCACCCGCCCGCCGTCGACGCGCAACAGGCCGCCCTCCCACAACCCGACCACCGGCGTCTCGTTCTCCTCGTGGAACTCGCGCAGCCGGTCGTCGCGTGTTTCGCCGAAGTGCTCGATGAACTCGTCACCCTGCCGGACGTAGTTTGCCCCCGTGTAGTAGTGCGGATTGATCTGAAACGGCACCAGGCCGAGCGCGTCGAGGCGTGGCGGCTGTACGATCGGCATATCGTTTGTGGTGCGGATGGTTGGACAAGCGACGTTCGTCCCGGCGCTGATCCCGAGATACGGCATCCCTGCCCGAACCCGGTCGCGAATGAGCTCGATCAGGTTGACCCTGTAGAGGGCGGACAGAAGGCGGAACGTGTTGCCCCCGCCGACGAAGATCGCCTCCGCCTCACGCACGGCCGCGACTGGGTCCACGAATCGGTGTAGCCCATCGAGCGCATATCCCGCGTTAAATCCGCGATCGATGACACTGCGAAGGTAGCCCTCGTGGTCGGCCAGGGCGTACGGGATGAACAGCACACGCCCGACGCCGGACAGCGTGGCCCGCACCTGCTCCGCCCAGACCGCGACCCGGTCCGGGATGCGCAACCCGCCGCTGCCGAGTAGGATCGTCATGGTCGGCCTCCCGGGCTCACTTTACGGAGCGGACGTATGGACCGCCTGCGCGTCGGCATTCTGCTGTTCCCGGACGTCGAGGTGCTCGACTTCGCCGGGCCGTTCGAGGTGTTCAGCGTCACCCGGCTCGACGAGTCGCGGCGCCGCGAAGAGCCGTCGCCGTTCGAGCCGATGACCGTCGCGGAGCGGGACCAGCCGGTGCGCGCGACGGGCGGGCTCCGGGTCGTGCCGGACCACACCTTCGACACCTGCCCGCCACTCGACGCGCTGGTCGTCCCTGGAGGCTGGGGCACGCGGAGCGAAGTGGAAAACTCCACACTCATTGCTTGGATCGCCCGGGCGGCTTCTCAGGCCCGGTGGGTCACGTCCGTCTGTACCGGCGTGTTCCTCCTCGCCAGGGCCGGGCTCGTGACCGGGCGAAAGGTCACGACGCACTGGAAGTCCCTGGACCGGCTCCGCGACACACACCCGGACTTGACTGTCGATGCCAATGCTCGAGTTACACGGGACGGCAACGTCTGGACGTCGGCGGGGATTTCCGCGGGCATCGACCTGGCGCTCCTGGTTGTGGCGGACGCGTTCGGCGAAGCCGTGGCCCGGGCCACGGCCCGGCACATGGAGTACCCGTACCCGGGAGAGGACTGACCGGACGCTCGTCCAATCCGTTCGACGAGCGTACTCTCATGGGAAACGCGAACATTCGAGGAACGCCGCATGCCGCGCGAGGACTTCCCGGCCGCCCACTCGATGGACTCCGCCTGGTTCGCCGTGGATCGCGATGGGTTCGTCGCCTACTTCTACACCGGCGAGGCCGGGGCGATGCCCCGTGTCGGCTACACCGGGGAAGAGGCGTTCGAGCTGCAGGGGATTCTCATCCGCGACCTGCCCACCACCGACATTCTCTATGACCCTCGTGGCCGGGTGCTGCCCGGGCAGCCGTCGATGCCCCTCGACCTGCGGGACTATTCGACCCTCTTGTTTTTGTCCCACCTGGGCCCGGTCCAGAGCGATATCGAAGCGGGCCGCGCGACAGCCGTGCGGGCGACCGAGGGATACGCGGTCACGGTCCGCCGCGTGACAGCCGAGCTGTTCCGCCGGCTGACCGATTCCGGCGCTCTCGTCGGGTGGGACTATCACTTCGACGAAAGCGAAAACTCCTTCCTTGCCCGGCACGGGCTGTACGAGTACGGCCACCTGTGCGAGAACTGGGTGTCCGGGCCGTACGGCCGCAAACGCGTGCCGGGGGTGCCCGTGCACGTCGATCAATTGAAGCCGAACATTCGCACCAACCTCAAGCAGGCTCACCTCCCGAACCTCCGCTTCGCGGACACGAACTACCTGCAGCCGGCCGAGCATTGGGATTGCGCGTCGCACGAGGAGCATTGGCTGGGGCTTGACGGCGTGACCCGGGAATTCGGGGAGCGGTCCGAGGGCGAGTAGCGGAGCGCGGGAATGTTGACCTTGGCCGGCCACACCGCCGCGGTGCGCTGCGTCGCCAATTCGCCGGATGGTACGCGGCTCGCGTCCGGCGGGGACGACAGCACACTGCGCGTCTGGGACCTGTCGAAACGGAAGGAGGCCCGGACCTGGTTGAAGCTGTCCCCGAGCGTTGAGGCTGTGACTTTCACCCCGGACGGCGCCCTGGTGATCGCCGGGCTTGGGGACGGGAGGTTGATGGCGCTTACCCCGAATCGGCGGTACCCCCGGTGGGAATGGCCGGCTCACGCGGGCGGAGTGCGGGCTGTTGTTGCCCACCCGGACGGCGAACGAGTCTACACCACCGGGTGGGACCGGGACGTCTGCGTGTGGCAGCTGAGCAATCCGCAGCGACAGTGGTTTCCCGGTGTGACCGATCATCCTCTGTCCGCAATGGCCCTGTCGGCGAATGGCGGCTGGCTCGCGGTCGGGCTGTCGCACACGTACAAAGTGCAACTCATCAACTCGCATACCGCCAAACCATCGCACTCGTTAACGAGCGACGACGGCGCCGTGTACTCCCTCGCCTTCTCGGCCGACAGCTCCCTGCTCGCGCCGGGCGATACGCGAGGGCGGGTGCTGCTGTGGCCAGTGGCAGACCCGAACCGGCCGCGGGCGCTCAAGGGGCACAACTCGATCGTTTACGGCCTCGCGTTCACCCCAGACGGCCGTCAGTTGGTCACTGCTGGCGCCGATCGCACAGCCCGAGTCTGGGACGTCGCCACCGGGCGGCAGATGCAGGTGTACGAGTGGCACCAGCGGTGGGTGACCTGTTTGGCCATGTCCCCGGATGGACTCACGGTCGCAACGGGCGGGGACGATCAGGTGGTCGCGGTGTGGGACATCGGAGAGTGAAGCCACCGCGTTGCCTTGAAGTGTGCCGGCCCGCGCCGCTAGGCTAAACCGATGCCCGTCCACGTCAACTTCCGCCTCCGCCGCCGTCCGGACCCGGCGCCCGGCACCGCCCTGCTCGTATCGACGAGCGATCCGCATGTCCTCCTCGCTGCCTGCGCCCGCCTGACCGATCCGCTCGTCTTTCTGGTGACCGGCGGGTTCCTGGTCGTCGCCGACGGGGTGCCAGCCGGCATCCCGAACGCCACGCGCCTGCGGCGACTATCCGAGAACCTGTATCTGCCGGTGGACGCGGATCTCGTCCCGGCCTTGTTGCCGGCCGAGGCGGTGGACCTGACCGCCCGCCGCGGGCTCGTCTTCCTCCCCGGCCGCGAGCCGCTCGTGTTCGATGCCGACCGGCCGCTCAAGCCGGCTTCGTTCCTTTCGGTCCCAACCCCGCGCCGCGAGGGATGGGAGCCGTTTCCCGCGGGCAACCCACCGGCCGACCAGCTTAGCTCGATCACGCGGATCTTGCCCGAAATGCCCGCCGATGATCTGCTCCAGCCGGGTGCCGAGGGCATCGGCACCGAGACGCCGAAAGTCCCGCAGGTCGGCCTCGGGCGACGGGCCCTCGGGCGGGCGTCGCTCGGGTTCGGCAAGGGACTCTCGGCCCTGGGCAGGTTGTTTGGGAGTAAAGGACTGGCCGGGCTCGGCGGCAAGTTGGCCGGGCTTGCGGCCGCGGCCGCCCCGCGACTGACCGAGGAGTTGCTCGGCAAGCAGGAGGCGGCACTGCAACGGCTTCTCAAGAAATTCCGCGAAGGAAACACCGACGACGCGTTGCGGCATGCCATCCCGATCGGCCAAGAATTCGGCCGTGGGAGCCAGGTCTACGCCAGCGACAGGCTTCCGGCCCAGAACCTGTCGTGGTCACTCGGTGGGCTGTTCGGTCACGGTGGCGCCGCATCCATCTGGGTAAGCAACCCGGAAACGTGGCGAAACCTCATCCTCGAATACCACCGGGCCGCCCGGGAGGCGGCCGATCGCGGCGACTTCCGCCGGGCCGCCGTCATCTACGCGAAACTCCTCGCCGACTTCCGGGCCGCGGCCGAGGTGCTCTCTCGCGGCGGCATGCACCGCGAGGCAGGCATTCTGTTCCGCGACAAGGTGAAACAGCTCGACCGGGCCGCCCGGGAGTTTGAACAGGCCGGGGAGCACGACGAGGCCCTGCGCCTGTACCGCCTGTCGTGGATGCACATCGAGGCCGGCGACTTGCTGCGCCGCGTCGGCAACGAGGAGGAAGCCGTCGAAGAGTACCACCGGGCGGCTCGCCGGGTGATCGATCAGCGTCGCGACTTCGTGGAGGCCGGCGACATCCTGTTGAAGAAGTCCGGGCGCCCGGACCTCGCCATCCCCTATTTCGAGCTCGGCTGGGACCACCGGCGGGACTCGCTGGTCAACGCTCAGAATGCCCTACCCTGCGCCGAGCGGCTGATCAAGCTCCACGCGCTCGCGGAGGCGCACGACGCGTTCTGGCAGGTGTTCGCGGAGGCGGAGGACTGGCTCAAGGAGCCGGCCCGGTTCCACGACGCGGGTCAGTTTTTTAACAAGGCCCTCGAGTGCGGCGACCTCGCGTCATTCCAGGCTGACCGGTCGGAGCTGCGCGACCGCTGCCGGCTCGGGCTCGCGGGCCAGCTCCGGAACTACGCCAAGACCGAGTCGAGCCCGGGGACCGCGGTGGCCGACCTGTTCGGCCCGTCGCGTCGGTGGTCGCCGCCGGTCCTGTCGGACGCGGAATTCGCCGTTCGCGCGGCCGTGAAGCGGCGCACCCGGGACGAGCCGCGGCCGTCGCGGGGCATGACGTTCCTGCGCGCCCGCAACGACACCGTGACGGCCGCGGTCGTCGCCCCGGACACGGGCGACCTGTTCCTCGGGTTCCGCGGGGGCGCCGTCGTCCACTTTGACTCGTGGACGGGCGAGTTTCGGGAGGTTCGCGAGGACGTCGGCAGGCGGGCGATCGGATTGGCGACCGACTCGACCGGCGTGGCGGTGGCCGCCCTCCACGAATCGGGGACCGACGCGCCGCTGCCGGCTTACGTCCTGGAGCACAATGTCCGCGAAGGCTCGGGATTCCGCCACCGGGCCCGCACCGTGGTCTGGCACGAGTGCGGGCCGCTCCTCGGGCTGCTCCCATTGGTCGATCGCGTGGACGGCGCCAAGGCGGTGGGCGTCAGCGCGATTGACGCGATCGCCTGGTACAAGCTGCCGGGACTCGTTCCCTATCCGAACCCCGGGCCGGCTTCGCCGTTCCCGCCGACGACGCACCTGCGGCTGTGGATCGTGCGCCCCTCCGGCGATACCATTCTGAGCTTCCAGGGCGGCTCGGTGGCGTGGGAGGAGAGGCGGACGACCCTCGGGTGGATGCCGGACCCGGCCCCCGGCTCGACCCTCTACACCCCGCCGGTCGCCTGGTTGATTTCCTCGGCGCACCACGTCGACCTGGCGGGGCTGTTCGACAACGCCACGCTCTACTGGAGCGAGGTGGCTTGCGACCTGACCGGCGAGATCGGAGTCCGGACACTCGCCCATGTCGTGCTGGGCGGGTTCCGGGCCGTTGCCATTTGGCGCCCCGGGCAGGTGATCGGGGTGACGGCGACGAACCGGGTCATGTGGCTGCGGGCCCGGTCCCAGCGGTTCGAGGAGTGGGCCGCGGGTGTCGAGATCCCGGTCCCGGCCCGGGCGGTGGCCTGCTTCCCGAGCCGACGGACCAACGAGGTGCTGGTCGTGCTCGACGATGGCGGGCTGGTGCGCATCCCGGTGCCGGCGTAGCCGGTAAACTGGGGGTATGCGCCGATCGATTGTACGACTGATAGCTGCCCGCGAGATCCGGGACCTGCTCCGCGATCGCCGCACCCTCCTCATCGTCCTCGGCCTGCCCGCCATTCTTTACCCGGCGTTCGTCGTCGTCGGGCTCGCGTTCGCCTTCACCCTGATCGATCAGAAAACTCCCATCGGCGTCGTCGGCATGGAACACTTGCCGGAGCCGATCGAGCACCCCGAGGCGGTCCTGGCCGGCGGGGCCCTGGCCGTCGAGGCCGAGCGACGGTGGGACGACCCGCCGCTCTTGGTGGACGGCCACTTCGCCCGGAAACTCCTGCGGTCGGACGCGGCCGCGGGCACGCTCGTCGTAAAGCCGCTGCCGTCGGCGGACGAGGGCCCGCTTCGCAACCGCGAGGTGGACGCCATCGTCGTCATCCCGCCGGACGTCTTCGCCGGTGTCGAGAAGGGGACCAAACCGGCCGTCCGCATCCTGGGTCGCGACGGCGACCAGACATCGAAACTAGCAGTCGAGCGAGTCGGGGCGGTGCTCGAGCGGTGGCGGGCCCGGGTCAAGGAGGTGCGCTTCGCCCGCCGCGGGCTGCCAGCCGATTTCGACGAGCCGGTCGCGATCATCGACCCGGATGAGGCTAAGCCGGTCGAGACCCGCACCGCCGACGAGCTCCGGGACATACTCGTGAAGTTTCTGCCGTTCCTCCTGGTCATGTGGACCATGGCCGGCGCCCTGCACCCGGCGATCGACTTGACCGCGGGCGAGAAGGAGCGGGGCACGATGGAGACACTGCTCATCTGCCCGGCCGGGCGGCGGGAGATCGTGGCCGGGAAGTTCGTCGCGGTGTTCGCGTTCAGTTACGCGTCGTCACTGTGGAACCTCATGTGGATGGCGGCCGGTGCGCTCCTGCTCGGGGCATTCTTGTCGACGCCGATCATTTCGTTCGCCGGGCTCGCGTGGGCGGCCCTGTTGGCGATCCCAATGGCCGCCCTGTTCAGCTCGCTGGCGATCGGCCTGGGGGCCTTCGCCCGATCGACCAAGGAGGGGCAGTACTACCTGCTGCCGCTCATGCTTCTGACCCTGCCACTGAGCATGTTCGCGCTGACCCCGGGCTTGAAGTTGACACCGCTCCTGAGCGCCGTACCCGTTTCGGGGCTGTCGCTCATATTGCAGAACCAGATCGCGGTCTCAGGCGAGCCGGTGACGGTGTGGAGCTGGCTGCTCGGCGTGGGGTCACTCATGACCTGCGTGGCGTTAGCGCTGTCGTGGGCGGCGTGGCAGTTCCGACGGGAGGCGGTATTATTCCGCGGCGACGAGGGGCCGAGCCTGCGGGTGTGGTGGCGAATGATGACGCGACGGGAGGAGTAGTTTCAAGTTCCAAGTTTCAAGTTGAGACTTGGAAATTGGTACTGCGGGTGGGGATCCTGCGATGAAGATCGGCGTCGTGCTCGAGTCGATGGGCGTGCCTCTCCGCCAGGGGTTGCCGCTGGCGGCCCGGATGGGGGTCGGCGGCGTGCAGGTGAATGCCACGGGCGAGTTGAGCCCGGATCGGCTCACCGAGACCGGCCGCCGCGAGCTGCGCAACCTGCTGCGCACCTACAACCAGGAACTCACCGCCCTCTACTGCCCGTTCCGCCGCGGGCTCGACACGGCCGAGAACCAGCAGGCCCGGATCGACCACGCCCGGAAGGTACTCTCGCTGGCATTTGAGCTCGGCCCGCGCGTGGCCATCGTCGAATGCCCGAAGTTGCCCGGGGAGAACGAAGTCGAGCGAGCGAATGTAATGCGCGAGGCGCTGACGGCCCTGGGCCGGCACGGGGACCGCGTCGGGGCGAACCTCGCCCTGGAGATCGGCCTCGATCCACCCGAGGCGGTCCGGGATTACCTCGACACCTTTGACGTCGGCAGCTTGAAGGTGAACTACGACCCGGCAAACTTGCTTGTAAACGGGTTCGACCCCGCGAAGGGCGTCATCCCGCTTCACCGGTACATCGCTCACACCCACGCCCGCGACGCCCGGCGCTCGTCCGTCAGCCGCGGGGCGCAGGAAGTCCCCCTGGGGGCCGGGGATATCGACTGGCTGAGCTACGTCGCGTCGTTGACCGCGGTCGAGTATCGCGGGTGGCTGACGATCGAGCGGGAGACGGGGCCCGATCGGCTCAAGGACATCGAGCGCGGGGTCGCGTTCTTGAAGCGAATGGTCGTGCCGGGTTGAGAACAAGGCAAAATGCGAAATGTATAGAGGCAAAAGGGAAGATACCCTTGCTGTCTTCCCTTTTGCCTCTATTCATTTCGCATTTTGCATTTCCGCGGGGCTCTGGCAAACGGAGTTGATGATGTCGCGTAGCCCGGGCTCCTCGACGCGGTCGGCGGCCTCGAGCGGGTCCACCCATTCGCGCTTGCGCACGTCCCGCTCCGGCCAATCCTCGGATTCTTCGGACACCTGCATGAGGAATACGAGCACGTGGTGGTCGCGGCCGTACTTCGCGTAGACATAGCTGCCGACCGGCTCCGGGGTCAGGGTCCCGACCAGCCCGGCCTCCTCCCAGGCCTCGAGCAGGGCGGCCTCTCCGGCCGTATGTCCGGGGTCGATCATTCCCTTCGGGATGACCCAGCGGCGACCACTGCTGGATGTGACCATGCACACCCGTCCGTCCGCCACCGGGATTACGGCCGCCTGCCGCAACACTTGCGCCATCGGTCGCGACGTGCCTCCGTCAGAAAGATCAACATTCATTGAATCATGATTCGCATTAAGGGTTACGTCAAGTCCAGTGCCAGCTGCACAGGAAAAAAGGTAAGAAAAACGTTGGCTCCTCGCGCCGCGTTCACGAAGCGTTCACTGCTTCTTCATGAGCTTCCACTGGACTACTGTTTCTTCATGAGCTTCAAGTGGACGTTGGCGACGTCCCACATGTAGTGGCCGATTGGGTACTTTTCGACGGCCCGGGCCATGTGTTCCTGGGCCTTCGCGGCATCCCCCTCCGCCTCGTAGTTGAGGGCGACGTAGAGGTTGGCGTAGAAGAGGGCCTCGGTCTTCTTTCCGCCTTCGAGTTTGGCGGATTCGGCCGTTTCGATCACGTCTTGGGGCTTCGCCTTACCGCGGATCAGATCGTGGACGCGCATCATCGGCACCCGCCGGTCATCCTTTTCGAGGGTGAGGATCTGCTTCCGGGCCTTTTCGACTCCGTCCTTCCGCGAATTACAGAGGTAGTGCCAGAAGGCGTTCTCGACGTCGTCCCCGAAGACTGTGCGGCCGTCGTAGAACTGCTTGGCGCCCTCGGCGTACTTGCCGGCGTAGTAGAACGAGATACCCCGCCGCCAGTGGCCCGGCTCCTCCTTCGGGAACGCCTTCAGGTAGGTGTTGAAGTCCTCGATCGACTCGGCGATCTGGCCGAGCTTGAACCGCTCCGCGCCACGCCGGTCGAGGGCGATGAGGTAGGACTTGTCCAGGGCGAGGGCGGCCTCGTAGTCGCGGATGGCTTCCGCGTGCTTCCGCTGCGCGGCGTAGGCGTCCCCGCGAGTGAATACGGCCTCCGGGCTTTTCGGGGCGAGCTCGACGGCCTTTTGCGCGGCAGCCACGGCGGCGTCGGCATCGTGTTTGTCCAGGGCGGCCCGGGCCTTCCGGATGAACTCGTCAGCCTCGCCGGACCGGGCCCACGCGCACAGACATAGGAGGGCCATCGTGCAGCAAACAGTTCGCATCGGCGGCTCCGCAAGAGTGAAGGGGCATCTTATCCCGACCGCAACAGGCGTCGCAACGGGCCGTCAGCGTCGCGTAGGACCGGTTTCCCAACCGGTCCTACGCGACGCGGCCGGTCGGACAGGTCGGAAAACCTGTCCTACGGGGCATGGCGGGGCGTATCCTGAAGGGATCGGCCCAGCACACCCGGGAGCACCCATTGAACACGACAAGCACCGGCCTGAAATACGAGGACGCCGTGGTCGGGACGGGCCCGGAGGCCGTTCCCGGGAAGTCCGTGGAAGTCCACTACACGGGAACCCTGGCCGACGGAACCAAGTTCGACAGCAGCCACGACCGCAAGAAGCCGTTCTCATTCCGCCTCGGGGCCGGGCAGGTGATCAAGGGGTGGGACGAGGGGGTCGCCGGTATGAAGGTCGGCGGCACCCGCAAACTTGTCATTCCCAGCGGGCTGGCGTACGGGACCCGCGGCGTGGCCGGGGCCATCCCGCCGAACGCCGAGTTGACGTTCGTCGTCGAATTACTCCGCGTCGTATAACGAACGACCTTCCTGAACTCAAAGGGGGCTTTTCCGATGTCGAAGAAGGTACTCCTGATCGGCGGCGTGTGCGTCTTGCTCGCGGCCGCGGTCACCGTCTCGGTCCTGTCGGCCGTCCTGGGCGACGCCTGGGCGGATGAGAAGAAGGACGGCGACGAGAAGGTCATCACGACCGCGTCCGGGCTGAAGTACGTGGAGCGGAAGGTCGGGGACGGGAAGGAGGCCAAGAACGGGGCCACGGTTTACGTCCATTACACCGGCACGCTGGAGGACGGGAAGAAGTTCGACAGCAGCCTCGACCGGGGCAAGCCGATCGACTTCACCCTCGGGCAGGGGGACGTGATCAAGGGGTGGGACGAGGGGATCGCGGGGATGAAGGTGGGCGGCAAGCGCAAGCTGATCATTCCGGCCAAGCTCGGCTATGGGGAGAAGGGCCGGCCGCCGGTCATCCCGGGCAACGCCACCCTGATCTTCGAGGTCGAATTGGTGGACGTGAAATGACGTCCGCTTGCTTTTGTCGTAAATGGCGTGCGGCTCTCGGCGAATAACGGTCAACAACACCTATTCCTTCACCGCCCCACGGGGCCCGACCATGACCGACTTGCTCCTCAGTCCCGTTTTCCTCAGCATCGCCGCGGGCGTCCTGATCGTCCTGGGCACCACCCTGATCGGCTGCTGGTGCTCGGCCAAGAAGGCGACCCTGGAGGCCGACCTGAAGATGGAGATGATCCAGCGCGGGATGTCGGCGGACGAAATCTGTCAGGTGATCCAGGCCAGGCCGGGCGCGGAGAGCGAGCGGCCGAAGTCGCACGCGTGAGCCGCCAAGCGGCGAGCTGCGCCCGCTCCGCTCGCCGTTTCGCACGCTATCGCCGCTTGGCCCGGAAGACGTGGTACCCGTCGTCTTTGTACTCCCACACCTTCTTCCCCGACGGGTCGTACTCGACCACGCCCTGATTGTTGTGGCTGGCGGCGAGAATGTTCCCGTTCGTCAGCTTCGTCGCGGTCGTAACACCCGGGGTGCTCCACTCCTTCACCATCTTTCCCTCCAGCGTGTATTCCGTCACCTTCTGACCCGGGCTCGGCTGCGTCACCAGGATGTTCCCGTTCCGGACCAGGTCGATGCCGCTCGTCCATGACGTGTCGCGGTTCGATGCGAACGTCTTCAACTCCTTGCCGGCCACGTCGTACCGGGCCACCTGCCCGTCGTTGCGAAGGCAAACGATCTCGCCGTTGGCCGCCCGGTACCCGGCCGTCAGTCCCGCGGGGACGTTGATCTGGTAGACCACCTTGCCGGTCCGGTCCACCTCCAGCATCTCGTTCGTGGTGCAAATGAAGGTGTTGCCGTTCGGCAGCCGCTGCGAGTTGGTCGCCCGGCCGTTGAACCCGTCCTTCTTCCAGATCAGGTTGCCCTTGAAGTCGAACTCGGCCACTCGGTTCCCGTCCCATTCGGTGACCAGCACGCGCTCGCCGGGCAGGACGAACGCGTCCACCGGGTAGCGCAGATTGCCGATCTGCCAGCGGATCTTGTTGTCCCGCCCGACCTCGGCGACGCGGCCGACGCTGTTGTTGCCGACCTCAATCAGTAGGGTGTAGCCGAGGTACCCGGGGGACGTGCTCAGCCGGGCCAGGTTGACGGACTCCGCGTTGGTCTTCCACCAGGCCAGCCAGGCCTCGCGGTACTTCTTTCGCTCGTCCGGCTTGTCCCCCGCGGGCGCGGGCGGGGCCTTGTCGCCGGCGAGCTGGTAGAGCAGGTCCTGGGCCGGCCATGCCTGGGCACTCGGGAGCTCGCCGAGCAGGTCGATCAGGACCGGGATCGCGTCCTTCTCGCCGGCGACGGCCAACGCCGCCGCAGCCGTCTGCCGGACCGGCAGGTCGGCGTCGGCGAGCAGCTTCTTCACGGCCGGCCGGACGGTCAACCCGCCCCCCCGGGCCAGGGCGTCCGCGGCCGCTGACCGCTTGACCGACACCGAATCCCCGAGCGCGGCCACCAGGGCCGGGTCCGGCTTGCCGTTCTGGTCCAACGCCAGCGTCGTCAACGCTGACTTGATCTCGGCGATCATCCCGTCGTCGTCATCGGCGTATGGGAGGTAATTGAGCATGGCCTCGGCCGCGCCCTCGGGCCGCCGCAGGGCCGCCAGCCGGGCGGTGCCCATCGGAACGCGCTTCGACTCGCTCTTGTAAATCCGACCGATGGCGTCATCGGCCCGGCGGGCGCGTTCGCTGTCCGTGTCCTTGGCGGCGACCTTCAAGTCGGCCAATACCTTGGCCCCCATCATCACCAGGTCATTCGTCGCCTTCTCGCGGGTGCGGTAGTTTCCGTCGCCCAGTTTTTTGATCAACTCCGCGACCTTCGTCCGCTCGCTCGGGTCGAGGGTGCGGGCGCGGAACTCGTCCACCAGGGCCGGGCCGTCGATCTTTCGCCACCACCCGGCCCAGGCGTCGCGGATGGCCTTGCGGTCTTCCTCGCTGTCGCCGGTCTTGATGTTCTTCGGGACCGTCTCCCCGGCCAGGGCCCGGAGCGTCTCGTCCACCGGCACGCGCTCGACCTTGTTCAATTCGCCCATCAACTCGACCAGCACCGGGATCGCCGCCACGTCCTCCACCTTGGCCAGGGCCAGGGCCGCGCGCTGGCGGACCGGGATAGACGGATCGGTGAGCCGCTTGGCGATGGCCGGCCGGGTCTCCGGGTGGTCGGGCCGGCTCAGGGCTTCGACCGCGGTTGCCCGCTGTACCGGGACGTCGCTGTCCACCGCCCTGAGCAGGGCCGAGTGAGCCTTGCCGTCCGGGTAGGCGAGCTGCCCGAGGCTCGACGCGATCGCGTCCAGGACGCCGACGTCGTCCGCGTACGGCAGGTACGCGAGGAGTGCCTCGACCGCCAGGTCCGGCTTCTTGCCCCCGATCAGCCGGACGACGGCCGCGGCCAGGTCGGCGCCCGCCCGCCCTTCGATACTGACCAGTGCCTTCCGGGCCCGGTCCGCGACCGCCTTGTCGGCCAGGTCGTTGACCGCCCGGCGGAGCCCGGCGACGGCCAGCGGCCCGCGGGCGACCAGGGCGGCCGCGGCCTTGTCCGCGACCTTCGGGTCGGGCGACGCCAGGTCCTTGAGGAGCGGGGCCAGCTCGTCCTTGTCCGCGACCTCGCGCGACCGCTGTTTAACGAACTCGAGCAGGCTCGGCCCGTCAGCGGGCAGCCCCGCGGCCTTGACCTGGGCCTCGTCCTGGTCGTCGGCCGCGACGGCCGGGGCGGCCAAGAGGGACATCGGGAGGAGGGCAAAAAGGGGAAGTAAGCGGTAGCACATGACGGTTCCGCCCGGCGGGGACGGGGACTTTGGGTGGGGTCAAACTATAGACGCTCCCCGCCCCCGGATCGTAACAGGCGATCCCGATCGCGGCAATTGGTCGGGCGGCGGCCGGCGGGGAGGGGGAGTTTCATTTCTTTCATTTACACACACAGCCTGAAACTCATTTCGCCGGGTCGCCATGGTGACGTCGCTGGACGTTTGGGGAGGGGTAAAGCGCTGCCAAGACGGTCAAGATTTCTCACATACTCCCCCGTTTTTCGGTCCGGGGAAGGTCTAAGGTCGCCAGGGGTGGGGTGCGGGCTGGCAACCTTAGATTTGGCCGCGTCGTTGCAAGCCGGCTCGGATCGGGTCAAGGGTGCCAGCCTTTGATACATTCCCCCGGGCGGGGCTCCGCGCAGCAGCGCCGGGGTGTGGCGCGGGAGACATTTGGGGATTTCGGGTCATCAAAGCTCCCGACCCCGTCCTTGGGTCTCGACAACTTAGGGGCAGCGCAATGGCCATTGGACTGCATCTTGGAGCGTCTATTCGCCGTGTGCTCGTTGCGCTAATCGTGGTTGTTCCCGTAGGGAAAGCAGTCTTCCTCGAAATGAAGCCCCGGCAGCGCGCGAGGGAGGCGATGAACTACTTTGACAAAGTCGTTGAGCTTAGCGGGACGGGAACGGCTTTCCGAGCCAAGGGAATGACACCTGGGTTGAGTCCCGTCATTCTGACGGGTGTGGACGGTAAGAAACAGCTATTCCTTGTACTTGTCCCCAAGGCTCGATGAATGTTGGAACATAAAAGTCGGGAGTCAGTGATGTCGACTTCCGACTCCTTTGTCACTTACGGGCCATCAAGCCACCGCCCTACACGATCTTCACCTCAAAGTCCGGCAGCACCCCTTGCGGCCCCGGATTCGCCGGGTCGTACGCGAACGGCTGCGGGCCGAGTACCTTCAGGCTCGAGATGCTCCCGTCCGCGTAGACCCCGAACTTCTCATCGTTGTTGTCAAAGTCCACACTCTTGAAGGTCAACGTCTTCATCGCGAACGCGATCACCCGGCTGTCCTGGAAGCCGTCCTTGGCCCCGATCACCTGGAACGAGCCGAGGGTCGCGAAGTCGAACGTGCCGCCGACTCCGTTGTCCGGGCCGTCGTAGCCGACGAAGAGCCGGCTGCCGCGGAAGGCCGAGACGCGGGCCAGAGTCAGGTCCCCGTGCACCTTGATGTCGCTCCCAGTGACCGCGCCGCCGACCGTCAACGACTTCAGGGCCGGCTGGCCGGGCACGATCGCGGGTGGTGTTACTGTCAGGTCGCCGCCCATGTCTCCGACCACGGCGACCGTGCCGATGCCCTCCGCGGTGATCGAGCCGGCTGGGAAAGCTCCGGCAGAAATCGCCGTCACGAGCCCGGTCACGTGGACGTCGCTGCCCAGGATCGAGCCGGTCACGCGGAGCGACTTCAGGGCCGGCTTGCCGGCCAGGACTCCGGCCCCGCTCACGTCGATGTTGCCGGACAAGTTCCCCTTCACCAGAATCGTCCCGACGCTCGGGGCCGTGGTGTCGGCCGCGACCGCGACGTTGCCGCCGACCGTCAGCGACCCGAGCGCCAGCTTCCCGGCCAACACCCCATTGCCGGTCGCGGTCACGTCGGCCGCGAGGCCGCCCTTGACGAACACCGTGCCGATACCGCCAGCCGTGAGCGACCCGCCGACGACCGCGCCGGCCGACACCGACGTGACCAGGCCGGTGACGTCGATCTCGCTGCCGAGGATCGAGCCGGTGACCCGCAGGGCCCGGAGCGCCGGCTTGCCGGCCAGGACCCCGGCCCCGGACACGGTCACGTCCGCGGCGAAGTCGCCGGCGATCGCGTGCTTGAGGTCGCCCCGGATCGTCAGGGCGCCGATGCTCGGCGCGGTGATCGATCCCGGCCCGAACCGGACGGCCCTCAGGCTGGTGAGCGCCGTGTCGAGGCGGATGGTCGTATCGTCGCCGGCGTTGTGGGCGATGTCACCGGCAGTGATCCGCGTCTTCTGGGCCGCGGTGCCGCGGGCGACGATGTCCGCCCCGTTGTCGATGTCCCCAACGGTGAGGGCCGTGAGCGGGCCGTCGAGTTGGATGCCGTCGCCATCCAGGTTGAACGCCCTCGCGTTCAGGGTCAGCGACTTGAGTCCGATCCCGGTCACGGTCCCGAGCCCGACGCGGCCGTCTGTGACGACGCCCCTGGGCTTTGTCACCGTCAGGTTGACCGTGATTGGCCGCTGCTTGAGCGGGTCGGGCTGGTTGTTGGTGAGAACGATCAGCTCGATCGGTCCCTTGTTGTTGCTGTCGGGGTCGGTCCGGTAGATCTCCATCGTCGCCGTCCCGGCCACCCTCGCGGTCACCTTGTCGCCGTCCTCGTCGAAGAAGGTAATTATCGTGCCAGTGAGCGGGTCGCTCGGCGCGATTGGGATCTGCGCGGTCCCTTGCGGCCCGATGACGGTGTTCCCCGTCGGCGTGTCGAGCGCCAGGTTGATCAGCTCTTTTCCCTCGTTCTGCGTGTCCTGGAGGATGGGCACATTGAAGGACTTGCTGGACGAGTCCCCGTCGGCCCAGTTCAGCGTGCCGGACGTCGTCATGTAGTCCGGCACCGCGCCGCCGGCGAAGGCCGTGCCGTCGGCGGTCGCGTAATGGACGCTCACCGCCCCGACGCTGCCGCCAGTACGCGTGACCGTGATCGTCGCGAACGTGCCCTCCTCGGTGGTCGTATAGACCGGTGCACTGAAATCGAATTGCCCCTCCTCGAGGTCGGCGATGGTGAGCGTCGCGGTGCTCGGGGTGCCGAGCGCGACCGCGACCCCGGTCGGGTTGCTCAGGGCCAGGTTGACCGATTCCGGGCCTTCGACCAGCCGGTCGTCGAGCAGGGTGATGACGAACGTCTTGCTCCCGGACTCGCCGTCGGCCCAACTCAGCGTGCCGGACGCGGCCAGGTAGTCTGCACCCGCAGTCGCCGAGCCGCTGCTGGTGGCGAAGTCCACCGAGACGGGCCCGGTGACGCCATTCACGCGGTCCACCGTAATCGTTACCGACCCGCCGTTCTCCATCGCGGTGTACGTGGCCGAGCTGAACTGGAGTTGCCCGCCGCGGAACACCGTGACTTCGTTGTCGGTGCTGGTGGAGGCCAGGTTCGGGTTGCCGGCGAGGTCGGTGACTGCACCGGCCGGGATCGACGCGACGAGCAGGCCCTCGCCGACCATGCCGGTGACCGTCACCGTGTAGTTGGCCCCGGCCCCGGTGACGCCGGCGACCAGATTACCCCCCACGGTGCTGCCGGCGAAGCTGACGGCCGAGCCGGTGAACCCGGCCACCGGCTCGCTGAAGTGCACCGTGAAAGAAATGGCCGGGTCGCTGGTCGGGTCGGCCTGGCCGGCGGCCTGATCGATGGTCACGGTCGGGGCGACGTCGTCGAACGTGACCTGGTTGTCGGTGCTCGTCGAGGCGCGGGACAAGTTGCCCGCCGCGTCGCTCGAAGCCCCGGCCACGATGTTGGCGACGACGACGCCCACGCCGGACATGCCGGTCACGGACACCGTGTAGTCCTGGCCGGACCCGCCGATGTCGACCGCGAGGGAGCCGCCGACGCTGCTCCCGGTCAGGCTGACGTCCGACGCGTCGAACCCGGTCACCGGCTCGCTGAAGTGGACGGAAAAGGTGATCGGGCCGGTGTTGGCCGGGTCGGCCTGGCCGGCGGCCTGATCGATCGTCACCGTCGGGGCGTCGTTGTCGAACGTGACGGTGTTGTCGGTGCTGGTGGATGCGGTGCCGAGGTTGCCGGCCAGGTCGGTAACCGCGCCGGCCGGGATGCTGGCCGCGACCGTGCCGGTCCCGCTCATGCCGGTGACCGTCGCAGTGTAGTCGGCGCCCGATCCCGAGACGGCGGCCACCAGGTTCCCGCCCACGGTGCTGCCGGCGAGGCTGACGTCCGACGCGTCGAAGCCGGTGACCGCTTCCGTGAAGTGGACGGAGAAGGTGATCGGGCCGCTGTTGACCGGGTCGGCCTGGCCAGCCGCCTGGTCGATCGTCACCGCGGGAGGCGTGGTGTCGTAGGTGACGGTGTTGTCCGTGCTGGTTGAGGCCTGGGTGGCGGCCCCGAACGAGTCGGTGGCGGCCCCGGCCGGGATGGAGGCGACGATCGTGCCGTCGCCGGTCATGCCGGTGACGGCGACGGTGTAGGCGGTGCCGTTACCGGCGCCGGTCACGTTGGCCACGAGCGTGCCCGGGGCGGTGCTCCCGGTGAACAGGATGTCGGACGCGTCGAACCCGGTGACCGGGAGGTTGAAGGCGACGCTGAACATCGCCAGCGGGATGTTGGTCGGGTCGGGCTGGCCTCCCGCCTGGTTGATCGTGACCTTGGCGGGCTGGACCTCGAAAGCGCCGATGTCCACGCTCGGGCCGAAGATGCGGTCGAAGGTGCCGGCGCGCTGGTCGGTGGTCAGGGCGGCCGGGACGAGAGAGTTGGAGCCGGCGTCGAGGAGCGGGCTGGTGTCCAGCGGCCGGATCGTCTGAGTGGGCCCGCCGTTGCTTGCGAGGGTGTCGAGCTTCAGGTCGGTCCCCGGGGCGATGTTGTTGCCGCTAGTGATCGACGGGGTGAACCCGGTTGCGCTGCCGACGGCGCTGAAGTTCACGTTGACCGTCGAGCCGGTGGCCGCGGTCATGATGTCCGGGCCGTTGGTGTTCGTGTTGCCGGCGACGATCGAGTTGGCGACGTTCACCGTGCCGGCGGAGGTGGTCGTCCGGGCGATGCCGCCGCCGCCGGTCCCGAGTGCGGCGGCGTTCGCGGTGTTCCCCACGATCGTGCTGTTCTGAATCGAGATGGTGCCGGTGCCGCCGGTGACGGCGATCCCGCCGCCCGACGCGGTCGCCGCGTTGGCGGTGACCGTGGTGTTCTGGATGGCGACGGCGCCGGTCCCGCCGGTGACCGCGATTCCCCCGCCGTTGGTGGTCGCCGAGTTGCCGGCGATCAGGCTGTTCCGGACCGTGAGCGCGCCGGACGGGATGGAAATGGCACCGCCGGTGGTCGCGGCCTGGTTGCCGGAGATGGTACTGTTCTGCACGAGCAGGGTGCCGGCGGTCGCGAAGCTTGGCAGGGCGATGCCGCCGCCGGCGGCGGCCGTTGTGTTGTTGGCGATGGTGCTGTTGCGGATGACCAGGGTGCTGGCCGTGAACCCGGCGGGCGGCGTGGCGTTAGGGGTGCCGAAGAAGTAGATGCCACCGCCTCCGACGACGTTGGCGGTTCCCGCCGCACCATTCGCGGCGTTGCCGGAGATGGTGCAGTTCTCGACCACCAATCCGCCGCCGTTGAAGAAGTAGATGCCGCCGCCGTCTGTGCCGGCCGTGTTCCCCGAGATCGTGCTGTTGCGGAGGTTCAGGAAGCCGCCGGCACCGATGTAGATGCCGCCCCCCTCCCGTGCGGTCGAGCTGCCGGAGAATACGACCCCGTCGAGGGTCACGACGGGGGCCGTGCCGACGGCCCGCAGGGCGCCGCCGCCGCCCGTCGGGGCGGCCCCGCCGGTCGCGGTCAGGCCGGAGATGTTCAGAGTGGCCGTCGCCGAGTCGAAAATGCGGAAGTTCGGCGCCGCCGAGTCGCGCTTGATGGTCAGCAGCGCGGCCCCGGGGCCGGTGATGGTCAGGGCCCCGGCGGCGGCGGTGAACTGGGGTAATCCCGACTGCAGGGTGATGGTCCGCGGGGTGTTGAAGAACGCCGGGTCGAACGTGATCGTGTCGGCGCCGGGGTTTACGAGCGAGTCGATAATCGTCTGCCGGAGGCTGCCGAACCCGGCGTCGTTCGCGTTGAACACCGTGTAGTTGGGGATGAAGACGGTGAAGACGCCGTACGACCCGGCCGGGACGTAGTTGCCGTCCAGGTCGGCGACCTGGTTGGACTGGACGTTGATGCCGTAGATCCCGCGGTCGAACATGTCCCACGACCCGCCGGGCGGGGTGACGGTGTAAGTGGCCGTTCGCGGCGCGCCGTTCGTGGGGTTGTCGATGCTGACGAAGGTGGCCGGGGCGTCAAACCCGCCCGGGCCGGTCACCCGGACGGCATTGTCGTTACCGATGATGGTGCCGACGTCGATCCCGTTGTTGGTGCCGGTCGGGTCGAAGAACGTGACCGTGAAGGTGTAGCTCGTCACGCCGGGCGTGGTGACGGCGGTGGTCGTCGCGGTGGCGACCGGGAGGCCGGTGGGCTGGATCTCAACCGACCCGATGTCGGACGCCCCGAACGAGCGGACGAACCCGAATCCGCGCTGGTCGGTCCCCAGGCCGGGCGGGACGAGGGCATTGGAGCCGGCGTCGAGGAGCGGGCTCGTGGCCTGCGGGGCCATGGTTTGAGTGGGCCCGCCGTTGTTCGCCAGGGCGCCGAGCTTGAGGTCCAGTCCCGGGGCCAGGTTGTTCCCGCTCGTCCCGGACGGGGTGAAGCCGGTGGCGCTGCCGACGGCGCTGTAGCTGACGTTCACCGGGTTGGCACTGAGGATGTCCGGCCCGTTCGCGTTGCTGTTCCCGGCGACGACGCTGTTGGTCACCGTAATGACGCCGGCCGCCGCGTTGGCCGGGAGCGCCCGGGCAATCCCGCCGCCGCCCTGGTCGGCGGCGGTGTTGCCGGCCGAGTTCCCCGAGATGGTGCTGTTCTGCACCAGCAACTCGCCGGTGAAGGTGTTGACCAGGATGCCGCCGCCCGAGCTGATCGCCGTGTTATTGGCGATGGTGCTGTTACGGATGACGAGCGCGCCGGGGGTGAACCCTGCCGGGGGGGCGACGCTCGCGGTGCCGAAGAAGTAGATCCCGCCGCCGCCCTTGTCGCTGGCCGCGCTGTTCGCGGCATTCCCGGAGATGGTGCTGTTCTCGACGACCAGCGACCCGTCCTGGGGGAAGTAGATCCCCCCGCCGTTCTTGCCGGCCGTGTTGCCCGTGATGGTGCTGTTTCGGACCGCCAGAAAGCCGCCGCCCTTGACGCTGATGGCCCCGCCGTTGTTAGCACCGGTGGCCTGGTTGCCGGAGAACATCATCACGTCCAGGGTGATGGTGCCGCCCGCCTGCAGGCCGGCGCCGTCGGCGGCCACGTTGCCGCCGCTGACCGTCATCCCGATCATGGTCAGCGTCGGGGCCAGCGAGTCGAAGATTCGGAAGAAGGTCGAGGCCGCCGGGTCGCGGGTGACCGTCACCAGCGACGCCCCGGGGCCGGTCACGGTGACCGGTCCGCCGGCGGCCGTGAACTGCGGCAGGGCCGACAGCAACGAGATCGTCCGCGGGGTGTTGAAGAACGCCGGGTCGAACGTGATCGTGTCGGCCCCGGGGTTCAGGTTTGCGTCCCCGATCACTTGTCGGAGGCTGCCGAAGCCAGAGTCGTTCGCGTTGAACACCGTGTAGTTCGGGATGAACACGGTGAACGAGGCGAACGGCCCGGGCAAACTGAAGTTGCCGTCCGCGTCCGCGACCTGGCCGGCCACGAGGCTGACCGAATAGGTCCCGTTGTCCGACCCCTCCCAGGTGCCGCCCGGCGGGGTGAATGTATAGGTGACAGTCCGGAGGTTGCCGTTGGTCGGATTGTCGATGCCGACGTAGTTGGCCAGGGTGGTGAACCCGCCGGGCCCGGTCACGCGGACGGCGCCGCTGTTGCTGATCAGGGTCGCGATGTCGATCGCGGACTCGTCGGCGAACGTGACGGCGAACGTGTAGGTGGTGGCACCCCCGGTGCCGACGTTCGTCAGCGGCACCGCCTGGACGAACGGCGGGCCGGGCTGGGCTTCCGTCGCCCCGATGTCCACCGCGCCCCCGGACGTGCGGGTGAACCCGGTCCCCCGCTGGTCGGTGACGGCCCCGGCGGGAATCAGGGCGTTGCTGCCGGCGTCGATCAGCGGGCTGCCGGGCCCGGGGAGCATGGCCGGTGTCGGGCCCCCGTTGTTGGCCAACACGCTGAGCATGAGGTTGGCCCCGAAGGGGAGATTGTTCGCGCTGGTCGCCGACGGGGTGAAGCCGGTTGCGCTGCCGACGGCGCTGTAGTTGACGTTGACCGTCGAGCCCGTGACCGCGGTCAGGATGTCCGGGCCGTTGGCGTTCGTGTTCCCGGCGACCATGCTATTGGCCACCGTTATGATGCCGGCCCCGGTGGTGGTTCGGGCGATGCCGCCCCCGCCGGTCCCGGCCGCGGTGCCGTTGGCCCGGTTCCCGGTGATCGTGCTGTTCTGGATTGCGATCGTGCCCGTGCCGCCGGTGACGGCGACCCCGCCGCCGGTGCTGTTCGCCGTATTGCCGGAGATCGTACTGTTCTGGACCGTGAGGGAGCCGCCCGGCATCGCGATCGCCCCGCCGTTCGTCCCGGCGGTGTTGCCCGCGATCGTGCTGTTCTGGACGGTGAGTGAACCGGAGGGAATCGAGATCGCCCCGCCGGTCGTCGCAGCGGTATTGCCGGTGATCGCGCTGTTCTGCACCAGGAGGGTGCCCGCGGCCGCGAATAACGGGAGCGTGATGGCCCCGCCGGACGACCCGCTGCGGTTGTTGGCGAATGTGCTGTTGCGGATGACCAAGGTGCTCGGCGTAAAACCGGTCGGCGGCGTGGCGCTGGGAGTTCCGAAGAAGTACAGACCGCCTCCACCCGTCGTCGACCCGGCGACGTTCCCGGAGACGGTGCTGTTCTCGACCACCAGCCCGCCGCCGTTGAAGAAGTAGATGCCGCCGCCGTCGTTACCGGCTTTGTTCCCCGAGATCGTGCTATTCCGGACAGCCAGGAACCCGCCCGCGTTGACGTAGATCCCGCCACCCTCAAACGTGGTCGTATTGTCCGTGAACACCATGCCGTCGAGGGAGACGGTGCCGCCCGTGATGAGGCCGCCGCCCTTGACGGTGCTCCGACCGCCGCTGACCGTGAACCCGGTGAGGTTGAAGGTCGGGGCGAGGGAGTTCAAGATGTTGAAATTGGTCGCGGCGCCCGGGTCGCGGCGGATGGTCAGGTTGGCCGCGCCGGGGCCGGTGATGGTGAGCGCCCCCCCGGCCGCGGTGATCTGGGGGAGGGCCGAGAGCAGCGAGATCGTTTGCAGCGTCCCGAAGACGGTCGGGTCGAACACGATCTCATCGTCGGTCGCGGCCGCGGTCGCGTCGATGACCGCCTGCCGGAAGCTCCCGGTGCCGGAATCGTCGGTGTTGATGACCGGGAAAATGGTCGGAGTCGCCCGTTCTTCCAGGTTCTCGACCAGCAGCCGCGGGCGGCGCGTGCGACTCGGGTGACGGCGCCCCGCAGCCGCTCGGCGCGCAGCGGCATGGGGGTGCGCATGTTGGACGAGGGGCGACATGGCGCAAGTCCTGGTGCGGAAATCAAGCGGCCAAAAATGAGAGGCTTCCGGGGCGTGCGAGAGGGCGCCTTCCGGAACTGACAGGTTATGTTAGGTGTAATGACTTTGGCGCCGCAAGACGACTAAGCCGCTTGAGAATTTTTTCTTTTCCCCGAGTCCCCGGTCACCTTGACCACCAAAGCCCATAGAACCGGGAGTCGCTTTCGCGTCGTCCGCAGGCCGTCTATCTACCGGAGCCGTCGATGACCGAGCAAGCTGCTCCGGGCGATCAGCTGCGCAGTGTGCACACCACGACTCTCTCCGAACTCCTCCGCCAGGCGGGGCTGACGTTTCTGGTTTCCACCTACCAGGCGGGCAAGCTGATTGTGGTCCGGGCCGAAGGCGATGTCGCCAACACCCACTTCCGCAACTTCGACACCCCGATGGGGCTGGCGTACGACCGCGGGCGGCTCGCCATCGGCACAAAGGTGCATGTTTGGGAGTTTCACAACCAGCCGGAGGTGGCCCGCCGGCTGGAGCCGGCCGACCGCCACGACGCGTGTTTCATGCCACGGCACGCCCAGGTCACCGGGCAGATTGCCGTTCACGAGGTCACCTGGGCCGGAGACGAGTTGTGGGTAGTGAATACGCGGTTCTCGTGCCTGTGCACGCTCGACCCGCGGTACAGCTTCGTCCCGCGGTGGCGGCCTCGGTTCGTGTCCGCTCTGGCGCCCGAGGACCGGTGCCACCTGAACGGCCTGGGCCTCCGCGACGGTCGGCCGCGATACGTCACGGCCCTGGGCGAAACTGATACCCCCGGGGGTTGGCGCGCGGACAAGGCCCGCGGCGGCTGCCTGATCGACGTCCCGTCCGGAGAGGTGATTGCCCGCGGGCTGAGCATGCCGCACTCGCCCCGGTGGTACGACGACCGGCTGTGGGTCCTCGAGTCGGGCGCCGGCAGCCTGGCGACGGTGGACCCGGCCACCGGCCGGCTGGACACCGTCGCCCTGCTCCCGGGGTTCACGCGCGGGCTCGACTTCTTTGGCCCCTTCGCCTTCGTCGGCCTGTCGCAGGTGCGGGAAAGTGCCCTCTTCAGCGGCATCCCGATCACCGACCGGCTGCCGGTCGAGGAGCGGATTTGCGGGGTCTGGGTCGTGGATACGCGGACCGGCCAGACCGTCGCCTTCCTGCGCTTCGAGACCGGGGTCCAGGAGATCTTTGCCGTGCAGGCGTTGGCCGGGATGCGCTACCCCGAGGTGTTAACGGACGACCACGCGGCGGTGGCCGGGTCGTTCCTGCTCCCGGACGAGGCAATGGCCGAAGTGCCGGCCGGTCACAAACCGTGAGCCCCGGTTATCGGCGCGCGGCCTGGTCCAGGAGGTCCTCGATGTCGGCCCGGAGGGTGTTCGCAAGGTCGCGGCGGCGGGTCGAGCTGTACCGGCGGAATTCCGTGCTCCGCGGGAGCAATGGAATCTCCCACTCGTCATCGCGTCGGCCGCCGGTGACGGACGCGCGGGCGCCGGCCGGGTAGCGCACCGTCAACACGACCGCGAAGATGTTCCAATTGCCCGTGTGCGGCAGCATCGGTTCCACTCTGCAGACGAGCACGGCGTCGGCTGGGATGACGTAACGCTCCTTGAGCCCCTCGAAGACCAGCCGGGTACCTGCGGGGTCGAGCCGCAAGAGCCCGCGGTCCGCCGGCTTGTCCGGCACGAGCTGGTGCCACTGGGCCCGCGGGACGACATCGATGAACCGGGCGGCGGGGTCGTCGGGCAAGACGAGCGCGTCAGGACGATGGGAGAGCGTTCGACAGATTCGGCCGTGCATGTAACAGAGGCCCAGGTAATCGACATTCACCCAGCACACCAGTCCCCCGGCCGCGGCCGCGACGAGGCCCGCGGCCAGCAGGAAGTAGCCGAGCCAGTCCGCGTCAGCCCACGGGGCCCGGACCAGGCCCCACACGAACATCGCGATCCCGCCGAGCAGGGCGCTCAGCGGCACGAGCGCCAGCAGCAACTCGATCTTGCCGGCCCGGTCGAGGTCGGCACCGCCCGAGTGGCCGGGCAGGCGCTCGACGGCCGCCACGGCACCCGCGTGTCGTTCAATCGACCAGCCGGACGCGATTTCATCGGCGGTCGCGGGCGGTGCCGAAACGCGCAGGAAGGCCAGCGCCGCGACGCGGCCGGCTATGGCGTCGAGCTCGTCCGGTTCCAACCGGCCCTGGGCCATAAGAACCTGCTGCGGCTCGGTCGAACCTGTGAATTCTTTGAGCGTCAGGTACGCCGCACACCCGCTGCCCTTTTCACGCGCGCCAGGACAATACTCGAAGTCCAGCCAGGACCTGGCGCGAGCGAAGGCAGACATTTGGCCAATGGTGATGGGCACATCGGACCAGTCGCCGGTGTCGAGGGCTTCGGCAATGTCCGTGCTCGCGCCGGGTTTCGCTTGCAGGCCGATCGAACGCATCCAGCGGTGACACGATTCGCAATAGGCCTTCTGAGACCGGTACACGGCGGCCGCGCCGACGAGCAAGGAGATGACCAGTAACTCCACGCTGGAGTAGAACCAGTTGTACAACTCGCTCCGTGGCAAAAGCTGATTGTTGATGCGGATCCCGTCGTTCGCCATGCGGGTGGCGATGAACTCCGGTAGCATGTCGAGGCGTGTCAGCGTCGCGCGCCCCTTCTGGTTGACTAGGTCGGCGTGGAAGTACCCGGCATGAAAGACGAGCGCGGCCAGAACGCCAAGCGTTCCGGCGACGACGCGGTTCCGGCAGTGCCCAAAGCCGACGGCCAGGTAGCCGGCGAGGCCGACGGGCAGGACCAGGACGATCGGGGTCGCGAGCCAGTACCCTAACCCGGCGCCGAAGGCGAGGAACCAGACGTAGGCCATGGCTGCGGCGACCAGCAGCGTAAGCAGGGCCGCCGGCAAGAACCGCGGCCACGCCACGCGGCCGCTGCGCTCGTAGACGGGGCGGTCGATATTTCGTCGGGGAGCCACTATTCGGGAATTTTAGCGGGTCGCAGGACCATCTGACGCAACCACTTAGCCCGCTGCGCGGATCCACTCGCTCAGTCCGTAACACACACTCGCCACGACGCCGAGGTGAGCCATTGCCAGTACCAGCGGAACCAGGTACCGCGCCGGGCGGTGCGGACCGTCGCGGCACCGATACGAGCGCCACAAGCAGTACGCGGCAACGGTAGCCCATAGGCTCAGGGCAATAGCCGCCCCAATCATCGCCCCCATGAGCCAGTCTTCCGATTGGCGTTCAGCCCGCGGGACTGCAAGCACCGGCATCGCCAGGCCGAGCACGGCGCCCAACAGTCCCGACCAGAAGAGGGGAACATGGGCCATCCA
>DATFWZ010000249.1:0-6029 GCA_035258765.1 Gemmataceae bacterium
AACGATCGCCTGCACGAAAAGCTCCAGGCCCTGGCCGTACCACACACCACTGATTTCTCCACCCGGGGCTGCGGCCACTCGTGGAGTTACTACGACCGCATGGCCCCGACGCTTGTTCGGTTCGTGGTCGATGGACTGGAGGCGGAGGCCCGGCGGCTCGTCTGAGGCACCTTACTTCTTCTTCTCCCCGAACCCACTGAACCACCGCACGCGCGTAGCGCTAAACGACGCGAAGCGGCCCCCGTCCGGCGTGACCGCGACGCCCCGGATCGGCTCGGCGTTCGCGGTCGTCGAGAACTCCTTCTTCGCGTCGAGATCCCAGACGCGGATGAACTTGTCGGCGCCGCCGGACGCCAGCCGGGCCAGTTTCGGGTGGAACACAACGCATGTCACGTTGTCATCGAGTCCTTCCAGGGTGAAATCCTCCTTCAGCGTGTCCGCGTCCAGCACCTTGATCGCGCCGGCCTTCCCGGCCATGCCCGTGGCGACAGCCACGTTCTTCCCATCGGGACTGATCGCGATGCCGTTGATTGGGGTCTTGAGTGGCTCCGACTTGTGGGCGAGGGATCCCTTTTTTGCGTCCCACGTCTTGACCGTCTTGTCGGCCCCGGCGGTCACGAGTTCGACTGATCCGGGCCGGTAGAGGACTGACTTGACACCCCCCGGATGGGCCGCGTTGATCGCCCGGATCGGCTTTCCCGTCTTGGCCTCCCATAATTTGACCGCTCCATCACCGCCTCCGGACAGGAACTCGGTCCCGTCCGAACTGACCGCCAGGGCCGTGACCCCCGACGAGTGCGCCTTGATCACCAACGTCGGACTCGGAATCGGGGCGGGCCCCTTGCCGCCGGTGGCGTTCATGGTGTCGAAGTGCTTGCGGGCGGCGGCCGTTTCCCACACCTTGATGGTGCCGTCGAGGCTCGCCGTGGCGAGGAGCGATCCGTCCGGGAGGAATCCGCCGGCCGTGATCGCCTTCGGGTGCGCCGTGAACGCGTGCAGCGTGAGTGCCTTGTCCGACGACGTCGGAAATACGACAAGCCATCCGTTGGTGAAGCCGAGAAGGGCGCTCTGATCCTTCGGGTCGAGGGCAGTGGCGGTGACCTCCTTGTCAACGGTGAACATGGCCTGCTCGCGACCTTGACCGGCCGCGGCGGAGGCGAGTGCCAGGGCGAAGAAGGAAACGCGGATGGACATGTGCGGCCTCCGCGAAATGCGAAATGTCCTTCGTCGGCGGAACGCCATGGAGGGCGTTCCTTACAGCGTGATGATCGCCGAACCCCAGGTCAGGCCCCCGCCGAACGCGACCAGGACGACGGTGTCCCTCGGCCCGGCGCGGCCGCCGCGCATCGCCTCGTCAAGTGCGATCGGCACCGACGCCGCGGAGGTGTTTCCGTACTTGTCCAGGTTGACCATCACTTTTTCCCGCGGGAACCCCGAAGATTCCAGGGCTGCGTCAATGATCCGCTGGTTCACCTGGTGCGGGATCAACAGGTCCACATCGACTCCCAGCGCCCGACATTCCCCCAGCGCATCCTGGGTCAACTCGATCATCCGGCGGGTGGCGAACTTGAACACTTCCCGCCCGTTCAGCCAGATGTGCTTGTACTGCTTCTCGCCGGGGGGCGGCTGCGGCGTGCACATCGCCGGCAAATGGACGAGCTTGGCCGGCGCGCCGTTCGAGAACAATTTGATGGACCGGATGCCACGCCGCGGTTCTTCACTCGGTGACAGGATCGCGGCCCCCGCCCCGTCGCCGAACAGGATGCAACTGTTGCGGTCGGTCAGGTCAATGGTCCGGGTGAGGACGTCGGTCCCGACCACCAGGACATTCTGGGCCGTGCCCGCGCGGATGAACTGCTCCCCGATCGACATGGCGTACAGGAACGCGGTGCACGCGGCCGAGATGTCGAATGACGGGATCGGCCGGCACCCGAGCGCGGCCTGGATCAGGCACGCGTTCGATGGGCACATGTGGTCGGGCGTGACCGTCGCGCAGATGATCAGGTCGAGGTCGTCCGAGGTCATGCCGGCCGTGGCGAGGGCATTCTTCGCGGCCGTGGCGCCGAGCGTGGCAGATGTGTCCGCCGGCCCGACGAACCGCCGCTCGCGGATGCCCGTCCGGGTACGGATCCACTCGTCGGACGTGTCAACAAATTGGGTGAACCAGTCGTTCGGGACGACCCGCTCTGGTACGCTGCTCCCGGTGCCCCGAAGGACAACACTGGTCGGCCCGTTCATTCCGTTTTGGTGCCCTGGAGGACGGGGCGGCGGCCAGAAGGAAAGGGAATCTTAAGCCGCGGCCCCACCATTCGCCATACGAAAAAGTCCCCCCGTCGTCCGGCCATTCCGGTTGCTCGCCCGGACGTGCATCTCGTAAACTACCCTTATCCCGCCTTTGACCGCCCTCCCACGAGAGGCCACTTCCCCATGCGCCTGACCCGCCACCGCCTTTGTATCCTTTGTGCCGCCCTAGCCGCGCTCACCGCGTGGCTCGTCCTGGCCGTCCCGTTCGCCCGTGCCGAGGGCGGGCAGGTCAGCTTCATCAATGAGGTCGCCCCGATCCTCAAGGAGAACTGCTTTGCGTGCCACGACGCCAAGAAGCGGTCCGGCAAGTTCGACATGACGTCGTTCGAGAAGCTCATGACCGGCGGGGCCGGGGGCGAGGGGATTACGGCCGGGAAACACGACGACAGCGAGCTGTACGCGCTGATCGTCTCGCAAAAAGAGCGACGGATGCCGCCGCGGAAGGACAACCTGTCACCCGTGCCGCCGACGCAGACGGAGGTCGTCAAGAAGTGGATCGACCAGGGGGCGAAACTCGACACGGGGCTCGACCCGAAGGCCGACCTGGTGAAGGAACTCCGGGTGCGCTGGAAGCCGCCGGCGCCGATGGCGGCTTACAAGTACCCCGTCATTGTCAACGCCCTGACGTTTACGCCCGACGGCAAGCAGCTCGTCGTCGGCGGGCATCATGAGCTGACCGTCTGGGAGATCGCGTCCGCGAAGCTCGTCAAGCGAATCTACACCCGGGCGGAGCGGGCGTACGCGATGGCGTACCTGCCCGACGGCAAGCTGGCCGTCGCCGGCGGCCGGCCGGGGCAAGAGGGGGACGTCCGCATCTTCGATCTCGGCGCCCCGGGCAAGGCGGACAAGGACGTGCAGATTCTCGATGGTGTCAACGACCCCAAGGTGATGGTCAAGCAGCTCCTCGACGCGGATGATTCGGTCCTGTGCCTGGCGGTGTCGCCGGACAGCAAGCGGATCGCGTCGGGCGGGTGCGACCGGACGGTACGGGTGTGGGAGTACCCGTCCGGCAAGCTGGAGCAGTCGATCGAGAATCACGCCGACTGGGTTCTCGGTGTCACCTTCGCCCCGGACGGCAAGCACCTGTTGACGTGCAGCCGCGATAAGACGGCGAAGGTATGGGACCTGGCGGCCAAGGAGTCGGTGCTGACGTTCCCGGAGCACCAGGCGCCCGTATTCGGGATCGCCGTGAAGGCTGATAGCAAGGCCGGATTCTCGGGCGGTGCCGACAAGCAGCTCCGGACCTGGAATGCCGCCGGCGAGGGCAAGCAGATCAAGGTGCTCGGCACCCACGCGGATGACATCCTGAAACTGGTGCAGCATCCGAAAGAGCCGGTCATGGTAACGACGTCGGCGGACAAGACGGTGAAGGTGTGGAACCCGGAGACTGGCGCGAACACCAAAACGCTGACCGGGCTAACGGATCACGTGTTCGCGGCGGCGATCAGCACCGACGGGAAGCAGGTTGCGGCCGGGGCGTATGACGGGGAAGTGCGCGTCTGGAACATCGCGGACGGGGCGGCGGTGAAGGCGTTCAACGCCTCCCCCGGGTACGTCGCCGCGGCGCCACCACCCGAGCCGAAGAAGAAGTAGGTCATCGTTTCGCTCGTTGGGCGGCTCTCCTCCCATGCGATCCTCGCTCCCGCTTTTGGCGATCGCACTCGTTGCCGCTCCTGCTGCGGCGGCCCCCATCGACTTCGCGCGCGATGTGCGGCCGATCCTGTCGCAGCATTGCTTCAAGTGCCACGGCCCGGACGACAAGGCCCGCAAGGCGGGTCTCCGGCTCGACCTGCGCTCGGTCGCGACGGCCATGGGGAAATCCGGGGAAACGCCCATCGTCCCCAGCAGGCCCGATGAAAGCGAACTCGTTCGGCGCATCTACGCGGATGATGAAACCGACGTGATGCCCCCGCCCGCGACCAAGAAGCCGCTCAACGACGCCCAGAGGGCGACTCTCAAGAAGTGGATCGCGGAGGGCGCGGAGTACAAGGACCACTGGGCCTTCATTCCGCCGAAGCAAGCGCCGTTCCCGGCGATCAAGCAGGCGGGTTGGGCCAGAAACTCGATCGACGACTTTGTCCTCGCCCGTCTCGAAGCCGCCGGCCTTAATCCTTCCCCGCCCGCGGACAAGTACACGCTCGTCCGCCGGCTATACCTCGACTTGATCGGCCTGCCCCCGACGCCCGCGGCGGTCGACGCGTTCGTCAGCGACCGCTCGCCGGACGCGTACGAGCGGCTGGTCGATCGGCTGCTTGAGTCCCCGCATTACGGCGAGCGCTGGGCCCGGCGCTGGCTTGACCTGGCCCGGTACGCGGACACGAACGGCTACGAAAAGGACCGCCCGCGGACCATGTGGCTCTACCGCGACTGGGTCATCCGCGCCTTGAATGACGACAAGCCGTTCGACCAGTTCACAATCGAGCAGCTCGCCGGCGACATGCTGCCCGGGGCGAACCTGGACCAGAAAATCGCGACCGGCTTCCATCGCAACACGATGCTGAACGAGGAGGGCGGGGCCGACCCGCTGGAGTTCCGCTGGCACGCCGTCAACGACCGGGTCGCGACCACCGGCACCGTCTGGCTCGGGCTCACGCTCAACTGCTGCCAGTGCCACAACCACAAGTTCGACCCGATCGCGCAGAAGGAGTACTACGGCATCTTCGCCCTGCTCAACAACTGCGACGAGCCGACCATCGATGTGCAGTCTGTGGAAGTCGCGACGCGGCGGGCGGAGTTGGAAAAGCAGATCGCGGCCCGGGAGGCGGAGCTGTCGAAGTACTTCCCACCGGACCCGCTCGCCCAGCCGGACGACAAGCGCACCGCCGAGGAACTAAGGCGCGACTACCTGGAAGCCCGGTTCAGTGCCTGGCTGAAAGTGGAGCGCGAGAAGACGGTCAACTGGACCGTCCTCAAGCCGACTTCCGCGAAGGGCAACGTCCCGCTCTTGACAATCGAGTCCGACGGGACGGTGTTCGTCAGCGGGGACAAGAGTAAGCACGACGTCTACGACCTGACCTTCCGGACCGACCTGAAGGACATCACCGCGATCCGCATCGAAGCCTTGCCGGACGACCGGCTGCCCAACCGCGGGCCCGGGCGGGTGAATTACGAGGGTCCCTTCGGCGACTTCTTCCTTTGCGAGGTCACACTCGCGAACGATGGTAGGCCGCAGCATCTCGGGGCGGTGACCGCCGACTACTTCGACGGGAATAATAAACCCCAGAACGCGGCCGACCGCAACCCGCTCACGGGGTGGTCGATCAACGGCGGCCAGGGCCGGGCCCACGCGATCGTGTTCAACCTCGCCGAGCCGATCAGGAAGCCGGGCAAGCTCGAACTGTCGATGTTGTTCGAGAAGTACTACGCGGCGGGGCTGGGGAAGTTCCGCGTCTCGGTGACGACCGACAACAAGAAGGCCGAGTTCCGCGGCGTTCCAGACGAGCTTTTGCCGCTCATTCGCAAGGTTGCGGATCGGCTCACCCCTGATGAGCGTTCGACGCTGTTACGACTCTTCCTTTCACTGGCGCCGGAATTGAAGCCGAAGCGCGACGAGATTCAGCGGCTGCGCGACGCGCTGCCGCGGCACCCGACGGCCCTGGTCATGGAGGAGCGACCCGCCCATTACTCGCGGCCGACGTTCCTGCACAAGCGCGGCGACTACACTCAGCCGACCGACGCGGTCGCCCCCGGCGTCCCGGCCGTGCTGCCGCCGATGCCGAAGGACG
>DATFWZ010000250.1:0-9777 GCA_035258765.1 Gemmataceae bacterium
TCCCCCCGGCGGGGACTTGAAACGCCCGAAACCCGCCGGATAATTCGGTTAGGGACCGCCGAGGTGGCGGAATTGGCAGACGCGCCAGGTTGAGGGCCTGGTGGCCGCAAGGTCGTGCAGGTTCAAGTCCTGTCCTCGGCACTCACCTGGGGCCGCGCCCATCCGGGCGCGGCCCCGATCGTTGAGCCATCACAGTTACTTGCCTGGCCGACTCCGGTCTGACAAAATGGGCCGCCGAACCCGATCCGTCCCGGAGGCGTCCCATGATCCGCAGCCTGACTGTGCTCCTCGCCTTCACCCTGTCAGCCCCACTCCTTGCCGCCCCCGCCCTCAAGCTGGCCGACACCCGGCTCCTGTACATTTCCGGTGACGACGGCGACCGGCAGATCTACTCGGTCAAGCCGGACGGCACTGACGCGGTCAAGCTCACCTCCGACGCGGGCAACCACCTGTTCCCGGCTTACTCGCCCGACGGCAAAAAGATCGCCTTCTCGCTCGAGAAAGACGGCACGCAGCAGGTCTGGGTGATGGACGCGGACGGGAAGAACGGGAAGGCCCTGACCAAGGGGCCGGGCCTCTGCCGCGGGCCCGCGTGGTCCCCGGACGGGAAGAAGATCGCCTACACCGGCAGCACCGACCAGGGGGCGTGGAACGTGTGGGTCATGGACGCCGACGGCGGCAATGCGACCAACCTGACCAGCGCCTTGTCGTACGACGCCGACCCGTCGTGGTCGCCGGATGGCAAACAGATCTGCATTACCTCGACCCGGGCCGGCGGCGGCGGATTCCGACTCTTCGTCATGGACGCGGACGGGAAGAACATCAAGGGAATCACCGACGACGACAACCCGAACGGCTTGGTCTACCCGGCATGGTCGCCCGACGGCAAGAAGATCGCCTACGCCCACCCGGGGGCCGCGTCGCTCGAGATCTTCATCGTGGACGTGGACGGCAAGAACCGCAAGCAGCTCACCAGCGAGGGGGCCTCCAACTCGTACCCGGCCTGGTCGAAGGACGGGAAGAAGCTGGCGTTCAGCCATTTCGACGGGGCGAAGAGCGCGCTCAAGATCATGGACCCGGACGGGACCAACGTCAAGACGGTGGTCACGCTGGAGAAGACGGTGGCCGAGGGAGGGCGGGTCGGGTGGAGGCCGTAAGCCCCGTGGCGATCTTCCGAATTCGATCGAGGGCCGTGCGGGCCGCGTGATCCGGGTCATCCGTGTATGGGTAGAGCTCGATCGTCACCCACCCCGCGTAGCCGATCTCTTGAATCGCTCGCAGGACGCTCGCGAAGTCGATGGCCCCCTCGCCCGGGATCAGGTGGTGGTGCACCCGTGTCGCGGCGATGTCCTCCAGGTGGACGTGTCGGAGCCACTTCGTGAGGCGCTTCACGGAGTCCGCCGGGTCCTCGCCGACGCAGTATTGATGGCCGATGTCGAAGTTGAGTCCGACGGCCGGGGACGTCATGTGTCGCATGAACTCCTCGGCCTGCTCACACCGTTCGATCAAGAGCCCGGGCTCCGGCTCGACGAGCAAGAGCACTCCCTCCTTCTCCGCGTGCTCCGCCACCGGCTTGATCATTTCGACGAATAGCTTCAGCGCCCCCGACCACGACTCTCCGGGCCCGACCGGTCCGCCCGGCTCGGTCGTGATGCACCTCGCGCCCAGGTCCTTCGCCAGCGTCAGGGCCCGTTTCGTGTGGTCGATGCGGATGCGCCGGTAGTTGTAATCGGGTTCGATCCACGACGGGTGCCAGTACCGCTGCCGGTGGTCGTCGATCGCGTGCATCATGAACGAGTTAATATTTGAGATCTGGAGCTCGTTCGCGGCCAGGGCATCGCGGATCGCCTGTTTCTGTTCGGGGAGAAGGTAAGCCGGCCACGCGTGCGGGACGTCGGCCATGATCTCGACCGCCGGGTACCCGATGGCCGCGAGCCGGCGACACGCCTCCGCGAACGAGAAGCGCAAGTAGGCGTTGGTGCTGAATGCGAAGTTCATCGAAATCAGAATAGCCACGACGAACGCGAAAAGGAAACGGCTGCGATCGAAACTGCGCGGGCGTATCCGCAATGCCTTTCCTTCGTCGCTATTCCCGCTTGGCGTATGCCTCGAACTCCGCCCACTGGCGGAAGAAGTCGTGCTCGGGAGTGCCCATCGGGCTCTTGAAGAAGCACGCCAGGTGAGTCATGAGGCCGCTCTCGCCGCGGCGCTGGGCGAGCAGGGCCAGCCGGGCCAGGTCGATCACGAGCGGGGCCGCGAGGATCGAGTCGCAGCCCTGCCAGATGAATTGCACGGCCATTTTCGTCCCAAGAAAACCCTCGAAATGGACGTGGTCCCAGGCCGTCTTCCAGTCGTCGAGCGATTCGACATACTCGATCGAGACGAGTGACTGCGGGCGGTAGCCGAGGATGTTCGCGAGGGGGGAGTCCTTTGACTTGACCTTCGAGGCCTTGTTCTCCGGGTCGTTCAGAACCCGACCGTCGCCGCCGCCAAGGATGTTGTGCCCGACCCAGCTGCGGACGCGCAGGTTCCGAGCGGCGAACATCGGGGCCAGGACGGTCTTCAGCAACGTCTCGCCCGTCTTCCCGTCCTTGCCCCCGTGCGGCGCCCCGCGACGCCGGGCCAGCTCATCCAGCGCTGGACACGAACTGCCCAGCGATGGCGTGAAATTGACATACGGCACGCCCAGGTCGAGCGCCGCGTACGCGTAGATCCCGCTCGCGGGCAGGGCGGCGGGGGTGGCGCGGTCCAGGGCGGCCTCCAACGCGTCAAGCGTCCGGTGTTCGTCGGCCAACTCGAACGGCGGCTCGGTAGACGCGACGTTGATGACGACCACCTGGTCGAGCCGATGAGACGACCGGAACTGCTCGAGATCGGCCTGGACGCGCTCGATCGCCTCGCGCGGCGACCGCACGCGGTGGACTTCGGGCAGGTCGGCCAGGGCGCGGATCGTTTCGTTGGTCTGAATCACCGTCCCGGGCCGAACGTTGCCGCTCCAGGCAAGGAGTTCCGGGGCACACGCCTCGATTTGCCGGGCCGTGAAGACGGCGGAGCGCTCGTTCAGCCCGAGGACCGATTCGCGGAAGTCGGTCCGCCGGATGTCATGCCCGCCGACGACGAAGTCAGCCGGCTGATCGAGTTTGAGGCCAGCGCAGGCGGGCAGGGCGGTGACGAGGCCGGTCGGGGGGATCAACCGGCGGGCCAGGGCCGCGACCCCCAGCGCGACCGTCGAGCCGACGCCCCCGAAGGCGCCAATCAGCCACAGACCGACACGACGGGTTGGCATAAGGGCCAGATGAGAGACAGGCACTCAGGGTGGGTAATGAAATTCTCCGTCAACCGTTCAGCAAGTCAAGTGCCGGCGCGGGCTCACCATTGCGGCTTCCGACGGGTCGGGGCCTACAACCCGACACCCGAAGCGAATTTCCGCACCCGAAATCCGCCTCGAGCATCCAACTCGGGAGGCAATTACCCCGTTATCATGAAAGGGACCGCATCACCTGGGAGCCGCCAATGACGCACCCGCACACCACCGATGGCTTCTGTTCCGTCGAAGAGGGGATCGACGAGCTCCGCGCCGGGCGGATGATCGTCCTCGTCGATGACGAGCACCGGGAGAATGAGGGGGACGTCGTCATCGCGGCCGAGAAGGTGACGCCGCAGGCCGTCAACTTCATGATCCGCCAGGCGTGCGGGCGATTGTGCCTGGCGATGTCCGGAGCGATGTGTGAGCGGGTCGGGCTGACCCTCCTGCCCGGGGTCCACCTCGACCCGTCGGCGACGCCGTTCACCCACAACTTCGACGCCCGGATCGGAATTACGACCGGCATCTCCGCCTTCGACCGGGCCAAGTCCATCCTCACCGCGATCGACGACCGTTCGACGACCCACGACCTGGTCTTCGACAAGGGGCACGTGGACGGGCTGCGGGCCCGCGACGGCGGGGTGCTCGTCCGCGCCGGGCACACGGAAGGGAGCGTGGACCTGTCCCGGATGGCTGGGCTCAAGCCCGCGGCGGTCATTTGCGAAGTGGTCCGCGAAGACGGTTACATGGCCCGCCTCCCGGACCTGAAGGAGTTCAGCGCCAAGCACGGGCTGAAGATGTGCACGATCGCCGACCTGATCAAGTACCGGCGGCACCGGGAGAAGCTGGTCAAGCGCGAAATCACGCTGCGGCTGCCGACCGCCCACGGGACCTTCGACCTGTTCGCGTTCTCGTCGATCGTCGATCAGGACCTGCACATCGCCCTGACTGTCGGCGGCATCGGCGTCGAGCACAACGGGATCACGCCCGAGCAGGAAGAGCCGGTCCTCGTCCGGGTGCACAGCGAGTGCTTCACCGGCGACGTGCTCGAGAGCGCCCTGTGCGACTGCGGGTCGCAACTCCACACGGCCCTGCGGCAGATTCGCGAGGAGGGCCGGGGTGTGCTGCTGTACATGCGACAGGAAGGGCGCGGGATCGGCCTCCTGAACAAGTTACGCGCCTACAAGCTGCAACAGGAGGAGGGGCTGGACACCGTGGAAGCCAATCAAAAGCTCGGCTTCCCGCCGGACCTCCGACACTACGGGATCGGGGCCCAGATCCTCCGCGACCTCGGCGTGCGGGAGATTCGCCTGTTGACGAACAACCCGAAAAAAGTGATCGGCCTCGACAGCTACGATTTGAAGATTGTGGACCGCGTGCCGATCCAGGTGCAGTCCAACCCGAACAACGAGCGTTACCTGCGAACCAAGAAAGACAAGCTCGGGCACATGCTCGACGAGATCCGGTAGAGCATAAGAGGACAGAGCACTGAAGACCGACTGCAGAGAACTGAGCAAAAGCGCGCAACCCTCCCGGTTCTGTCCTCTGTCTTCTGACCTCCGTTCTTTGTCCGACGCAAGGAGTGGGTTTGCATCTTACTTTAGTGGGACTTATAATCGCGCTAACCACCCGCCCGGGTTGACTCACGCCGGGCTCACTTTGGTCCGATCGCCAGGGGCCCCCCGCCATGGCCAGCTCCAGTAACCCGACTCCGTCCGTAGCCTCCGTCAGCCCCGCCCTAGCCCGACTCGCGAATCAGGCTCAGATCGAGTTCGAGTTGGAGTTTTTCGCCGCCCTCCTGGAGCGGCGGCCTGATTACGTGGAAGCCCTCAAGGCCCACGCGAAAAATCTCGCCCTGGCGAAACGCCACCACGAGGGGCTCCAGTACGACCGGCGGATCACCAAGATTCGCCCGCAGGATTGTCTGGCCCGGTACAACCTGGCCTGCAGCCTGGCGCTGACCCGGCACTACGACGAGGCCCTGGCGGAGCTGCGTCGGGCTGTCGAGCTCGGCTACCGCGACTTCACCTTCATGAAGCAGGACCGCGACCTGGACGCGGTCCGAAAGGACCCGCGGTTCCGGGCACTCCTCCGCGACTACGAGCGCAAGCGCTGAGCAGCAAGTGACGACTGACACATAAAGAGTGACGAGACGCTGGCCGAGCGCCTCGTCACTCTTTACTCGTCAGTCGCCACTCGTCACTATAGGTTCATGTCCAACCCGCTCCCGTCCGGCAAACTGTTCACCGACCCCGACCCCGATGCCGCCCGGGCCGCGTTCGCGGCCAAGCCGCGGGCGCTCGCCGACAAGCGGCAAACGGTCGCCGCGGCGGTTTCGCGATTCGTGAATGATGGCGAGTACCTGGCCGTCGGCGGGTTCGGCGTCAACCGCATCCCGACTGCGGTGGTCCACGAGATTCTGCGACAGGGCAAGCAGAACCTATCGTTCGCGGGGCACACCTCCACGCACGACTTTCAGCTCCTCTGCGCCGGCAACCTGACCGGTCGCGGGCAGACGCTCGCCCGGGTGGACGTCGCGTACGTCGTCGGGCTGGAGGCCCGGGGACTTTCGCCGCACGCCCGCCGCGTGTTGGAGTCCGGGACGGTCGAGGTGTGCGAGTGGACGAACTACGCCCTCGCGGTGCGCTTGCAGGCCGCGGCCATGGGCGTGTCGTTCCTGCCGTCCCGGAGCATGCTCGGGACGGACACGCTGGCGCGCAGCGCCGCGAAGGTGATCCCATGCCCGTACTCCGGACGGCCGCTCGTGGCGCTCCCGGCGCTGTTCCCGGACGTGAGCGCCATTCACGTCCACGAAGCCGACGTTTACGGGAATTGTCGCATTCGCGGCGTGACGGTCGCCGACCTCGAGCTGGCCCGGGCGTCGAAGCGGGTGATCATCACCTGCGAGCGACTCATTCCGCACGACGAGTTCCGCCGCGACCCGCACTTGACGGTGATCCCGTTCTTCTGCGTCGATGCCGTGTGCGAGGTGCCGTACGGCAGCTACCCGGGCAACATGGCCGGCGAGTACTTCTCCGACGAGCTGCACCTGCGCAAATGGCTGGCGGTGGAAAAGGATCTGGACGAGTTCAAACGATTCCTGGACGAGCACATCTTCAGCGTCAAGGACTTCAACGAGTACCTGTCGAAGTGCGGGGGCCTGCCGCGAATGCAGGAATTGCGGGCGCAGGAGTTCCTACTCGGCCCGCGGGCCTCGTAACAACTCCGGTAACCGGCTGTATAGAGTAATGTTTTCATCCGTGACGCCGCGGCGGGAGGGCCCTTCTTGGGCGCCGAGCAACACCCCGGTCAGGTCCGGGCCGGTTTGTTGTACGCGATCGGCGCGTACGGCCTGTGGGGCCTGGTCCCGCTCTACTTTTTCACCGTCAAGGCGTGCCCCGCCCACGAGCTGGTTGCCCACCGGATCGTCTGGTCCGCCCTTTTGCTGGCCGTCGTGGTTGCTTTCCTTGGCCGATGGCGGGAGGTCATCACCGCATTCCGCACTCGCAAGACTCTCCTGATGCTCCTGGCCAGCGCCTACCTCGTCGCGGGCAACTGGTACGTGTACGTCTGGTGCGCGACGCACGACCAGATCACGCAGGCCAGCCTCGGATATTTCATCCTGCCGCTCGTGAACGTGATCGCGGGGCTCGTCCTGTTTGGCGACCGGTTGCGTTTCGCCCAGGCGGCCGCACTTGCGATTGCCACGGCCGGAGTAATTTACATGGCTGTCAGCCTGGGGCAGTTTCCGTGGATCGGGATCGTCCTGGCGGTGTCGTTCGCCCTGTATGGGATCGTCCGCAAAGTCGTACCGGTGGATGGCGTCATTGGATTGACCGTCGAGAGCTTTCTTCTGGCTCCGGTGGCGGTCGTGCTGCTCGTCGTCTGGGACCTGACCGACGGGCTCGCGTTCGCACACGTGAGCCGGGAATTGGATGCGCTGATCGCCTTTTCCGGGGTTGTGACAACTGTCCCGCTGGTCTGCTTCGCCCAGGCGGTGCGGAAGGTGTCGCTCGTGACGATCGGAGTCTTGCAGTACCTCTCACCGACCCTGCAACTGGTCGTTGCGGTCAGTGTCTTCGGCGAGCCGTTCACGCGGCAACATCAGATCAGCTTCGGACTCATCTGGTTGGGACTGGCCGTTTACGCGGTGGACACGGTCCGGGCCGCGGCCCGGAGGCAACTCATGCGTCCGGCCCCCGAGCCGGTCCCGGAGCCGCTCGACGGCGGCGTGCCGCTCACCGACTCGCAGCTCATGGCCCTGGACGGACGCCGCCGGAGCGATTTGTAGAGCAAGCGAGACGCTTGCCCTACGAGCGGACCGACTGCCTGCGATTATGCAACGACTCTTCTGCCGCAGGTGCCTGTGTGCAACGAAATATCCCAGCCTCGATGGTGCCACCCGACTGAGCCGCGGCGGATCCGGCTTCCGGCGGGACACCGAGATGTTCCGGCCTGGCGTGGCGGGAAATTCGACGGTGCGGGGCGGTCAGAGGGCCTGAGTGTTCGATCCGGAATGCAGTCTGTCAAGTTTTGGACCTCCGGAAAGTGTCCAGAATTCCTCAGGCCGCCACATGGTGTACATGTGTGGCGGCCTGAGGCGGTCTGACGGGCCGCCTGTGCCAGTAAGGACTTGCGCCCATTCGTCCGCGCGCCAGAATGTCGCGATTGGCGGCCTGAGAGTTGAGGGCGCAAGTGGGGGGTGAACTTCCGCGCCCAACCGGAAGGCGGTAACCAAGGTCGCGTAGAGCTTGCATCAACCCACCAGCTCGCCGTGCTCGCGCAGCCAATTCGTGATCGCCCGCGTCTGCTCGCCGCCGTTGTCCATTTTCGGCACCTTGTGTTGCGGCGGGCGCTTGCCGTGGGCAAGCATCCAGTGTTCAAATCCGTTCGGTTTGACCGCGAGCACCTCCGGCCGCAGCATGCTGAGGTCGCCGTGGCGGTGGGCGTCGTAGTCCTCGTTGAGTCGGCGCAGCGTCTCGTCGAGAACGTCAGTAAACCGGGACAACTCCCCCGGCGGTTGGTGGAATTCGATCAAGTAGCGGTGGTGTCCGGGCTTTTTCGGGTCGGTTGGGAAGACCGGGCCGACGTGCCACTCGGCGGGACGGGCCCCGGTCGCCTCCGCGGCCGCGGCCACGGCCCGCGTGATCTCATCCTCGATCAGGTGCTCGCCAAACGCCGACAAGTAGTACTTGGTCCGCCCGGTGAAGCGAATGAGAGGGGGGTCACGCTCGACAAACGTCACCGTGTCGCCGATGAGGTAGCTCCAGAGGCCGGCACAGGTGGTGACCGCGACCGCGTACTCGATCCCGGTCTCGACGTTCGCCAGGGTATGCCGGACCGGCCGGCTCGTCTTCGGCTTCTCGCCCTCGAACTCGGTCATTGGCACGAATTCGAAGAAGATGTCGTGATCGGGAACGACGCGGAGGGTCTTGTACCGTGGGTCCTCGGTCGCGATGAAGCCCTCCGACGCCGGATAGACCTCGACGAAATTGGCGTCCGGGCCGAGTTCCTCCCGGAACTCGGCCCGGTAGGCGTCGAATTTGGTCCCGCCGTGCACGATCAGTCGCAGCATCGGCCAGACGTCGGCGACGCGGTGCTTGCCGGTGACCTCTTTCACGTGCCGAAAGAGACTCTGCATCCAGGCGGGGACGCCGCTGATCGCGGTAATCGGCAGCTTGGCCGATTCCTCTGCCAGCCGGCGGACCTTGACGGTCCAGTCGGCGATCCCGGACAGCTCTCGCGGCGGGAATGTGTATGGCCGCGTCACCGGGCTAATCTCGATGGCCGAGATGGCACTCAGGTCGCCCGACCGGCTGCCGTTGGACTCGCGGCGCAGCTCGGTATTGCCGCCAAGGAAGAAAAATCGACCAGTGAACATCCGCGCCTGCGGCGCCGCGTGCCGAAAGAGGGCGACGGTCGTGAATGCGGCCTTGCGGTTCGACGCGAGCATCTCTCGCGAGATCGGCAAGTACTTCGTGGTCCCGCTCGTGGTGCCCGATGAGAGTGCGTAATACGGAATCGGGTCCGGCCAGGAGGCCCCATCGAGTTTGGGGAAGACGGGCTGCCAGTAGTCGCGCCAGAACGCCTCGTAATCGCGGAGCGGGACGGCTTGCTGATACTCCTCGATCGTGCGGATCTGGTCGAAGCGATGGGCGCGGCCGAATTGCGTATCGCCGGCTTTGTGAATCAGATTCAGAAGTGTCTGGGACTGGACGGCGGGGACGTCAATCCGATCGAGGGCAGCAGCTCGGTAATGGGCGTATCGGACCAGGCCGGCATCAGCTAACCGCCGGGAGAGGAAATTGCCGGTGAGGAGGTCGAGGAGCATCGAAGGTGCAACGAATGACGAGTAAGGAGTAACGAGTCTGCATCCACTCGTCACCCGTCACTCGTCACTCGTCACTAGTGAGTCAAGCCGCTGCCTTGAGTGCCTTCAGCGCCGCGTCGTAGTTCGGTTCGTGGGTCACCTC
>DATFWZ010000251.1:0-3409 GCA_035258765.1 Gemmataceae bacterium
TGTCGCGCCGTCGTCGGACGTCCCGCGATTCCCGCTCCGGATGACCGAGGTCACCGACGGCACATCGTACACCCTCGGCGTGATCGAGACTGGCCCGCCGGTCCCGTGGAGCAAGCCCGCCGACATTCCCTACGACACGAAGAAGCCGCTCCCCCCGCTGACCGGGCCGTTCGCGAACGTACGCCACGCTGGCACGCTCGACGGCGTCGTTCACGCGCTTCGGCCAAGGCTGGACGAGACCACGCTGCGCCGCCTGATCGAGCCGAACGATGGCCAGGTGGTGCCCGAGCTCAAGACCCTCCGGGCCCGGTTCGCCGCGGATTCCGAGGAGGAAAAGAAGGCGCTTGCCCAGCTCCTCAACGAGAACCTGGGGCTCATCGCGACACTCGAGCAGCAGGCCGCCGACCACGCGGCCCTGCTCGGGTTGGTCAACAAGATGACACGCGACATCGACCAAGCCGAGGAGGTACAGGAGCAGTTGAAGACGGCGATTAATGCGCTCAAGGCGAAGAACAAGAAGCTCCGCGACGAAATCGGCCTGCGGCCCGGCGCCCCGGTTCCGAAGTAATGGCGAGCGGACGCGGCGTGAGGCGCCCGTGGTGATTTGGCGAGCGGAGCGGCGTGAGCCGCCCGATGTTGTCATTATCGGGCGGCTCACGCCGCTCCGCTCGCCCCAGTCATTTCGCAACCGGTGCGAGCTCGTAGCATGCCATCTCTTCCGCATTGCGGACGTACAGCCGCCCGTGGGCGATCACCGGGTGGTTCCACGTCTTCCCCTTGATTGCTTGAAAGCGATCCAACTCCTCGTGCCGCTCCGCGTCGGCCTTGAGCAGCACGATCTCCCCGCCTTCGGAGACGACAAGCAGCAGCGACTGGTCGGGCAGGACCATCACCTGCCCGCGGCCGTACCGGCCCTCCTCCCACGTTCGCTTACCTGTGGACAAATCAATGCAACAAAAGACCTTGCGGTCGAACCCGTAGGCGTGCCCCTGGTGGACGACGTAGTCCGGGAACTCCGGTTTCAGGTCCTTGGAAGTCCACCGTTGCGACACATTCCAATGATCGCCGTCCTTGGTCACGTCGATCAGCGACATCCCGGCGCCGTCGAGCGTGCCGACGAGGAGCTGGGTCGGGCCGACGACCCGGGGCTGCACGGTTCGCGGGGCGCCGGGCATCGCGGCCCCGGTTTTCCAGAGGACCTGTCCCGTGGCCGGATCGACAGACGTCAATCCGCGATCGGTGAGCATGAGGCACTGCGGCTTGCCCGCGAGCGTAGCCAGCTGCGGGGAACTGTAGCTGATGGCGCCGGTAGCGGCGGTCCAAACCGGTTCACCAGACGCGGCCCGGTACGCGACCAGGTCGTTGTCGCCATCCCCGCCCGCGAAAGCAATCACCAGGCCGTCCACGACCAGGGGCGAACCGGAGCACCCCCACATGGGAGGTTTCGCGCCGGCCTCGGCGGCGATGTTGCGCGACCAGTGAACGCTCCCACTCGCCGCGTCCAGGCAATTGAGGACGCCCGTGGCCCCGAGCGTGTAGAGCCGGCCATCGACGAAGGTCGGCGTGGCCCGCGGCCCGGCGCCCGACACCGACTCCCAGAAACGCTGCGGATCGTCACGGGACCACAACTCCTTGCCCGTGTCTGCGTCGTAACAGACGACCGCCTCCGTGTCCCCGTGCTGCTCCTGCGTGAACAGCCGCCCGTCCACGACGATCACGCTCGACCACGCCGGGCCGACGCGGTGTCGCCACACCGGTCGCGGCGGGTTCTTGTTCCAGTCGGTGGCGATCGACACTCCGGCGATGACGCCGTCGCGGGCCGGGCCGCGGAACTCCGACCAGTCGCCGGGGCGCAGGGTAAGCGGACTATTCGCGATGAGCTGCGGCCGGGACTCGCGCTCCGCGGCGCGCTCGGCCAGGAAGATCTCTTCGGCCGTGCGGCTCCAGCGCCAGCGGAGGTCGGCCCGCAGGTCGGAATCCAGGCCGTCGTGCCGGACGAGCAGGAAGAACCCCCACGCGGCCGCGACCACGACGAGGGCACCGGGGCGGTACCACCCTGGCACCCACCACTTCACCGCGAGCATCCAGAGTGTCCAGACGGTGAGTACCACCGGCAGGGCCATCATCAAGAGGCCGAAAAAGCCGACGGACGGATGCGCGAGCGGCCATGCGATCAGCCACCCGGCGACGACAACGAGGAAGCCGTAGAGTCGGTCCGAAAGTCGGATCCGCCGGCTGAGCCACCACCAGCCGAGGAAGAACAGGGCGAGGAGCACGGGCGCCGCGAGCCCGAAAATGAAGCCGACGAAGTACGACTTCTCGATCCGGCCGACGCTAATCGTCACCGCCCAGTAGACGACCACGGCGGCGACGGCCGGCCACAGCCGGGGGGGCTTTGCGCGCCAGGGCCGGGGGTGTGGGACGGGTGAGTGCAGGACAACCGGTTCGGTGTCGGCCGACATGATCATTCTCCAGGAAGACGTGGTTGCGGCGATCGCTGCCGGTACTTCGCCCCCGCTGGGCGATCCTTACGACGAGCATTTGCCGTATAATGTCCAGCTGCCGTATGTCTCAATCACCAAATATCTTAGTCTCTAAGATTTTTCTGTTATAACTAGGGTACATGAGCGTGTCAAGTGACTTGCCGAGCCGGGCGGAGCTGCTCCGGGAGATGTTGTGGGCGGGCCGGCAGATGAGTACGAGCACCATCATGCTGCACCAGGCCGTGGCCGACCGGCTCGGCCTGCACCCGACCGACCACAAGTGCGCGGACCTCTTACATATCAATGGGCCGATGACGGCCGGCGAGCTGGCGGACCTGACTGGCCTGACGACCGGGGCCATTACCGGCGTGATCGACCGGCTGGAGGCCGCCGACTTCGTGCGCCGCGAGGACGACCCGGACGACCGGCGCCGGGTGATCGTCCGCGTGGTGCCCAAATCCCTCCACCGCGTCGGCCGATTGTTCCAGTCCCTGGCCGCGGCGATGGTCGAGCTGTGTGGCCACTACACCGATCGCGAGCTGGCCACCATCCTCGACTTCATGACCCGCAGCCGCGAGGTGGCGCGGCAGGAGACCATGAAGTTGCGCCAGACGGGGCCCAGTCGAAAGCGCGAGGCGAGTGGGGTCCGGCGGCGACGGCCGGCGGGTCCGCGTCGAGTCGGATAGCGCCTTGTCTCCCCCCTCGCCGTTTCGGAGAGGGGGGTGGGGGGGAGAGGTCTTCGGACGCGCCGAACCCAGACCCCTCCCCCTGACCCCCTCCCCGATGCGGCTGACTATTACCCGCAACATTTCGGGGAGGGTCTTCACTTCATTGGGGTCGGCGCTACCATTGGGGTGCGGACGGATTCGCGGTGACTTCGGAGGTCAAGGATGTCCCACCCGACCACACTCGCCGACCCCACCCTG
>DATFWZ010000252.1:0-6552 GCA_035258765.1 Gemmataceae bacterium
CAGGGTGGGGTCGGCGAGTGTGGTCGGGTGGGACATCCTTGACCTCCGAAGTCACCGCGAATCCGTCCGCACCCCAATGGTAGCGCCGACCCCAATGAAGTGAAGACCCTCCCCGAAATGTTGCGGGTAATAGTCAGCCGATGCGGGGAGGGGGGCCGGGGGGAGAGGTCGGTGGGCGTGGCGCAGAAGACCTCTCCCCCCTAACCCCCTCTCCGAAGCGGAGAGGGGGGAACCAGACCCGAGATTAACCGGTCCTACCATGCTCCCCCTCCTCGCCAATCCCTTCTTCGAATCCCGATTCCACCCGACCACGGGCGAGGAGTATCACCTGCTCCGGGCCATGCCCGTCATGGTGGGCGTGCTCTGCGTTCTCGCCATCGCCTACCGCTTCTACAGCGCCTTCCTCGCGGCCAGGGTCGCGGTCCTCGACGATCGCCGGCGCACGCCCGCCCATGAGTTCGACGACGGCCAGAATTATCACCCCACCAACCGGTGGGTCCTTTTCGGGCACCACTTCGCCGCGATCTCCGGGGCCGGACCGCTGATCGGCCCCGTGCTCGCGATGCAATACGGTTATGCTCCGGGCCTGTTGTGGCTCTTGATCGGTGTCTGCCTCGCCGGGGCCGTGCAGGACATGCTGGTCATGGCCGCGTCAGTCCGGCGCGGCGGGCGGTCCCTCGCTGAGATCGCCAAGGCCGAACTGGGCCGACCGGCCTCAATCATCGCGTCACTCGCGATCCTGGTAATCGTGATCATTGCCCTGGCCGGCCTGGCGTTCGTCGTGGTCAAGGCGCTCGGCGGGGAGGATGCGAAGCTGCCGGCCGGGATGACCATCCGCGTGCCCGACGGCCAGAACCCGGAGGTGCGCTGGGAGAAGCCGAACACGTTCCGGTTCCCGAAGGGATGCACGGTCGCGTACGACTCGCGATCGAAGCCTACAGTCCGCCCGGAGGCGTTTGACGTGGCCCTGCCGCCAGCGCGGAGCGGGCTTAACAGCATCGACCAGACGCGAGTCACGTTCCTCGCCGGGCCGGCCATCGCGGTGCTCGACGTCCCCGCGAAATCCAACACGTACATCCTGCCGGCCGGTTGCAAGCAGATGATGCCCGGAAGTAGTTGGGGGACGTTCACGATCGCCTGCACGATCCCGATCGCGCTCTTTGTCGGGCTGTGGATGTATCGCATCCGCAAGGGGCGGATCGTGGAGGCTTCCGTCATCGGCGGGGCCATGACGCTCGGCGCAGTGATCCTCGGTGCTTACATCCCGGGCTCGTCGCTCGAGCAGTTCTTCAATCTAAACCGACACCAGACCGTCATCGCGCTTTGCGTGTACGGGTTCATCGCCGCGGTCTTGCCGGTGTGGCTCCTGCTCACGCCGCGCGACTACCTTTCGAGCTTCATGAAGATCGGAACACTGGTGCTCCTGGTCGTCGGCGTGATCATCGCGAACCCGCCGCTGCAACACCCGGCGGTCAATCACGAGTTCCAGTCGGGCGGGCCGACGTTTCCGGGGACCGTGTTCCCGTTCGTATTCATTTGCGTCATGTGCGGGGCGATTTCCGGGTTCCACTCGCTGGTCGCGTCCGGGACCACGCCCAAGATGATCGACCGCGAGCGCGACATCCGGCCGATCGGCTACGGGGCTATGCTCACGGAGGGCCTCGTCGGCGTGGTCGCGCTGATCGCGGCCGCGGCGATGCCGCCGGCGCTTTACTACTCGATCAACGTCGATGTGGAGCGGGTGCCCGAGTTTCAGGGCCGGCTCGACCGCATGTACGCGGAGATTGGAGCGACCCCCGCGGCTGGCGAGAAGATCCACCAGGCCGGCGTCCGCGAGGTTCACCAGCTCAATCTGGCAGAGGCGGAAGAGAACGTTGGCGGGGAGTCGTTGCGCGGCCGGACCGGCGGGGCCGTGACATTGGCGGTCAGCATGGCGATGATTCTGACGCAAGCGTTTGACTGGGCGGAGGGGGAGCTGCACACGCTGATGAAGTACTGGTACCACTTCGCGATCATGTTCGAAGCTCTGTTCATCCTGACCACGATCGACGCGGGGACGCGGATCGCCCGGTACCTGTTCCAGGAGACCGCGGGGAAGGTTTACGCCCCGTTCGCCCGCCCAAACTGGTGGCCGGGGGCCATCCTCGCGACGGCGGTTGTGACGTTGGGGTGGGGAGCACTCGTCTGGGACGGCGAGATTCAGACAATCTGGTCGGTATTCGGGATTGCGAACCAGCTCCTGGCGGTGCTGGCACTTGCACTGGTCACGACCTGGCTGATTAACTCCGGCCGCCGCCGGTACGCATGGGTCACCATTCTGCCCATGCTTTTCGTTACATCGACGACCCTGAGTGCCGGGTCGATCATGACCTGGCAACGACAACTGAACGAGTTGAACCTGGCGCTGATGCTGTTCGTCATCATTTCCGTGAGTACGGTCGTGGTGATTGCGGTGGCGAAGTGGATCATGCCGCGGCCGAGTCGCATCGACCGGGAACGGGAAAACTACCGCCAGTCGGGAGGCGGGGATTCTCAGCGATGAGAATCGGGCGGCTGACGCTGCTCCGCTCGCCGGGCCTACCGAGTGTTCTTGCAACGGCGCGGTGTTGCCACAGGATTGCCACGAAATGCCATTGCGGCGTGTAGTACGCCGAGCGACTCGCCCCGCTTCGGGCTCCGGGGCGTATGTGAAAAACGTTGGCGATCTTGGCGACCTTACCCACGCCCAGAGACGAAAAGAGATATCGGGGAATCCCGGGGACGCCGAAAAACGTCCCCAAACGTCGCTCCCAACGACCCGCGGAATATGTTCCAGGGAGGTGTGCAAATGAAAGATAAGAAGCCGGGCCCAATCCCGCCTACGCACTCCCCGGCGACTCCACATTTCGTGTCGTGATCTGGTCCACCATCGGCGGGGCGTGGGCCGGGTGTTCGAGCAGGCTCTTCTTCGCCGCGGCGCTGATCGGGAACCCGCTCTTCTCCAGGATCTCCAATAGCTCCCGGTCTTCGAGCACTTCCTTCTCGATGAGCCGCTGCGAAACCGCCTCCAGGGCCGGTCGGCCGTTCTCCAGGATGGTCCGCACCTCTTGCAGGCACGACTGGACGATCGCCCGCACCTCCAGATCGACCTCGCGGGCGGTCTGTTCGCTGTACCCCCGGGGCTCGGCGGCGCCCGCCGGCAGGAAAGCTGCCTCGGGCGTCGTCAAGTAGACGCGGCCAAGGCGGCTCATTCCGTACTCGCGGACCATCTGGGTCGCGAGGCGATTGGCCATGTTCAGGTCGCTCGTTGCCCCGGTGGAGATCTCGCGGAGCATGATCTCTTCCGAGATGGTTCCGCCCAGCGCGACCTTGATCCGCGCTTCCAGCTCGCCGCGGGTCATGAGCATGCGGTCCATCTCCGGCCGCTGCAGGACGTACCCGCCGGCCAGCCCGCGCGGGATGATCGACACCTTGTGCACCGGGTCACTGTGTTCGACGGCGCACGCGACCAGGGCGTGCCCTGCCTCGTGGATCGCGACCCGCGTCTTCTCCTCCGGCCGCATGATCCGGCTCTTGCGCTCCAGCCCGACCGCCCCGCGCTCGATCGCCTCCTCGAAGTCGCGCATCTCGACCACCTCGGCATTCCGCCGGGCCGCGAGAAGGATGGCCTCATTGACAATGTTGGCGAGATCGGCGCCCACCGAGCCGGGAGTCAGCGCCGCGACCTTGCGCAGGTTCACGTCCGGCGACAGCTTCTTCACCGACTTGGCGTGGACCCTCAGGATCGCCTCGCGGCCGTCGATGTCCGGGCGGTCCACGACGACCGTGCGATCGAACCGGCCGGGGCGCAGGAGGGCGGCGTCCAAAATCTCCGGCCGGTTCGTCGCGGCCATGATGATGACGCCGGAGTTGGCGTCGAACCCGTCCATTTCGACGAGGAGCTGATTGAGTGTCTGCTCCCGCTCCTCGTGTGACCCGACCGTCGCCCCGGACCGGCTGCGGCCCATGGCGTCGAGCTCGTCGATGAAGATGATGCACGGGGCCCGCGTGGCGGCGTCGCGGAACAGGTCGCGGACGCGGCTCGCACCAACCCCGACAAACATCTCGACGAAATCGCTCCCGGAGATGCTAAAGAATGGCACACCTGCCTCGCCGGCGACAGACTTGGCCAGGAGAGTCTTGCCCGTGCCGGGCGGGCCGACGAGCAGCACCCCCTTGGGGATGCGTCCGCCGAGGTTCTTGTATTTGTCGGAGTCCTGCAGGAAGTCCACGACCTCCTTCAGCTCGGCCTTGGCCTCCTCGATCCCGGCGACGTCCTTGAAGGTCATGCGCCGATCGTCCGCAGCATAGAGCCGGTGCTTGGCCCGGCCGAACCCGAGCGGCCCGCCCAGCCCCAGCCAATTCCGGGCGACGTACACACCGCCGAGGACGAGGATGGTCAACAAGAGAAGGTACGTGAGCACTTCCATCAGCACCGCGCCGATGGACTTCTCCCCCTCGGCCTGAAACCCGGGCGCGTGCGCATTGAGAAGTGCGATGAGGCCCGGGTCTTCGCCGACGCCTTGCCGCGTGACGCGGAACGGGATCGGCTCGCGGGTTGCCGCGTCGCCGTCCACGCCGGAGATGCGGTCGTTGAATGTGACCTGACCGCGAATCGACGACGTGCCGACGCGGAGGTCCTGGAACTGCGCCCCGGGGGCCTGGAGGACCTGGCGGAACGTGCCGTACCCGAGCGAGACGACGTTGGCGTCTCGCGGGTAGAGCAAGTTGATCAGGGCGGCCAACACCACGGCGGCGATGATGCCGTACTTGCGGGTGTAGCGAAATCGCGACGTTCGTTTCTTCTCCATGCCCTCACTCAGCCGGGTTCCAGCGCAACTCGACTGCCCCGCCCCACACCGCGCCGACCGGCAACTCGCGCCACCCGGCGTCGATCCCGCGCGCCTGGAGGTTGACCGCGTCGGTCGCGCATGTGTACGACTCCAGGCAAATGGCCTTGCGATGAACCGGTATGAACAAGACCGACTCCCGGAAGTCACCGGTGGTCCAAAGCTCGATCCGGCCCGGGCGGTCGGCGTGGCCCAGCGTTGCGCGGAGCAATAGCCCGCCGCCCTCCTCGCGGATTGCTCCCAGGTCTCCATACACCGTATCAAGTTGCGTGCCGCCAATTGTTCGGGGGCGGTTCCAATTCAGGTGATCGGGGAGTGGCTGCCGCTCGCCGGTGGGCACGGAGTCGGTCAACGGCCAGATGTTCCGGGCCGGGGCGTGGAGCACGTATCGCGACACGTCCAGGTCATCGCCCGGAAAGCGCAGATAGGGGTGAAGGCCGACGCCGAACGGGAACGGCTCTTCGCCCATGTTGCGCACCCGCAACTCGACGCGAAGGCGGTCAGGACTGAGCCTATGGACGACTGACAGGAGCCCGTCGCACGGCCAGAGGTCATCGGCCTCCGGGGCCTCGGTCGAAAGCTGGAAGTCGCCGTGGACCCAGGCCCCGAACATGTCCGCGCCGTAGCCAAACACGCGCCAGGGGTTTCGCGGCGCGAACCCGTGAATCGCATTTGTGTGAGTGGAGTCATTCTTCGGCAGCCGGTACGCCTTGCCGCGATGGACGAAGAGGCCGTTGTGGATTCGGTTCGGGAACGGGAACAGCACGGGGATTCCGCTGCGCGTGGGCAACGGACTCGCGAACCAGTCCGGGGCCGCGTAGAGCAGGTCCTTGCCGTTGACCCGCCAGCGCAGGCAGTTGAACCCGTGAGCCGGCCAGACTTCGACCATCGACCCGACGTCCCGCCGGGAGAGCGTGTACACCGTACCGGCGTGCCCGCCCGCGGCGCGCTCCTCGGTTTCGATGTGATACAACATGGGCTGGCGCTCCGCCGAGATGGGAGAAGACATTCTATCCGCGAGGCCGACCCGTGCCGACGACCCGCCCGGACCGACTGCTCGACTTCAGCTGCCGACTGTTCCGCGCCGCCGGGGTCCCCGCCGACGAGGCCGCGACGGTCGCCGGGTCGCTGGTGGACGCTAACTTGTGCGGGCACGACTCGCACGGGGTGATTCGAGTCCCGCAGTACGTCGGCTTCCTTCGCGACGGGAAACTGGTCGCTGGTGCCGAGCTTGACGTTATCAAGGAAACGCCGGCCATGCTTGCGGCGGACGGAAACTGGGGCCTCGGGCAGGTACAGGCCTATCGCGTGCTCGAACGCCTCGTGCCGAAGGCCCGGGGCGTCGGCGTGGCGAGCGGGACCTTGCGCCGCTGTGGACATATTGGCCGGCTCGGGGAATACGCGGAGTGGGCCGCGGAACGGGGCCTGGCCCTCTTCGCGACGGTCAACTCGCACGGCTCCGGCCAACGAGTCGCCCCGCCCGGCGGGACAAAGGGCCGCATCAGCACCAACCCGATCTGCTTCGGCGCTCCGACGCCCACGCACCCGGTCGTCCTTGATTTCAGCACGAGCGCCTGCGCCGAGGGTAAGGTCCGGGTCGCCCTTCAAAAGGCTGAGCAGATTCCGCCGGGTTGGATCCTCAACGCGGCCGGGGAGCCAACGACCAGCCCGGCCGACCTGTACA
>DATFWZ010000253.1:0-2576 GCA_035258765.1 Gemmataceae bacterium
TGCGCGAGCCGGCCGACTGGGGCCCGGCCGACGCGGCCATCCAGCAGCTGCGGTCGGGCGGGTACGACTGCGTGGTGTTCACCAGCGCCAACGGAGTGGTCGCGTTCGTCGACCGGCTCCGCGTGCTGGGGCTTGACGCCCGGGCATTCGGGCCAGCCCAGCTGGCGGCCATCGGACCGGCGACCTCGGCTGCTCTGGCCGAGCATCATCTGCGGCCCGACCTCGTCCCGGACGGCGACGCGCGGTCGGAGGGGTTGGCGGAGGTCCTGCTCGAGAAATGCCGTGGCAAGCGTGTCCTGTTGGCTCAGGCGGTGCAGGGGCGCGAGTTGCTCCGGGAGCGGTTGCAGACGGTGGCCGAGGTGCACGCGGTCGCGGTGTACGAACAGGTCGCGGCAATCGACCCGTCACACGCGGTGTTCGACCGGTTGTGCCGCGGCGAGGTGGACGCGGTTACGCTGACGAGTCCGAACGTCGCGAAGGCCTTTCTCGACTCGTGCGACGACGCGGCGCGGGCCCGGCTGCGCGAGGGTTCGACGCGACTGGTCGCGAACAGCGAGCGATTGGGGGCGTGGCTGCGGGCCGAGGGATACCCGGTGGTCGTGGCGCCCGACCCGACGGCCGACGGACTGGTCACGGCCCTTCTCGAGCTGAGTCAAAATGCAAAAGGGAAAATGCAAAATGGATAGAGGCGCGATGCCTTCCTTTTTGCACTTTTCCCTTTCGCATATTGCCTTTCTTACTTCACGTCCTGGTACGCGTTCCACCCCAGGTAGATGACGATGCCCGCGGCGATGATGCCGCCGATGTCAGCCAGGGTGAATGGCCCGCCCCCGAAGGGGACCTGGATGACAAGGTCGAGCAAGCAAAGCAGTAGCGTCAGGCCGGCAACGCCTATGGCCCCCAGACACATCCACTTCTGCATCGTCGGCCTCGCAGAGCGAACCCGGTTGGCGCGGGACGGGGTGACAGGTTCCGCAATTGTACTGGACATGGTTAGCGTCGCAACGAATTAGTCGGGAAGAACATGCGGTCTGGGCCGGTGACGACCGGCACGCCCGATATCTTTGGGAGTACCCGCCCGGCTGGCGGATCGTCAAGGTGTCCGACGCAGAAAAATCCCGGACTCTTCACATCCGTTTGGAACGTCCGTTCTGTCGCCGCAACCCATTCGTCCATGTGGCCTTACCGTTTGAGTCCTCGACGGAAGTTCGAATCGAAGGGAAATCTAATGAATCCGTCACCACATTCATCTGTTCTATAGTGTGCAGTGAAGGATCGGTGAAGCCGGATCGTAACCCTCCGCGTTAATCCCACCTTCTGTCCATTGTCCCCCCCCATCATCCACGAGGAGTGGTCGCTCGCATGCCTCTTTCCCAACTTCGACCCCGAGCGGGTCGCAGGGGTTTTACGCTCATCGAGCTGCTGGTCGTCATCGCGATCATCGCGATCCTGATCGGTCTGCTCCTTCCAGCTGTGCAGAAGGTCCGCGAGGCCGCGGCCCGGATGAAGTGCACCAACAACCTGAAGCAAATCGGGCTGGGGATGCACAACTACAACGATACCTTCTCCAGGCTGCCGGCCGGCTGGGTGACCAGCCTGCAGTTCAAGCCCAACCCGGGCTGGTCGTGGGGCACTCTGATCCTGCCGTTCATCGAGCAGGACAATGCGTATCGCATCCTGAATCCGGATACGAACGCGACGACCGCGACCATCCCCCCGCTGAACGACCCGATCGCCGGGCCGATCTACATCATGAAGATGCCGATGTACCGCTGCCCGTCCGACGGCACCGGCCTGGACACCAACTCGCTGCTCGGCGGGTGGGGGCGGAGCAATTACGTCGTCAACCGGGAGGTGTTCGGCCCGGACGCGAGCAACAATCCGAGTTTCATGACCGTCGCGACCATCCCGGACGGGTCGAGCAACACGATCCTGGTCGGCGAGCGCGACTCGGTCCGGAACATCGCGGCTGTCTGGCCGGTCCGGTCGAACGTGACGACGGCTAGCTTTGAAGGCCGCCCGGGCCGGGGGCTGAACATCCCCTACCCCGGCAGCCCGCCGCCCCCGACCACCACCAGCGCGTGCGAGCGGCTCGGGTTCACCAGCCTACACACCGGCGGCGTGAACTTCTTGCTCGGCGACGGGCACGTTCAGTTCATCCGCAACGCCATCCCGGCCGACCAGAGCGCCGACCACTGCGCGTTCCCGGCAGCTAGCGGCAATTTCACCTGGCAGAACCTGATCCACCCGAACGACGGGAACCCGATCAATGACTTCTGACCGGCCGCGGGCCGTGACCGGACCGGGGCGGGCCACGCGGCCCGCCCCGGTCGTTTGCCCCCTTCCGCGAGAGCACACTCCCATGACGAAAATCACCTGGTCTCGCCGGGCCGCCGTGGCGGCCGTTGCCGTCGCCTTGACCGCCCTTGCCGGCTGCGGCTCGACCCGGCCCACGGCGTCCGGAGATGTCACGTACGAGGGCCAGCCGGTCGATGACGGGTCCGTCCTGTTCGTCCCCGAGGGGGGCGGCCCGGACACCACCCAGGTGGGGGCGTCGATCCACGACGGCAAGTACA
>DATFWZ010000254.1:0-10476 GCA_035258765.1 Gemmataceae bacterium
CAGGGTGGGGTCGGCGAGTGTGGTCGGGTGGGACATCCTTGACCTCCGAAGTCACCGCGAATCCGTCCGCACCCCAATGGTAGCGCCGACCCCAATGAAGTGAAGACCCTCCCCGAAATGTTGCGGGTAATAGTCAGCCGAGGCGGAGAGGGGGAGAAAACCGTCACTGCGCGTCGCCGATCAGGATGAATCCCGACCAGTAGTACGGGTGGTCAAACCTGGGAGCCGACGAGGTGACCGCGACGTTCTTCATGACCCGGCCCCGCGTTCCCTGTCGCGGCAGGCCCTCGGCGAGGAGTTCGACTTGCTCGGCGGTGAGCTTGCTGAGCCACTGCTTCGCCTCGGCGAGCGCCTCGGCCTTGGGCTTCGGCTCGATCGGCCCCCCAGGCATTTCCTTGCGGAGGCCCATCAGGTTTTCGTAGAACCGGGCCATCAGCAGCGACGTCGCCGTGTCGTCCACCTCCCACAGGCTGACGACCAGATTCCGGGCACCGGCCAGGAACAGGGCCTGGGAGAAGCCGACGTAGCCCTCTCCGCTGCTGTACTTCCCGAGCCCCGTCTGGCAGGCGCTCAGCGTCACCAGCTCGGCATCCAACTTGCCATTCCATCGCCGCAGGATTCGTTCGGCCGTCAGCCGACCGTCGTAGGCCTCCTTCCCGTCGAGCACCTGCTTCAAGGGGTCGGGGAGGCGGTCCTGGGCCAGTAGGAGGGCCGAGCGCATCGGCCGCTGATCGTCGAGCACCCCGTGCGTGGCGAAGTGAATGTAGCCAAACCGGCGAAGCCCACCGTCTTCGGCCGCGAGTTGGTCCAGGTTCTGCTCGCTGGCGTCGGACCCTTTGAAGTCGCTGACCCGATTGAAGACCCGGCCGATGCCCGCCAGCTCCTGCCGCGTCCCCGGGAGGTCGGTGGGCCCGCCGCCGCCCTTCTTGAAGGCCGGGTCCGCGAAGGCCAGGAGGTGGTTGGCGGGTGGTGTCGCGCCTCGTTCAGCCCGCTTCTCCCGCAGCCAGGCGAACATGGTCCCCGACGGGACGTAGCTGACGGTGAGGCCGGTCAGCACTTCCACAGGGATGCCCTTCATCCGCACGGATGGCAGCACGACGACGTGCCGGACGCCCTCGAGGTGTTTCTTCAGCGGCCGCAGGCGCTGGTCGGCGAGCCCGCCGGTGAGGTCCTTCCAGTCTTCTTTCGCTTGGCGTACGGAAATGGACTCGCGGACCCGCGTCGCAAGTTGGTCGTCCCGGCTCGTCCAGGCGCCCGCGATGCCGGTGCCGCGGAGCCGGACCCAGACGGGATCGCCCGTGTGCTTCACCAGGCACGCCCAGTGGTCGCCGTTCGCGTCGGCCGCCTTCGGATCGGCAGTGTTGTCCAACCAGGCCACCAGGGCCTCGTCCGGTTGCAGCCATTTTTGGATGCGCGGCAGGCGGTAGACGTCGCCGGCCGCGACGCCGTGTTTGGCGGCCAGGGTCACCTGCAACGCGCTGAGCTTCGCATTCGTGGCGGTGCGCTCGCGACGGACCTCGTCGGCCTTCGTGCGGGCTTCGGCCGATACCTCACGGCCAGCCAGCAGGGTGTCGAGTCGCTTATCGAGGCGGTCCAGTTGCAGCAGCAGGCCCTCCTCGGCGGCGCGCTCCTCGACACTGACGGTCCGCGGTGCGAGGTCGTCGAACAATCCCCGGGCCAGGCCGCTCTCCAGGTAGCCCCAGGCCGCAGCCGCGTGATCGTTGCGGGCGGCCGCGGCGGCCAGGTAGTGGAGGGGAGAGAATTCGTCCGAGTGGCCGACCCGTCCCAGCCCGGCGAAGCTGACGCGCCGGCGGGCTGCTTCAAAGCTGGCCGCGGCCGCCGGCCCGAGTTCCTCGGCCTTCTGGTAGTCGCCGCGGCCGATGGCATTGATGATCAGGTGCTTGTAGGCCCACGCCGTGTTCGGGTGCCCTTCGCCCAGCAGTCGCCGGTGCGCCTCCAGTCCGGCTTCCAGCGTCCCGCGGGCGTCCGCGTACTTGCCCTGCTGCTGCAGGTTGATGGCGAGGGTAATCCGGGCGAACTTCGTGTGCGGGTGGTCCGCGCCGAGCGTTTTTTCGTGGATGGTCACCGACTCCCGAAAGAGCGGCTCGGCCTCCACGTGTTTTTCCTGTTTGGCCAATGTTCGACCCAGGTTGTTGCAACCGACGGCGACGATCTCGTGGCCGTCGCCCCACAACTTGCGGAACGTGGCCAGCGCCTTCTCGTGCAGCTCTTGGGCCTCGGCGACCTTCCCGAGCGCAACCAGGTTGCCCCCCCAGTTGCTGTAGAGCCTGGCCAGCCGCTCGCCGATCGCGTCCTTCTGGGCCTTCAAGAAGACCCGTTGGGCCTTCTCGTAATACTCCGCGGCCTCCTCGTGCCGCCCCTGTTTGTTCAGGTTCACGGCCAGGTTGCTGGCCGTCGTGCCGGCGAAGATGTAGTCCTCGTCGAACGCCTGGTACATTGCGAGCGCCTGGCGGTGCAGTTGCTCCGCGTCCGCATACCGGCCCTGGTCGTCGAAGTTGACTGCGAGATTCGCGTACGCCCGGGCGATGTCCGGGTGGTTCAGCCGCACGACGCGTTGCCGGACCAAGGCCAGGCTGGACGCCGCGAGGGACAGGGGCTTCTCGTCCGGTGGGTTCACCTGGTTCTCGAGCACGTTGCGGTAGAGGGGCTCGGCCTCTTCGTACTTGCCCTGGGCGCTGAGGTTGTGGGCCAGGTTGCCGCGGCTCGTGACGGCGCGCCAGGAGTTCGGGCCCTCGACCCGGCTCAGGATGTCGAGCGCGCGCCGATGCTCCGGCTCGGCCAACGTGTGCTTGCCCTGCTTGTCGAGGTTGGTGCCGAGGTTGTTGCGGGCCACGGCGGTGTTCGGGTGGTCCTCCCCATGCAGCCGGATGTCGATCTCGAGGGCCTCTGCCAGGAACGGCTCGGCCTCGGCGTACATTTCCTGATTGTTCAGACTAATGGCGAGGTTGCCACAGACCGCCGCCGTGGCCGGATGGTACTTGCCGATGACCCGGCGGCAGACCTCCAGGGCTTCCTGGAACAGTGGGGTGGCCTCCGCGTACTTCCCGGCTTCGCTCAAGGCGTAGGCGTAACTGTTGATATCGAGCGCGAGGTCCTCTTGGCGGAGCAGGCGCCGGCGAACTTCCAGGATCTCCCCGTATACCTTCGCCGCCTTGCCAAAGTTCCCCTGCTCCCAGGCCGCGGCGTACTCGTCCCACCGCTTGATCGTTCCGACAAACTCGGCCCGCTTGGCATCGGACAGGTCGGCGACGCGCCCGATGGTCTCGAGGAGCAGTCGAGTGCCGCGCGTTTGGTAGTGGTCTTTCCCGTACGCACGCGTGCAAATGTCGAGCAGGGCGCGGACCAACTCGCGGGTCTCGGCGAACTGCCCGGCCCGGAAGAGGGTGAGGTGATCCGCGTAGTGCCTCCGGTAGGCGGCCTCCACGACCGTACCGCCACAAACGGCCGCCCAGGCGTCCTGGGCCGCCGCGAACTGTTGGGCGCGGGCGACGGCGGCTGCGGCGTCGGCCGACTTCGCGGGCGCGTCCGGTAGCTTCGGCGTCTCGCCGACCGCGATCGGCCGCCCGGCCGGTCCGCGCAGCGTCAGCGTCAGCGCGCCGATCGCTAATGCGGCCCCCAGGGTCCTCAACTTCATCGGCGACCCTCCTACGACGTCAATCGCGGCCGTCGGTCACGGGGAACGCGAAAATCTGGACCGCGTCGAACTCCGGCCGCGCCTTGAACCAGTCACGCAGCTTCCGCAACGGCTCCGGCACGTCGATCCGAACCTTCCCCGGGCGCTCCCGGGGGAACCGGGAAAACTCGCCGCCATCGGAGTGCCAGCGTGTATTCCCGCCGTCACCGACGCCCGACCACGGAGGCTCACCCGCCCACTCGGCGTACGGCGGGAGCGGCCGCGTCGAAGCCGCAAGTACGAACACGTGAAGGCCGGGGGCATCGACGACAAAGACGCCCCCCTCCCGGGGATATCGGACGGCCGGGCGCTTCTCGGGCTTCGCGGTCCTCGCCCCCTCCCCGGCCTCGTCGTCGGGTTGGCAGAGCTGTTCCGTGCCTTCCTTGGTCCCGGCGGGGCCGAAGGCGATCAGGTAGTAGTACGCGGGCGCGTCGAACTCCGCTTGCACCACCACGCTGTCCTTTACACGGACGTCCCCGGGACTCCACTCAAGGTCTCCCAGCAACCGAGACCCCCTCGTATCGCCGCGATAGTGCTTGACGTGCAGCCCCTTGATGGACGCGGGTGACGGCGCCGGGTTGGTGGACGGATCGCCCTTCGGCCCGAAAGCCAGGACGCTCACAACGAGGGCCGCACAGAGGCCGGCGACCGCGAGCGGCACGGCGTAGCGCCTCACCCGCGCCCTCGCCCCGGTGCGGCGACCGGCGGGCCGCGTTTCGGTCAGCGTGTCGGGCGCCTCGCGGGTGTCCGCGGCCGACGGGTAGGGCATTTGCGTCCCGCTACCGGAAATCAGTCGGCCCAAATCAGCGTCCGCGGCGAACGGTCTCAGCGCCGCGGCCACCTCGGCGGGCGTCGCGAACCGGTCGCCCGGGGATTTGGCCAGCATCCGGTCGAGGACGGCCGCGACCGCCGCGGGAACCTCCGAGCGAACGCCCGTAATCGGCGGGTGTGGCGTCTCCACGTGCCCGCGCAGCTTCTGAACCAACGACGCGTACCGCCGCCCCGCGAAGGGCGGTCGGCCCGCGAGGAAGTGGTACAGAGTGCAGCCAAGGCTGTAGATGTCCGCCCGGATGTCGGCGGCGTACGAGCGCTCCCACTGCTCCGGGGCGAGGTAGTCGGCCGTTCCGAGCACGGTCCCGTCGGCCGTGAGCCGCTCGGCCGGGCGCTCGACGACCGAGCGCGCCAGGCCGAGGTCGAGCAGTTGCACGCGACCGGCACGCGTCAACATGAGGTTGGACGGCTTGATGTCGCGGTGCACCAGGCCGCGCTCGAAGGCGTGTTGTAGGCCGTCGGCCGCCTGGCGGATCGCCTCGCACGCGTCCGCGACCGACAGGCGGCCGTGCCGCTGCAAGACGCGCTCGAAGTCCTCCCCGTCCACAAAGTCCATGACGAGGTAATGAACGCCGCCGACCTCGCCCGCGTCGTGTGCGCCGACGATGTGCGGATGGTCGAGCCGGCCGATCGCCCGCACTTCGTTCTTGAATCGCGCGACACGGACCTCGTCCATCTGGTCGTCGGGAAGAACCTTGAGCGCGACCACCTTGCCGAGCTCGACGTGCCGGGCCTTGTAGACGGTGCCCATCCCGCCCTTGCCGAGTTTTTCGAGGACCTCATACTGGGCAATTCGCCCCTGCTCGAACCACGGCGGGACGTCGTCGAAGTAGTTGGTCGCCGTCAGGCCACTCCTGTCCGCCGGCGGTGGTGACTCGCGCAGCCGGCGGAGGAACTCGGCCGACGGCTCCGCCGGGGACTCCGCGACCGATGCCGAGTTCCGCACATGGCGTGCGGGCTCGCCACTCAGCCGTTCCAGTCGATCCTGACAAGTGGTGCACGACTCGACGTGCGATTCGACCGTCTCGCGCTCCGCGCCGCTAAGCCGCTCGGCCAGCAGCCGCTCGAGGTCGTCGGCCGGGGGACAGGGTCCCAGATCGCGGGACATGACGAAGCCTCCTCGGCAGGGCGAAGCGAGGCGCACGGGGCCGGGTCGCGGAAAGCGAGTCAACGTCCGAACTGTCCGTTCGTTATAACCACCTTGCGAACCACCTTCCACTTCTCCGGCTGCGGCAGATGGAGGACAAACCGGTTCCGATCGCCTTTGGCCATGTTGAGGAGGAACGGCTCCGTCTCGATTTCGATCGCGGCGAGCTTGACCCCGTCCTCGTCAAACAGCGATGCCTGATAGCCGAAAGTGATCTCGGTACCCAGGTTCCGCTTGTTCTCCAGAACCCACGTCACCTTACTCCCCTTGACCTCCCGCTTCACCGGGGTGAACGTCGGGCCATCCTCGAAGACGCGAACGTCCCACTCGACCGTCGCCTCCCGGGGCAATGCGTCCTTGACTTCTTTCTTGTCCTCCCCGTCGCGGGGACCGGCCAGGGCCGGGCTCACCAACGCGAATGTTAGAACCGCTGCTGCCGACAACTGCCGTCGCATGGGCTTCTCCTCGGTCTGAGTCGAACGGGCGGGCTTCCAGGAATCCGAAAGCGGGCCCGGCCGCCTTCCACACTGGTACGGCCCGCGACGACAGAACCTAACGCCCCTTCCGCCATTTCCTGCCCCCCGGAAACGGCGCCTGTTCCCCATTAGGTTTCGCTCGGGGCCGCCGTACGAACTTGCGAATCGCAGATGACCCAAGCCCAATTCGAGGAAGCACCGATGATCCCGCACCGCCCGCCCGCCATCGTGGCCCTGGCCCTGGCGGCCGCCTGTGTCAGTCCGGCCGCCGCCCAGGAGCGCGCCGAAAAGGTCTACGCCGACACCCTCCGTGGCACCGCCCTCATCCTGACCCCGACCGGCAGCGGAACAGGATGGGTGGTTGACCTCGAGCAGAGATTGCTCATCACGAACGAGCACGTCGTCGCGTCACACGCCCAGGTGGAAGTAGTCTTTCCAATGACCGGCAAGGACGGGAAGCCGGTCGCGGAGCCGGCCCGCTACCGCAAGGAGGCCCAGCGCTTCGTCGCGGACGTAATCGATGCGGACGCGATGCAAGACCTGTCCGTCATCCGGCTGCGCGAGAAGCCGCCGGCCGGGACCGTCGCCCTGAAGTTGACCGCCCAGGAACCCGGGCCGGCCGAGAAGCTCCACTCGATCGGCAACCCTGACGCCAGCGGCGCCCTGTGGGTCTACTCCGCGGGCAGCGTGCGCCAGGTCTACCGCAAGGAGTGGCGGTTCGCGACCGGCCCGTTGCGCGCGGCCCGGGTGGTCGAGACGCAGTCGCCGATCAACCCCGGGGACAGCGGCGGCCCGGTGGTCAACGACGCGGGGGAGCTGGTCGCGGTCGTCTCCGGCCGGCAGCCGGACGCCGCCCTCGTGAGCTGGTGCATCTCGGCCGCAGAGGTGAAGGCGTACATGGAGACCGCCCGCGAGCTGGTCGAGCCGAAGACGGCGGCGGCGTACCTCCGTCGTGGGGTTCGTACACTGGAGCGGGGCTTGCCCGCCAAGGCCGTCGAGGACCTGACCGCGGCCCACCGACTCGACCCGACATCGACCGAAATCCTTCTCACCCGGGCTGTCGCCCACCGGAAACGCCAGGACTACGAGCTGGCCCTCGACGACATCGGCGAGGTCATCAAGCTCGACCCCCTGCACGCCCGCGCCCACAACATTCGCGGCTGCATCCACTTCGACCGGGACGACAACAACGAGGCCCTCAAGCACTTCCGCCGCGCGATCCAGCTCGACCCGACCGTCGCGGTCTTCCACGCGAACCGGGCCGAGGTTCACGTCTACAAGTCGGAGCTGGAGCCGGCCGTCAAGAGCTACGACGAGGCGATCCGCCTGTCGGGTGACGTCGCCGACTGGTACTACTCGCGGGGCCAGGCCCTCGAGCAGCTCGGCGAGGCCCGCAAGGCGGAAGACGACTTTGCCCGGGCCATCCAGCTCGACGCGTCCTACCGCGACCGCATGACCCTGCACAAGACGCGCGTTCTGCAGGTCGCCAACAAGACCGGGCAGAAGCTCGCCGTCCACGTGCGGTACGAGGGCCAGACGTCCGACGGCAACTTCGCCTGGCTTCCGGCCGAGGGCTCGCTCAACTGGGAGTTCGCCCCGGGGGAGAAGGCCGTCTTGACGCACGACGGCCGCCCGATCCAGGCCCGGCGGATGCGGATCTGGGCCGAGGCCCCGGAAACCAAGACCGACTGGCACACACGCAAGGATGTGGACACCTGGTTGGGGCCCGCGGCCGGCTACCGCGCGGGCCCCAAGCCCGAGCTGTACACCTTCACATTCCACCCGTGAGTCCCGAGTGGCCCCGGGTAGCCGAACTCTGGCGAGTTCGGCTACCCGAATCGGTCCTCCCTTAGGAGTTGACATGCGTGCATTCCGTTACATCGTCCTGACCGCAACATTGACCCTCGGAGGTGCCAGCGCCGCCCGACCGGATGACAAGAAGGCCTTGGTCCCCGGCGATCCGCCGCTGACCCAGGACATGGTGGACGACTACTGCAAGATGGCCGACTGGCGGTTCGGGCCGTTGCTCGCGAAGGCGGGCGGGGTTGATCGGCTGCGGCAGATGGTGATCAACGACTGGAAGAACGGCGACGCGAGCCGGCAGAAGGCGGTGCTCGCCGACCTGAAGTGGTGGCGCGACGATTACCCGAAGCTGAGCCCGGCGGAGCGCGACCTGCTGTCTGCGAAGGCGCCGCCGCCCGGCCCGTCGCCCCGCGACGCCGACGCCATCCACATGCTCAAGCTGCAGCAGGGGCACGACGCCCAACAACTGCAAATCCGGGCGCTCAGCAACGCCCAGGCGAAGCACCACGAGACGATGATGATCATCATCAACAACATGCGGCCGGCGGGCCGGTATGAATACAACCCGGCCACAGGTCGCTACGACCAGTGGGTGCCGTAGCGAGATTCCTATTCTCCGCGGCGCGCGTAGAGTTGAAAACGAACGCGGATGATTCGGATTAGCGAGGATCAGTCCAAGACAGATCTGTCCTGGATCGATCAACGTAAACCCGCGTCGTCCGTGTCATGGCGTTCAATTGGTTTAGAGCCCCCTCAGCTACACCATTTGCAGCCGACTCCCAAAAACTCCGGCCCGGGGCCATTAGGTTCCCGCTCCCGCAGTCGTACCATCCGGTGATTCGGGACACAGGCCAACCGGAGATCCTGAGATGACCGCCCGTCGCAGCACGGCCCGCCTCGCCCTCCAATCTCTCGAAACGCGCCACATGCCTTCCGCCAGTGTCGCCAACGGCGTCTTGACCGTCCGCGGCAGCGACATGGCCGACGACATCACCGTCCAGCGTATCCTCATCCCCGGAACTCTGCTCGTCCGAGTCATCGAGAATGGTCAGGTAACCGACTTCCCTGCATTTCAGGTGCGCCGCGTCCGCGTGTTCGGGAACGGCGGCGACGACACCATCTCGCACAACATCGGTAGCATCGGCGCGGCCCTGTACGGGGGTGACGGCAGCGACACCATCTACGGGGATGACGGCAACGACTACCTCAACGGCGGCGCCGGCGACGACACTCTGTACGGGTGGGGCGGCAACGACACGCTCGCTGGAGGCGCCGGCGAGGACAAACTCTATGGCGGCGACGGCTACGACCACCTGTATGGCGGGGTGGACAACGATTGGCTGGACGCGGGGTCGCGGGCCGAGCCGGCCTACGGCGGGGCCGGGTGGGACTTCAACGCCTACATTTGGGCGTACAACGGCGCGCGGATCACCGACATCAACCAGGGGGTGGCGCAGACGTGCGTCTTCCTGGCCTCCCTGGCCGGCGTGGCCCTCACAGGCGAGATCGACCTGGCCGACCAGATCACCTACGTCGGGGACGACACCTACACCGTCCGGCTGTTCGTGAACGGGTTCTGGCGGGACGTGTCGGTGACCTTCAACGGCGACCCGACACGGGACGCGACCGGCATCTACGACTGCCTCTCGCCCCGGGAGGGCGAGTTCTGGCCGCTGTTGTATCAGCGGGCCTACATGCTCACGATCGGGTACGACCCGTACAGTGCCGAGTCGATGGCCACCTTCGACGGCGAGCCGACCGGGAACCGGGCGCTGACGGAGATCTCCGGCTGGGCCAGTCAGACCAAGGTCATCGATGCGACCCTGACGCCCGAAACGATCCAGGGGCTAATCCAGGACGGGCATGCGGTGAACGGCATGTACGCCGCCCACGAGTACGCGTTCACCAACGTCTTCCGGTCCGGGGGCACCTGGTACGTCCGGATCTATAACCCGTGGGGCTATGACGGGTTCCAAGGCTCAGACCTCCGGCCCCGGTCCGACGGGGTGAACGACGGGTTCATGACCATCACCTGGGCCAACTTCATGTCCACCTTTTTCAAGTACAGTTACGCTTGAAGTGCTCGGAAGGGCCTTCGTCGAATGTGGGCGGCTTGCTTATGGTAGTAGCACGTCCGCCCCGCTCGGCGTTAACGGCCTGCCGCCCGTTGCCGATTGCCCACCGAACTGCCCTAAGGCGAAGCCTCGTTCCCCCACGCCAGTTTCGGAAGCCGGAACGTCGACCTTCCCTTCCGTCGCCGCGATCACTCCCAGCAATTCATAAGTCCGTCTCGGGATTGGTTCCCCCCTCCCCGCCTCGGGAAGGGGGTTTGGGGCGGAGAGGTCTTCCGGCGGCGCGCAGACCTTTCCCCCCGGCCCCCCTCGCCGAAGCGGCTGACTATTACCCGCAACATTTCGGGGAGGGTCTTCACTTCATTGGGGTCGGCGCTACCATTGGGGTGCGGACGGATTCGCGGTGACTTCGGAGGTCAAGGATGTCCCACCCGACCACACTCGCCGACCCCA
>DATFWZ010000255.1:0-10690 GCA_035258765.1 Gemmataceae bacterium
TCATCGTCCAACGCTGCCGGGTACTGAAGCCGGAGGTACGCGAGCGGCCCCGGGTCCCCGCCGTGGATGACCCGGAATCGGGCGGCGGCCTCGCTGAAGGTCAGCTCGCCGCGGGCCAGGGCGGCGGTCACCTCGTCCTTGGCCCGCATATGGTCTTGCGCAACCGCCAATCTGGTTTTCAGCTCGCGGGCTCGCGCGTCTTCGCCGACCGGGCGGCCCGGGCCGCCGACCACAAACCACAGCGTCCCCGCGGCCATGGCGGTCACCGCCACCCCCACCCCATAACCCATCAGCAGCTTCATGTGGACCCCCTCCCCCGACCATTTTCGAGTCGGCGGCCACGGTGACCTGATCCCCCCGCGGGCGAACTTGGTCGAGGGTCCGGCCGGTGTGGCGGGCACGCGCGCGACGGCACGGCCCGGTGGTCTCCCGGCCTGGCAGCAGATAGACGGGCCGGCCCTGCAAAGATAATTACCGCACATTGCGTGGCGGCGGAGGCGCGACCAAACTCTCTCTCCCCCGAAGCGCGAGCGAGGTGTTCCGAGCGGCCTCCTCCGCCTCCCCCAAAGAGGGGCCAGGCGAACGTTTCCCTCCCTCTTCAGGAGGGAAAGCGAAAAATCGGCGCGGCTCGCGGACCGGATGGGTGACTCAAGCCCGGAGGAGTCCGATCCGCTATCCGCAGCCGCCAACCACACCCTCCGTATCCTGATCGGAACGCCGGATGGCCAATTAATCCCAGCCGGGAGGCTTCCCCGCGCGAATTCGCACGCGGATCGCCCGAAGCCCAGGTTGACCGACGTCATCGTCCGTCAAAGTAATGGAGCCTCGCCGATCGTCTACGCGTCCGCGGATTCCGCCACGCCGCCATGCCTTGGCCGGTCGCGCCCGCTGATCACTGCAACCCACCGCGCCCGCGACCGGGCTCGTAACTTCCCGATTCCGTATCAAATCGCGTCGGCCCGGGGCACTATAAAGGGGAAGCGATCCCGCCCCCCGCCCGGGGACGAGTCATGCCGAACCGCAACGCGCCGCCGCTCGCCGCCCTCACCCGGGCGGTCGGCCGCGACCTGTCGGACGGCCAGCTCCTCGACCGCTTCCTCACCCACCGGGACGAGGCCGCCTTCGCCGCCCTGGTGGACCGGCACGGCCCGATGATCCAGGGCGTCTGCCGCCGGGCCCTGGGAAACGGCGCCGACGCGGACGACGCCTTCCAGGCCACGTTCCTCGTCCTGGTGCGGAAGGCATCGGCCCTCGCCGGCCGGCTGGTCCTGGGAGACTGGTTACACGGCGTGGCCCGGCGGACCGCGCTCAAGGCCCGCACGACCGCTGCCCGCCGCCGGGCCAAGGAGCGGGCCGCGGCCAGTCCGGAACGGACTCGAGAAGATCCGCGGAACGACTGGCTGCCGCTGCTCGACCGCGAGCTGGCCCGACTGCCGGAGAAGTACCGCCAGCCGATCGTGATGTGCGACCTGGAGGGCCACACCCGCGACGAGGCCGCCCGCCAGCTCGGCTGGCCGCCGGGCACCGTCGCCGGGCGGCTCGCCCGCGGACGGGCGTTGCTCGCCAAGCGGCTGCTCCGTGGGACGCTGGCCGCGATCGGCGGGTTCACCGTGCATACGGCATTGTTGCCCGAACTCGTCGCGGCCACCATTCGTATCGCGACCTCCGGCGCAGCGTCCGCGCGCGCGACCGAACTGGCCGACGAGGTTACTCGCACTTTGCTGACGGCGCGCGCGAAAGTTGCAGTCACGTCCATCGCCGCGGCCGTGCTCGGGATCGGCGTCGCGGCGTACGGGCTCGGCCCGGTCCGGTTGCCGCCGAACCCGCCAGGTCCCGCCATGCCCGCCGTCCCGAAGTCCGACTCGATCCTCGGCACCTGGCAGGTCCGACAGGCGGACGCGAACGGCAAGCACCTGCCCGACGACGTCAGCCCCGACCAGGTCTGGGAGATCACCGAGGGCAAGATTGTCATCCAGTACCCGAGCGGCCAGCGCGCCGAGTGGGAGTTCAAGCACGACCCGACCGCGACGCCCCGGACCATCGACCTGAAGCAGACCGGCGGCCGGCTGGCGGGGCGCTCCGCCCTCGGAATCTACGAGCGGAAGGGCGACCTGCTGCGGATCGCGTACGGAAGCGAGGGGCGGCCGACGGGATTCGACGCCGGCGCGCAGGGCGAGCGCTCCGGGCGGCTCTACGTCCTTGGGCCCGTGCGGACGCCGGAGGAGTACCCGGCGGGGGCCGGCGCTCGCGTCGGCCGGCCGTACCTGGCCCACATGGGGGCGGTTGATTGCGCCGTGTTCGCGCCCGATGGCCGGATCCTCGCCACCGGCGGGGAGGATCAGTTCACCCGGCTCTGGGACCCAGCCACGGGTCGTCAACTCCATGCACTCCGTCATTTTGGGCGGGTGCGCGCTCTCGTCTGGGCCTCAGATGGAAAGACCCTCTACACGGGTAGCGACGGCCAGGACGTCCGGCAGTGGGACGTGGCCACCGGGAAAGAAGTGCGGCGAATTGGCCGGTACGACGGCATGGTGACCGCGCTGGCCGTCACCCGCGACGGCAAGACACTCGCCTACGTCGAGCAATCGACGACCGTCGTGGTCCGCGACGTACCGGGCGACCGCGAGTTGTTCCGGTTCACCGCGGACGAGCGAGCCTATCGCGTGGCCTTCTCGCCGGACGGCAAGACGCTCGCCGTCGGCGGCGAGCCGAAGCGGATCCGCCGCCGCGACATCCCGTCCGGCCGCGAGCTGCCCGCCCTGGAGGGACATGCCAGCGGCACCTATGCCGTCGCCTACTCGCCCGACGGCAAGTTCATCGCTTCCGGCGGGACATACCCGGACGGGACTATTCACCTCTGGGACACCGCGACCGGCAAGCTGGTGTGGCGGTGCCAGGAATCGCTCGGGGCCGTGTATGCCCTCGCCTTTTCGCCGGACGGTGCGACGTTGCTTTCCGGCCAGGGCGGGACCGGTCGATCGCTCCGGCTCTGGGACGTCGCCACCGGCCGACACATCCGGTCGTTCCCCACCATGAGCGACAACCTCGTCGATGCCGTGACCTTCACGCGGGACGGCAAGCTGGCCGCTTCGGTCGGTTGCTGGGGCCACGGCGTCTACCTGTGGGACCCGGCGACGGGTAAGGAGGTGAGCCCGTTCCCGCGGCACCATGACGCGGTGGACACCGTCGCCTTCTCGCCGGACGGCCGGCTCCTGGCGACCGGTAGCGCGGACCGTACGGTGGGGTTGTGGGAGGCAGACACCGGCCGCCCGGCCGGGCGGTTCCGGGGCCACACGAGCCGCGTCACCGCGGTTGCCTTCGCCCCGAGTGGGAAGCTCGCGGCCTCGACCGGCAAGGATGAGAAGGTCGTCCGCCTGTGGTCACCAGCGACCGGCGAACTGGTCCGCGAACTGATGGGCGGCCGATTCGCGTTTGGCAGCGTCGCGTTCTCCCCGGACGGGCGGACGGTCGCGGTCGGAGAGGCCGTCAATCGCGATTCGTTTCCGTCCGGGGCGCGGATGCCAGACGGGGCTGTGCGAATATGGGATGCGAACACCGGCAAGGAACTCCGACAGCTACAAGCGAAGTCGGGTCGGGCGAACGCACTGGCGTACTCCCCCGATGGCCGTCTGCTCGCAACCGCCGGGCTCGACGACGGCGCGGTCCACATCTGGCACCCAAACACCGGGACGGAGCGAGCGCGATTCGAGCGAGCCCCGGACCCGGCCGCACCCACGGCCATGTTCGAGGGGACCTCGGCATTGGCCTTCTCGGCGGACGGCCGGGCCCTGGCCGCGGTCAGCTTCTTCGAGCACAAGAGCAACGTCGCCCCGGCGGCCCCGGCGCGGTGGCATGAGGCCCGGTCGGTCACCATCTGGGAGGTCGCGACCGGGAAGGTCCGGCACGAGGTGCGGCTGCCGTGGAACGCCGTCAGGTCCGTCGCCTTCGCCGGCGGGCGATTTCTGGTGCTCGGCGATCGCGACGGATCGGTGCGTGTGCTCGACCTGTCGCGCAATGAGTGGGTTTCGGCCCCGCTCGGGCACTTCGACGCCGTCGCGGCCGTGGCCGTGTCGCCGGACGGGCGGGCCATCGCCTCCGGGAGTCACGACACAACCGCACTCTTATGGCGGACCGATAGCCTGACCGGCGGCCGTCTGCTCCCTGAAGCCCGAAAGTCGCCGGGCGAACTCAAGGCCCTGTGGGAGGAACTATCGGGAAGTGACCCCGTTCGCCCGGACCAGGCCGGGTGGGCCCTCGCAGCGGCACCGGAGGCGGTGGACTTCCTGGCGACCCGCGTACGGCCGATCACCACGAAGGACGGGGCGCGAATCAAGGCCTTGATCGCCGACCTCGACAGCCCCGCGTTCCGCACCCGCGAGGAGGCGACTGCCGAGCTCGCACGCCTGGGAGGCGTGGCCGTCCCGGCGCTCAAGGAGCTGATCGCCCGCCCGCCGTCGCCCGAGGCCGCGCGCCGCGCCGAGGATTTGCTCGGCAAGCTAGCCTGGGATGGACAGGCACCGGGGACGGCGCGGGCTCTGGAAGTGTTGGAACGAGCCGGCACCCCGGCGGCGCGCAAGCTCCTCGAATCGCTGGCAAGCGGCGACCCGGCGGTGCGGCAAACGCGTGACGCGAAAGCGGCGCTGGAGCGGTTGCGAGCGGTCGGAACGAAGTGATCCCCGATGGGCGAGCGGAGCGGCGTAAGCCGCCCGATGTTGACAACAACGTCGTGTTATTGGCCAGCATCGGGCGGCTTACGCCGCTCCGCTCGCCGTGTCTTGGCGAAACACGAAACGCCCTCCCCCAGGCGCATCTCGGAACGGAAACACCGCGGTACTCGCCGCCGCCTCCCCGACGCTGGCCGCGACCCGGTAGTCGCCGTAATAGCCGCGGAAGCGAAACCGCCCGTCCCGGTCCGTCTCCCCGCTTGCCCGCGTGTGCCAAACCGTAGCGATCAGCTTGTGCAAGTACCGGAACGCCGGCTTGGGCGCGAAATCCGTCCGCAACAGCCCACCGCCGTCGGCCCCCTGCTCACCGTCCCAGAACCCCGTCCAAACGATCGCGCGAACGCCCGGGTGGGCGAAACATAGTGCGTACAGCGCCGCCACCTGCTCCGCCGCGGCCGATTCCGGACGCGAACCGAGCCCGACCGACCGGCCACGCACATGGACGTCCAGCGGCCGGCCGGCGCCGGCGAGCTGGTCCAGGTCGCGCCGGAACCGTCCCAAATGGACCAACTCCGGAACATTGACCCGGACCGCTCGCGGGTCCGGCGCTTGGCCGGCGGAAATCAACCGGTTGAACACCTCGTTGAGCCGGGCCTCACACCGTTGCCGGTCAGATTCGGAGAGAGCTGTCAGGTCCGAGACGAAGCAGCCAAATGTGAACGCGTGCGTCTCCTGCTCCACCCACACCGGGACGCCGGCCCACGGGCGGCCCGCGGCATCGTGAACCTCGATGCACGCGTCGCCTTGGCGGTGCTCTTCGATCTGGCGCTGCGTCCGAGTCACTTTGAAAGGATGAAGGATGAAGGATGTCTTACGCTTCCTCAGTTCTTTCATCCTTCATCCTTCATCCTTCCGAATCCCTCATACTTCCAAATCCTTCATCCTTGAGCCCGATCCAGATCCACCCCCCCTCCTCCTTGACCGCGTAGAGCGGTAGCGGGGCGACACCGGCGGCCAGGTCGGCCGGGAACACGTCGCGCGGGTAGCGGTTGACCCCGGTGCGCAGGTCGTACAGGTAATGGTGGTGGGGGCAATCGATCGCCCCCATGTAAATGTGGCCGCCGGACAGGTCCTCCCCGCGGTGCGGGCAGACGGCGGACGCCGCGGCCACCGTTCCGTCCTCGAGGCGGGCCAGTAGCACCGGCTTCCCCGCGACGATGACTTTTGTCAGCGCCCCAGGCCCAAGGTCTATGCTGGGGAGCGCCTTCCGAAAGGATGGAGGATGAAGGGGGAAGGATGAATCCGAACCCGTGCTTTGTTCCCCGCTCATCCCATACCCCTCACCCTTCATCCTTCAACCTTCATCCTTCATCCTTTCACTTGTGGTCCGCCGTCATGAACGGGGCCACGTAGGGCGAGGCGCCGGGCTTGCCGCGGCGGAAGTGGCCGGACGGGCCCTCGCCGAGGAATTCGCTGAACCACGCCTCGTGCTCGATCTCCTCGTTGAGGATCGCGGAGCTGATGGCGTAGGTGCGCGGGTCCTTGCCCTGGGTGAACTGGCACAGGTCGGTGTAGCACCGGATGGCGCAGCGCTCGGCCTCGACGAGGACGGTGAGCAGGTCCTTGAGCGAGGCGCCGGTCGGCGACTTGCCACCCTTGAGGCTGTCCGGCAGGTAGGCGTCCGGGCAGCCGGCGACGTCGGCGAACCCGCGGATGTCGCGGGGCAGCTCGCCGCCCAGCTCGTAGATGCGCGGCACCAGGGCCTCGAAGTGGTTGCGGTCCTCGATCCGGGCGTCCTCGATGATCTCTTTGAGCCCCTCGCCGTCCATGCCGATGGCCGCCACCCGCAGGATGGTGTAGTAGTAGAAGGTCGTGAACTCGGCCCCCGCGGCCGCGACCAGCTTCTTGAGCAGCTCCTCCAGCTTGATGCCCGACTTCACGACCATTTCTTTGGCCACTTGCCCCATGGTTGTGTCTCCTTCGATGGATGCCTTGGCGATGACGGACCGCACCCGCGGCCGGCCTTCGCGTGGCGGCCCCGCGGTGGGTCCCTAACTTAACAGGGACCGGGACGGAACGCCAGTGGCCGTGGGCGGATATGGCGAAGAGCCGAGCCGTGCGACTCGCACTTAATCTGAGGCTCCCCGGCCGCGCAACGATTCATGGGACTCGCGAGAGCACTCGATGTCCGGCGAATTCGCCGAGCTGTACCGCGCCATCGGGCTGCCCGAAGCCGACGCACTCCGCCTGCGCCTGGAGCACGAGGGGATCCGTGTCCGGATTGACGACGACGTGCCCCGGAGTGGGGACGGCGAACCGCCCGCCGACCGGGCCGGCAAACTCCGCGTCCTAGTCAATTCCGCCCAACTGGCCGCGGCCCGGACAATTCTGGACGATTTCTTGCGACCCCAATCCGAGGAGGACGCGGCCGCCCGGTGCCTGGCCTGCCGGGCCCCGATGGGTGAGGCCGACACTTGTCCGGCTTGCGGCTGGTCGTTCGCACCCGACCCGGATGCGCCGCCCGACCCGGATCGGGACGTTTCCTCGGCCGTCGAGCCTACACCCGCCCTGTCAACGAGTCCTGAATCGGAGGTCCCCCCAGCTCCAGCCGAGGCAAGTCCTCCAGCGGGGCCCGCGCTGCCGCGTGACCAGCTCTGGTGGGAATTGGCGGCCGTCCTGGCGGTGTGGGTGATACCGCAACTCTCCGGCGCAATTCTCCCGCGAGCGCTCGGCCCAGTGCCGCCCTATTGGGCGGACTCGGTCGATTTGACGGTCGTGAGCGGGTGTGCCGCCTTTGTCACCCTGTACCTGGTCCGACGCGCCGGGGAGCCGTGGGCGCGATTCGGGATCACTCGCTTCCGGCCGCTCGACATCCTGATCACGATCGCCTTACTTCTGGCCCTGGTGGTTGCGTGGGTGCTGATGGCCTGCCTTGCTCTGCCGAGCGGCCCGTCGCACGACCAGCTATTCCCGAGTCCGCGCGGGCGGTGGGACTACTTGATGATGGCCGTGAAATACGGGGTCGCGGCCTTCGCCGAGGAGGTAATTTGCCGGGCCTACCTGATTGTCCGGCTGCGGGACCTTCTGCGGTCGCGCGGGGCGGCCGTGCTGCTCGCGGCGGCTCTTTTCGCTTCATACCACCTGTATCTCGGCGTGGGCGGGGCGGTAGGGGCCTTTCTCGTCGGATTGATTTTCGGTGCCGCCTTTCTCGTGGTCCCCCGGATTTGGCCGTTGGTCCTCGCGCACGCCCTGTGGAACGTCCGCACCGAGATGATCACCGTCGCCACGGGCGGCTGACCACGACCGCGATCTTGTCCTACGCGTCCGCGATGACTAGCGCCACCGCGAACCCGTCGTACCCCTTGCTCCCGACCGTCTGGATCGCCGTGGCACTCACGCGCGGCTCGGCGGCCAGGACGTCGTAGAACCGCCGCACGCCCTGCACATTCGCGTCCGTGTTCGCCAGGTCAATGACCCCGCCCTTGCGTACCACGTTATCGACGACGATCAGGCTGCCGCGGCGCGAAAAACGCAACGCCCACGCGAAGTAGTCCGCGTTGCTCGGCTTATCCGCGTCGATGAAGATCAGGTCGAACGGCCCGCGGCCCTCCGCGGCGAGCTGGGGCAGCGTGTCGAGCGCCCGCCCGAGGCGCAACTCGACGACGCCCGACAACCCGGCCCGGGCGATGTTGGCCCGGGCGACGTCGGCGTGCTTCGGCTCGGACTCGAGCGTGACCAGGCGGCCCCCGGCCGGCAGGGCCCGGGCGAGCCAGATCGTGCTGTAGCCCCCGAGCGTGCCGATTTCCAGAATGTTCCGCGCCCCCTGGAGGCGGGCCAGGAGGTACAACAGCTTGCCCTGGTTTGGCGACACGTTGATCGCTGGCAGGCCGGCCGCGGCGCTGTCGCGGAGCGCCGCGTCCAACGCGGAATCGGGCGGTACGAGCAGCCCGGTGATGTAGCGATCGACCGCGGACCATTGCTCTTGAGACATGAGACCTCGCCTCCACCTCTCGTAGAGCACGCGTCTCGCGTGCTCTGTAAGGCTGAGCACGCGAGACGCGTGCTCTACGGATACACCCCACGGGGTTGAATTTATCGGCCCCTGATTTGCCTGGAAGTCGTGGCGTTCGGCGTCCGGGCCGTCCGATAAACCGTATGCGTCTTTCGCAGCTGACAGTCGAGTCCGCAGATTCCGGACGTAGCGGGACGATCTGACGGTAAACCCGCCCGAATGCGGGACTTCGGTTGCCCCGCATCGCCGGCTGGGCGATAATGGCCCCGCCCTTCCCGTACCCCTCGCGGGTCCCCCTGCAGGATGCCCTGGCAACCGTGGCACCAGGGGCCGGCGTGTGCCGGTCCGGTCAATTGACCGCGTTTCGCCCCGTCCCGAGGCATCCATGTCCGTCCCCGAGACCCCCGACGATCCCGCCACCCGGGCGAAGGTCTACCGCGCCTACCGGGCCTACTTCGACCTGGCCGAGCGGAAGCGGCGGTGGTCGCTCGTCGACGATATTCCGTGGGACAAATGCAACCCGGGCCTCGACCCGGCCATCGCCGACGTGGTCCAGACGTTCTGCATGGTCGAGCTGTATCTGCCCGACTACCTGAGCAAGCAGCTCCCGGTCGTCCGGGCCGATCGCGGCCGGGCGTGGATGCTGGCCAACTGGGGCTACGAGGAATCGAAGCACTCGATGGTTCTGGAGGACTGGCTGACCAAGTCCGGGCACCGGACCGAAAACCAGGTGCGGGAAATGGCGGACGACGTGTTCGCCCGCGAGTGGCAGGCACACTACGGCAACTCCCGCTCGGCCGTCATCTACACCATGTTCCAGGAGCTGGCCACGCAACTGCATTACCGGAACCTTCGCAAGGTCGTCGCCGGCCGCGACCCGGCGCTGGACCGCGTGCTGGAGTTAGTCGCCATCGACGAGGCGGCGCACGCCCAGTTCTTCCGCACCCTGGTGGGCATCTACCTGGAGGACGACCGGGAGCGGACACTCGAGCACTTCCGGCACGTGGTCCGCACCTTCCGGATGCCCGCCGACGATCTGCTCGGGGACAGCCGGCGGCGCATCGGGGCCGTGCGCGCGCTGAAGATCTTCGACGAGGAGATCTTCTTCACCGAGGTGTACCAGCCACTCCTGCAGCGGCTGGGCCTGACCCGGGCCGATCTGCGGACGAAGAAGGCATTTCCGGTGAGCTGAGCCCTCGCGTGGATTCGCCACACGGCCCGACCTCGAATCGGGTATAGTGAAGGTTTGCCCTGACCCGCCTTTCCCCGCACCGAGGACACATCGTGAGTAAGGCCGCCATCGAGGAAGAAACCGAAAAGTTTCGCCAGCTCGTCATCGCCGCCCGCCAGACGGCGACCGTCGAGGCCGCGGCCAAGGCATCCGTCGCCAAGCTGAACGCGCTTTACCGGGCCAACCCGAAGCTCTTCACCGAAGAAGACGTCCGCTGGTTGAACGTCCTCCAGGCCACTCTCGGGGCTCGGTTGGCCGCGCTCCGTCCGAACGGCACCCACGCCCGGCTCCCGAAGCGCAAGGGCGACCGGCTCGACCACTGCTGGCGGTGCGAGGCCCCGGTGGACGACCGGTTCACCGAGATCTGCCCGGAGTGCGACAGCAAGGCTTATCACTGGCGGATTTGCCCGTTCTGCAAGGCCTGTGGGTGCCAGCGGTCCGGAAAGGTGATGGTCTAAGCCGGGCGGGCTGAACGGACCGGGCTGGCCGGTTCCAGATTGAGGCCCTCGTGACCGACTACGACTACCGCCTTTCGGACGACCGCGGCGAGCTGCTGTTCGGAGACGGTCTCCTCTCGGGCAACACCAAGAACCTGGGAAATGTCCGCACCCGCCCGCGTGTGCCTCGAAGGCGATTGCTTCTAATTGTCGTTTGCAACTTCTCCCGGTTCGGTCGGGTACTCTAAATCAGCGTGCGCGAATCTGCGGTAGCTGAATTCGTGAGAATTCAGCGCTCGGCCCTCCCAGCCCGCTGAATTCTCACGAATTCAGCTACGTAGGCTTG
>DATFWZ010000256.1:0-4316 GCA_035258765.1 Gemmataceae bacterium
CGACGGTCAAGTTCGGGTTCTGCCGCAGGTTGTCGCGTCGGCCGGTCGAGTAGTTGTCGATGACCGTGACCTTGTCGCCGCGAGCCAGCAGCCGGTCGGCGAGGTGCGACCCGATGAAACCGGCGCCGCCGGTGATGAGAACTTTCATGAGTGAAACCCTGTCCTGTAAGAAACCCACTCCGAGCGACGGCGCTCTTTCTCCCTCTCCCCCGCTTCGGGGGAGAGGGCCGGAGTGAGGGGGCTAAGGCTCGCGGGGCCGGGATAGAGCTTTCCGACCCGACAAGCCTCAACCCCCCTCACCCCTGCCCCTCTCCCCACGAAGCGGGGGGAGAGGGGAGAATTCGACCACCTCACGCCGCCCCCTTCGCCTCGAAACTCGTCGTTACCAAACTCTTAAAGTCCGCCTCGCGGTCGTGGAACTGCTGCTGCCACACCTCCAGCGACAACAACCCCCACAGCTTACGCCCGAACTGCGGCTCACCTTCGAGCTGGTCGAGCACGCGGCGGTTGTCGATCAGGTCGCGGGTGAGGGCCTTCTTGCTCCCCAGCGTGTCGCGGACGAACTCGCGGGCCTCGCCGCGAACCCACTCGGACAGCGGCACGGGGAAACCCATCTTATCCTTGCGGTTCAAGACCGCGTCCGGCAGGTGCGGGGTCATCGCGTTCCGCAAAACGTGCTTCATCGACCCGTTCTTGAACTTCACATCGGCCGGCATCGTGGCCGCGAACTCGACGAGGTGATGATCGAGGAACGGCACCCGCGACTCCAGCCCGTGAGCCATGCTCACCCGGTCCTCCACCTGGAGCAGTGCGGGCAGCAGGGTCTTGAAGTCGAAGTGGGTCATCAGGTCGAAGTACGACTCCTTCTTGACGTTGTCGGCCCGGAAGATGGACCGGAACGTCTCGTACACGTCGTACCCGTTCAGGGCGTCCCAGTGGACTTCGTCGCCGAGAGTCGGGGCCCGGTTGATGAGCCGGAAGTAACGTCGGTCCAGGTCCTCGAAGAGCCCCTCCCGCCAGAACTCCTGCAAGAGCGGCTTGTACTCGCGGAGCGTCACCAGGTTGGGAATGATCGACTCGTAGGTGACGACAAAGTTGCCGCTGTGCATTGTCCCGTCGATCGCGGCCTTGATGCACTGCTCGAAGTAGGCGATCAGGTAGCGTGCGTAGCCGCCGAAGATCTCGTCGCCGCCCTGCCCGCCCAGGACCACCTTGCGCCGCGTCGCGGCGAGTTGGGACACCATGTACTGCGGGAACGACCCTGGCCCCGCGACCGGGTAGTCGAGGTGGTAGAGGACCTTCGGCAGGTTCTCGATGAAGTCGGCCGGGCCGATGTCCTTCTCGTAGAGCGGGAAGCGGCCCCGCTCGGCGACGGCCCGGGCGTAGCGGCTCTCGTCGTACCGCTGGTTGAACGAGAACTTGCCGGTGAACCCCTCGAAGCCCTCGCCGCTCGCCCGCGTCGCCACGCCGGCGACGATGCTCGAATCGAGGCCGCCGGAGATGTAGGCCCCGATCGGGACGTCGGCCCGCTTGTGGATGTCCACCGAGTCGAGGACGAGCCGGGTCAGCTCTTCCTGGAAGTACAGCTCGGTGTGGTGGAAGTCGATGTCGTAGTAGACCTGCCAATACCGCCGGGCCTGGACGTGCCCGCCGCCCGCGACGAGCAGGTGCCCCGGGAGTAGCTCGCGGACATTCTTGAACAGCGTCTTCCCGTTCAGGCAGAGCTGGAAGTAGAGGTAGTCCTTGAACGCGTCGAGGTCGGTTTCGATCCGGCGCAGGAAGGGCAGGAGGACCTTGGCCTCGGACGCAATGTAGAGGACCGGGCCGACCTGGGTGTAATACAGGGGCTTGATGCCGAAGCGGTCGCGGGCGCAGAAAAGGCGCTGGTTCTCCTCGTCCCACAGGCAAAACGCAAACATGCCGCGGAGCTTCTCGACGCACGCCTCCCCCCACTTGCGGTAAGCCTGGAGGATGACCTCGGTGTCGGAGGTGGTGCGGAAGTGTTCGCGGCCCAGCTCGTCGCGGAGCTCGATGTAGTTGTAGATTTCGCCGTTGAAGGTGATCCAGTGGCCGGCGCCGTCGGTCATGGGCTGCTGGCCGGTGCCGAGGTCGATGATGCTGAGCCGGCGGTGGGCGAGGCCGACGTGGCCGCGCGGGTGGGCCCATTTACCGTGCCCGTCCGGCCCGCGGTGCTTCTGGAGGTCGTTCATCACGTCGAGCGCGCTGGGAAGGCGCGGGAGCGGGAGCCCCTGGACGTGAACGACGCCGGCCATGCCGCACATGGGATTACTCCTGTCGTGTCTTCGTCCCCCCTTCCCTCCTCGGGAACGGGTGCCGAGGGGTCAGGTTACGCTTCCATCGGCCGGAGACTCGACCTAACTCCCCTAACTCCTTCCCTGCGAGGGAATGGGGAACCTTCACGACGCCCGCCGATAAACCGCCTCGAACACCTCGCCCGCCACGGCGGCCGCGGTGACGTGAACTCCCGCGGCTACGTGCGCCAGCACGCGCACCGCAGTCTCCGGTGCTACATCGGACAGCCGTTCCAGCGCAGTGAAACGGAAAACCCGGTCCGGGCCGAGGTTGAACTCCACATTGCCCACCTTGCCCAGATTCAGTGCGGCTGCGGCCTTCACGGCCGGGTACTCCCAGATGATTTCTCGAATCTGACCGTCCCGGACGGCAGCAAGCGCCTGATCGACGACCGCCTGACCCGACGCAATGACTGGCGGCAGGTCGTGAATCGGGTTGCTGGTGAAGACGACGCGCCCGGCAGCCGGCTCGAATCGGATTGTCGCCCAGGCGGCACAGAGGACGGTCGGGCATGCCCGGCACACGTGCCGCAAGAGTGCGAGCCGGAGCAACTCCTTCATCAGCCGGCCGCGCGACCCGCACTCCGTTCGCGATGCCGGCGTCGAGCGGAGTGTTCGGTAAAACTCGCGCAGGACCGCGTCGCCAAAGATGAGGGATTGGGCCGCGATGAGCTTCCGCACCTGGCGTCTTGCCCTCTTCAATCCGGATAACTGGAAAACGGCCTTCGCCCCGCGGTACGGTAGCCGGCGGAACCACTTCCACCTGGCCGACCCGCCGGGGCTGATCGTTGGTGGAGGCAGCTCGCGGACCCAGCCGAACGAATCGGGGAGTTCGGTTCTGCGGGACGGTCCCGCATGGCGGGAGAGGGCATCGTCCACTTGGCGGACGAACGCCGGGTAGGTGTACGCCCCGGACTCGATTACGTGCCGGTAGGCGCGGTCGGTCATCGCCTCCAGCTCGCGATCATCCTGGACGCGGCGCAGGACGTCCCCCACGTTGCTGAAATCCTTCTTGAGCGGGACAAAGTGCTTGTCGGGCTTGACGACCCCGGAGTACGTCCCCTCGAAGAGGATGAGCCCGGTTCGCAGGGCGACCGCCTCGAAAATCCGCGGGGACACCTGATTCATCAGGCCGTCCCTTTCGCGGCCAGCAAGGAAGCGCTCCTCCACTTGCGCGTAGGTGAGTCGCGGGTTCTCCTTGAGCGCCGCATTGATTCCGGAGGCCAAGGTGCCGTCGAAGTCGAACACGTTCGACCCGCTCTCGGTCCCGAGCGTGGCCCGGCAGGAGGCGACGAAGTCCACCCACGCGGGCCCGTAGATGCGCTTGCCTTCGGTCCATTCGATGTCGTGCGGGATGCCCCGGGACTCGCACTCGGCCCGCATCCGAACCCCAATGGTCAGCTTCTCCTGCCCCAGCTGCCCGTACTTGAACGGCAGCGCCCGCCCGCGGTACCCGATGACGATCGGTCGATCCGCCAGCGGCTTGACGTGCTTGCCCAGGTCGGAGTCGATCGGCAAGTAGCCGGTCAGGGTGGGGTGGAACGTCACCCGGTCGTGATCGACCCGCGTGTAGATCGACCGGACATGCTCCGGCGGGACGCACGTGAACACCACCCCGATCCCCAGCTGCTCGATCCACTGGCAAGCCCGCCAAGTGTGGTCGTACTCATCCTGGATGAACAGGGCTTTGAGCCCGCGGAACGACCGCAGGGCCCAGGCGAACTCCGGCGAGATGTGCCAGTCGAAGGCCAGGCGGATGGAGTAATGGAGGACGACGGCGTCGAACTGGTCGAGCGGGAACGTGAGTGGGCCGTCGGCGGCGGCGTGGGCGTACGCGATTCGGTGGCGGGAGAACCGGGCGAAGCTTTCGAGGTGTTCGCGGACCGTGTTCGTGAAGACGGACCAGTGGTCGTACAGGATCAGGACGTTCAGGGGGTCGCCGGCGGGAGGTCCCGGCCGCCGATCCTGGTCCATCACGACCTCCGCTTTGCCGCCCCCGGGCCG
>DATFWZ010000257.1:0-5700 GCA_035258765.1 Gemmataceae bacterium
GCCGGCCTGCCAGGCGCTCGGCGAGCCACTCCCGGACGGCCCGGGCCGCCGCGATCCGCGCACGGGTGCCCCGGTCGAGGACCGATACTCGCTGAAATGGCTCCCTGATCGGGATCGGCATGACCACGTCATCGAACAGCAATTCCGCGGCGGGGTCGTCCCGTATTTCTACGCGTGCCAGTTTCGCCGCGGGCTCCTGGCCCACGCGGCCCTGACACACAAGGAGTCCCGGGGCGAGCGCCACGTCGCCCGCCTGTGGGAGAAGGCCCCGCTCGACGGGCTCTCCCTGGGGGGCTTTGACACCCACGCGGTGGACAAGACGCTGTCGGCAATCGACGCGACCCGCCTCCGGTCGCTCGAGTTCGTCTTCATGGCCGAGGGCTCGGTCGAGATCGTCGCCCGACACGCAAAACTCGGCGGGCTGCGCGAGCTCGTATTGAAGGCAATTCAACGTCCCATTGACATCGCAGAAGTCATCGGTCGCACCGTGACGCTGACCGGCCTTCGCGCGCTGATCCTTGACACGTGCACGGTGGACGACACCGGAATTGCCCGACTGTGTCAATCGGTATTCGCGGGAGGGTTGGAACGATTGGAACTGCGCAAGTGCGGGCTCACGAGCGCCGCGGCGGCCCGCCTCGCCCGCGACTGGCCGGCCGCGGGCCGGCTCGCGTACCTGGACTTGACCGACAACCAACTCGGCGGGCGCACGTTACGCGAACTCGAGGACCGGTTCGGGGAGGTGTTGAAGACCCAGTCCGACAGTCGTGATTGGCCCACGCGGTTCTACCTGTAACCGAACCGGTCGCGATATAACGTCCGTTCACCCAACACGAATCCCCGCGCCATGCCCGACCCGCACCCGTGCCTGTATTGCGGTGGGACGTCGTTCGACGTACTGCACGGCGGAATTGAGGATCGGCTCCGCTACGCCCCGGGGAAGCGCGACTGGCTCAAGTGCAAGAGCTGCGGAAGCGCCGTCCTTTCGCCTTTTCCGTCCGTCGAAGAGATCCCCGGCTTCTATCCGCCGGTGTACACGTTCGGGCTCAAGCAGGACAAATCCGATAGCCCCTTGCAACAGCTCATCGCCCGCGTCGAGTTCCAGGCGTTTTACCGACCCCAGTACGAGGCGCAGGCCCAGCGCATCCTCCGAGTCACCCGTGTCCCGCGACACGGACGGTTGCTCGACGTCGGCTGCGGCCGGGGCCTGCGACTGCTATCGTTCCGCCGTCTGGGGCTCGATGTTCATGGGATGGACCTGATCCCGGAGCCGGTCGAGTACGTCAAGAACGAGCTCGGAGTGCCCGCGGTCTGCACGGACATGGCCGGGCTGCCCAAGGCCTTCGCGCCCGGGAGTTTCGACCTGGTCACGGCCTTCCAGGTGATCGAGCACGTCCCGGACATCAACGAGATGATCGCCTCGTGCTTTGCCCTCTTGAAGCCCGGGGGCTGGATCGTGATTGCCACCCCGATGGTGGACAGCCTCCAGTCCCAGATGTTCGGAGGTCGATGGGCCGCGGCGACGGAGGCCCCGCGACACCTGTCACTGGCGACCAAGGAGGGCTTAAGGATCGCCTTGAAACGGCAAGGATTCGCTGACGTCCGCTGCTCGCACGACTCGCTCTGGATGGCGGCCGGACATTTCGGACTCTCCGCGTTCCCGGGCGCGGCGACCACGCACTTCTATCAACAAGGCAAGGTCGTCGCACTGGCCAACCGGGCGCTCGGGGCCGCGACGGCCTTGCTGTCGATGCCCTGGTGCTGGCTGGAAAACGTCGTCTGGCGTCGGCCGGCGATCGGCATGGTCTTTGCCCAAAAGCCGCGGTGAAGTCGGGCGAATGTCTATAAAGAAGCGTTGATAGGTTGTCACCTCGACCCCGCACCGACGAGCGACATGTCCGACGACGCCAGGACCGACCACGTGTGGCTGATCGTCGCCGCCTACAACGAGGGGCGGCGACTGGGCCCGACCCTACGCGGGTTGGCCGAACACGGTTACCGCAATGTGGTCGTCGTGGACGACGGGTCTCGCGACGAGACGTCGCAGGTCGCCCTCGCCGGGGGCGCCTGGGTCCTGCGTCATGTCGTGAACTGCGGACAGGGCGCCGCCCTCCAGACCGGGCTGACGTTCGCATTGAATCGCGGGGCGCAATACGTTGTCACGTTCGACGGCGACGGCCAGCACTCGGCCGACGAGATCCCCCTTCTCCTGGCGCCCCTCCGCCGTGGCACCGCGGACGTCGCCCTCGGGTCGCGGTTCCTCGGCCAGGCGCTGAACATCCCGACAAGTCGCAGATGGGTGCTCAAGGCCGGGGTGCTATTCACCCGGGTCGTGTCGCGGATCCGGGTGACGGACGCCCACAACGGGTTCCGAGCTTTCACGCGCGAGGCGGCGGGCAAAATCAATATCACGCAGAACCGCATGGCCCACGCGTCCGAGCTGCTCGATCAGATCGTCCGGCACCGGTTGCGGTTCACCGAGGTCCCGGTGACAATCCGGTACGCGGCCGAGACCACGGCCAAGGGCCAGAGCTCCTGGAACGCGGTCGCCATCGTCGTCCAGTACTTCCTCGGGAGGCTGGTCCGGTGAACGTCTTCCAGTGGCTGACTGTTCCGCCGCTGGCCCTTCTGGCCGCCATCGACCTGGCCCGGGCCCTGTTCCAGCGGCCACGGTTTCGCGGCGACCGGGTCCTCCGGGCGATCATCTGGACTGCCGGGGCCGTGGCGATATATGACCCGATGGTCACGGTCCGGGTTGCCCATGCCATCGGCATCGAGCGCGGGACCGACCTGATTGTCTACGTGTTTGCCCTGGCCTTTTTGGGGACGACCTTTTTCTTCTACGCCCGGACACTGCGACTCCAGCGACAGATCACGGAGCTGGTCCGCCATCTGGCCATCCGGGAGGCCGAGCAGGGGCCGCCACGGGACCCAGACAAAGTCGTCGCAGGAACCCCGCCTTCTGAACGAACGCCCCTAGCCGCAGCCGCGTCAGGTCCTGAGTCAGTCGAAACAGCAGGTTCAGCTTGATGACCCACTTCCGGGCCGCCGCTCGGGCGACCTCCGGCCAGCCCTGATCCCGGGCCGCCACGGCGATCTGGTCATGCAGCCGGGATTCTTCCTCGAACCGCACCAGGCTCGCGGTGTATGCCTCCGTGGCGTTCTCCGCGTGCCGGCGGTACGCGAAAGCCGTCTCCGGCAGGCCGACCAGGTGCTCCCCGTCGAGCAGCAAGCGCGTGAAGAAATCCAGGTCGAGCACCATACGCCACTCAGCACGGAATGGATCAGCCGGGATGCGGCTTTTCCGATAGCAGACGGTCGGGCACATGATGAAGTTGCCGCGCATGAGCCGGGCAACTGCTTCACGGCCGCGTAGTACGAGTGGCCCGCTCGCCCGCGGGACCAGAAACCGCTTCACGAAATCGACGAACGAAAACGTCTTCTTGCCGTCGGCGTCGATGACCTTGGCCCGGCAAAAGACGGCGGCCGCGTCCGGGTACTCGCGCCCGGCCCGGAGCATCAGCTCCACATAATTCGGCAACAGCTCGTCGTCGTTGTGCAACAGGTTGACAAGGTCGGTGTCGGCCGCGGCCAGGCAGCGGTTCCAGTTCCCGGCCATCCCCAGGTTGCGCTCGTTGCGCAGGTGACGCATGCGCTGATCGTCGAATGAGGCGACGAGATCAGCCGTCCCGGGCTCCGGACCGTCGTCGCAGACGACGAGCCGCCAGTCAGGGGTGGATTGCCGGCGGACACTCTCGATCGCGCGGCGAAGGTAATCGTGCCCCTTGTAGAAGGGAATCGCGACGGTCAGCGGCTCGGCGCCCGGTTCCGACATAGGTTTTGTTCTACCGGTCTTTCCCCGGGCCCGCGCGTAGGCGTAGGCGCCCACAATCCTGGCGAATTCCGCGGACGTCGGCTACACTCACCTCAACCACTTCGCGGGAGACTTGCCCCATGCGCCGCCTCGCCGCGGTCGCCCTGCTGGCCGCCGCCGTGTCCGCCCGGGCCGAGCAGTTCGACCACTACACCTACCCGGTCCTCTCCAAGGCCGTCACCGACGGAACCCTGAAGGAACTCAAAGAGCTAACGTCGGAACAGGTTGCCGACCTGACGTCGGCCCTGTCCGACTCGTCGTCCGCATTTCTGGTCGTCGCCACCAACGACAAGCGGTACACCAAACTGCTGGCCCAGCCGGCGCGGCAAAAGGTCGGGGCCGACAAGCTGGTCCCCCTGCTGCTGATCGACAAGTACGTCACGTTCAAGGGGACGTCCGACCGGGCGATCCAGGCGACCGGGCAAAACTTGCACCTGTACCCCGGCCTGCGACTGAGCCTCGACCTCGGCCAGGTCGTCCCGGAGGCCCTGGGCGGCGACTTGATGGTGACCGTTTCCGAGAAGGATCCGAATGCTCTCGTTATCAAGCCGGTGAAGGACGCGAAGCTCTATGCGGTGACCAAGCCGATCCGCGGGGCGGTGCCGAAGAAGGCCGCGAAGCTGGTGGTCGGCGAGGCGTTCGAGGCGCGATTCTTCGCCGGGCGGTACAAGCTGCACGACGACGGCCGCCGGTCCGGGGAGCTCAAGCTGGAAGTGAACGAGGCCGGGGAAATCACCGGGACGTTCACGTCGGACAAGGACGGCCGCGCGTACGAGGTGCAAGGCAAGGCCGGGACGCCGGCGCACGCAGTGTCGTTCACGATCAAGTTCCCGGCCACCACGCAATCCTTCACCGGCCACATGTTCACCGGCGACGGCAAGGCCATCGCCGGGACGACGAAGATGCTGGAACGGGAAGCCGCCTTCTACGCGGAGCGGATCGAGGAGTGACGGTTGCTCGTCGGTGTGTCTTGAGCCAACATCCCTGACGTCGGAGCGGCCCGTGAACCAGAATCAACAGAACGCCTTCTTCGCGGGCCTGGCAGCCGCGCTGATCTGCATCGTCATCATCCTCCTTTGCGTCCTCGCCCTTTACATTTTCTTCTGCCTGACCCTGCAGCGGACGCAGACGGCCGTCCGGCCTCGGAACCGGCTCATCGCGCCGGGCCTAGTCTGGCTCCACCTGCTGCATCTGGGTGGAATCATTCCGTTCCTCGGGATCGTGATCGGGATTGGAGCCTCGGTTTGGGACCTGATCATGGTGCTCAAGCTGGGCGGCTCGCTCCAGCGGGAGTTCGAGTACCGGGGCTGGCGGACGAACGGGGAAGGATTCGGCAAGCCAGTGGGACTCGTTTGGACAATCGGCCAGCTTGCGACCTTGCCGTTGGCCCTGATATTCAATTTGGTCGGAGGGCAACTCGGTAACCCGTCGGTCGCGATGGCAGTTGGCCTGGTAATGATGGGCCTCGGACTGGTCCTGTTCGTCTGTTGGATCGTCTACTGGGTCCAGATGGCCGGCTACGGAAAGCGGCTGCGGGAGGGCTACCGCGGGTACGGTGCCGGCGGGATCGAGGACGACTACGACGACGAGTACATGGACCGGCGCGGCCGCGAGGAGGAGGACGATTTCGACTTCGACCGCTCACGCCGCCGACGCGACGAGGACGAAGAAGACCGCCCCCGGCGGCGGCGGCGCGAGGTTCGCGACGACGAGGACGAGGACTTCGACCGCCCGCGACGCCGCCGCGACGAGGATTAGCCGGAAACGGCGAGCGGAGCGGCGTGAGCCGCCCGATACTGTCAAGATCGGGCGCCTTACGCCGCTCC
>DATFWZ010000258.1:0-4275 GCA_035258765.1 Gemmataceae bacterium
CCCGCTCACGCGGGGGCCAACCTAAAACGGTTGGCCCCCGCGTGCGTTCGGCGACCGAAAGTCAAGGACGCAACAATGACGCCAGTTTCGAATGTCGAGTCCATTGCGGCAGCCACGGCGAACAATCCGCCCCGAGTTCGAACGCGGGCGCTCCTGCTCGTCAACCGAAAGGCGCGGCTCGGTCGCTCATTACCGGCCGCGGCGCTCGACCGGCTCACCCGTGCCGGGTTCGAGCTGATTGAAGAATGCGTGGACCGCCGGGAGCTCATGTCCCAGGCTGTCCGCGCGTATCGCGACCGGGCGGACGCGGTCGTCATCGGCGGCGGCGATGGGACGCTCAGCGCCGCGGCCGACGGCCTGGTGGAGGCCCAACTCCCGCTCGGGATCATCCCGCTCGGCACGGCCAACGACCTCGCCCGCACGCTCGGCCTGCCGACCGACCCGGTGGCCGCCGCGGACGTGATTTGCCAACGTCACCTGCGCCGGATCGACCTCGGGTGGGTCAACGGCACGCACTTCTTCAACATCGCCAGCGTCGGCCTCGGGACGCGAATCTCCCGGGCGCTCGGTCATAAGGAAAAAGGCCGTTGGGGCGTACTCGCCTACCTGTTCGCCGCGGCCCGCATCGTGATCCGCGCCCGGCCGTTCATCGCCGACATCCGTACCGCGGAGGAGATGATCCGTGTGCGGACGATCCAGGTGGCGGTCGCTAACGGACGCCATTACGGCGGCGGCTTGACCGTGGACGAGACGGCCCGGATCGACGACGGCGTGCTACGCCTGTTGAGCCTGGAATTCGAACGTTGGTGGCAGATCATCCCGCTCTTGCCCGGGCTGCGGCACGGGACGCTCGGCGGAACGAAACACGCGCGACTGCTCCAAGGCCGGGAGTTCGAAGTGAGGCCGAGAAAGAGGAGAAAAAAGGTGACGGCCGACGGCGAACCGGCGGGCTGGGCCCCGGCGCTCTTCCGGGTTGTGCCGAAGGCCATCAGTGTCTTTGCACCCGGGCCGGAGTCTGCCCCCTCACAATGAATTGCCCCTTCGGAGGCGAAACCATGGCCGAACCCGCACAGATACCCGACGTTTACGACCCGACGGCGGATCCTCGGCACCAGCCGCCGACCCCTCAGCCGTCCGCCAATCCCAATGACGCGAAACCGAAGGACCCGGCGGACGCCGATCCGCCCGCGATCTCGACACCGGAACCGACCGATCCGCCGAAACCGGCGCTCCCGACAAAAGAGCCGGGATCAACTCCGGAAGATCAGATGACTGATTGACTGTCCTTCCGTTGGCCGCGGATAGGGGAGCATCGGGCTGATCGTATTTGAGAAATGTTGGCGGCCTTGGCGACCATACCCCCGCCAGGAGACCCAAGGAGTCAAATTCGAGCTTCTGGCGGTCGGAAGGCGGTGGGTCGGGGTGGGTCAGGGCGCCAACTCGCCCCCTGGGGCCTGGAGGCCTGAGTCCGCGGGCCGCGGCCAATGCCAGTCTCCGAATACGCGCAATCGGGAGAACTCAGGGGACGCCGAAATACCTCCCGAACGCCGTTCTAGCTGTCGTTTCTCGCCAGGTCGGCCGTGGACGGGCCGTGAATGACCTCGCCGGTGGCCCGGAATCGTGACCCATGGCACGGGCAGTCCCAAGTCCGCTCGGCCCGGTTCCAGTGGACGATGCACCCGAGGTGCGGACAGACCGCGGAGCGAATTTGAACGGCTCCCGAATCGTCGCGGTAGACCGCGAGCTTGGTTAGTCCCCTCCGCACGACGGCCCCAGTCCCCGGCTTGATCTCGTCCACCGATTTCACGTCCCCTCCCGTGAACCAGTCCTTGTACTGGGCGGCGGTGTTCGCCCCCTCGCTCGCGTACTCCCCGGCGGCCCGAATGGGGAGCCGCGACGGCGAGTAGAGCTCGGCCCACGGGTTCGCCCGACCGCGGATGAGATCGGTCAACAAAATGCCGGCGATCGTTCCGTGCGTCATTCCCATGCCCGAATCGCCGGTCGCCAGGTAGACGTTCTCTTCCCCGGTCGGATCGACGCCGATGTACGCCAGGCCGTCGAGCGTCTCCATGACCATGCCGGACCACTGATACCAGATCTCGCCAAACCGCGGGAACCGGCCGCGCGTCCACGACTCCAGGTCGTCCCACCGCCGGACCGGGTCGGACTCCTGTCCGGCCCGGTGGTCCGCCCCACCGACGACGAGCAACTCCGTCTCGAGGCCCGGCTGCTCAGTGGCCGAGATCAGGCGGATGTAGTGGTACGGGTCCGCGGTGTCCCAAAAGAGTGCGTCCGGGACCGAGCCGCGGGGGACCGGTCCGGCGATGGCATAGGTCATGTAGGGGGCGATCTTCATGTGCATGGCGAACCGCGTATGGACGGGTGTGTTCGTCGCCACGACGACGGCGCCGGCGTGGACCGTCCCGCCGCGGTCAGTGCGGACGGCCACGGGGCTGCCGCCGTCCACGTCGCGCGCCCGCGTCTTGCCGAAGAATCGCACCCCCTTCCGGGCTGCGGCTGCCCACAGCCCCGCGGTGTACCGCGACGGCTCGAACGTCCCCTGGTTGCGAAATTGCAGGCACGGCCCCGGTCCCAGTTCGGCCGCCGGCACTCGCTCCAGGCGCCGGACGTCGCACCCGATGGCCATGGCCGCGTCGTACTCGTCCTCGATGGTCTTGACGTCGCCCGGGGCCGGGAACAGGTGCCCGTCGACGCGGCGGTAGCCGCACTCAATTCCTGCGGCGCGACAGATGTCCCCGATGCGGTCGATCGCGGCGGAGTGACTTTCGTACGCGAGCCGGGCCGCGTCCTTGCCGCGGACGCGGATCACTTCCGCGAACCGGTCGTCGATCGCGCTCGAGAGGTGCGCCGTGGTGAACCGCGTCTCGCCACCGCCCGGGGACGCGTTCGCGTCCACCACTACTACGTTCATCCCCTCTTGAGCCAAGAGATACGCGGTCGTGAGCCCCGCGATGCCGGCGCCGACAACGCACACGTCGCACGTGACGTCGTCGGTCAGCGGCGGCCCCTTGAATTCGCGGAGGGAATCCTTCCAGGCCGGGTCCGTGGATTGCTTGGACATGTTGATGCGGACCTCCCCGCCGGTCAGTATGGCTACTCCCGACGCCCCTCGAGCAAGCCGACCGGGAAGTTGCCTAGGACCCGGGCCACCGGCAGCGTGCGCGCCGAAAAAGGACCGAGTGTTTCGCCGGTCAACGCGTTTGACCAGCGGACGGCTGAAACCTCGTCGGGTAAGAGCAGCGCCGTTTCGCCCCAGACCTCCGCGTCAATCGGCGGGCGGTCGGACATTCGCACGAGTGAGCCGATCAGCCGGGGGACAAGAATGAGCGCCAGCGCGGCCGCCGACGTACGAGTGAAGCAAAACGCGTGCCCGGCCCCGCGGCCGACGACATCCACTGCCCCGTACCCACCGCTTGCGAACATTTCCGCGTGGGCTTGTCGGAAGCGCAGTGCCCGCGACACGACGTACAGCTTGATCCGCCCATCTTCCTTGTTCGCGACCAGCTGCTGGACCAGATCGAGCGGGTCTTCCCGCGCGCGGCGGTCCAGTTCTTCCAGCAGTCGCGTGCGCAGGTCGTAGTCGACGGGTCGCCGGTTGTCCGGGTCAACCAGGCTGAAGTCCCAAAGCTCGGTCCCCTGGTACGTGTCCGGAACGCCCGGGGCGGTACAGCGAACGAGCGTCTGCGCCAGCGAGTTGAACATGCCGACGTGACTGATCGACCGTTGGAACGGCTCGAAGTCGCGGAGGAACGGCCCGGCCCGGTCGGGATCGAGGACTCGGGCGACGAACTCGGCCACCGCGGCGTCATACTCCGGGTGCGGGTTGATCCAGCTCGAGTGGACCTTGGCCTCGTGCAAGGCCTTGACCATGTACGCCCGGATGCGGTCCACGAACGCCGCGCGGTCGTCGGGTGTCAGTCCCCCCACCGGCCAGGTGCCGACCAATGTCTGGTAGAGAAAGTACTCCTCATTGGGGTCGGGCACCAGATCACCGTCCCCCAGGTCGATCTTGTGCGGTCGGTTCAACTCCATCCACCGGGCCGCCCGGGCCACCCAGGCGTCCGGGATCTCACTCAACACGTTGATCCGAGCCCGGACGTCCTCCGACCGCTTGGTGTCATGCGTGGAAAGCGGGTTCAGTGAGCCCGGGTACTTCTCGGCCCGTTCCTTCAGGAAGTGGTGAACCTCCACCGGCGGGCGGCCGAACTTGTTCGGATCCCCGCCGACCTCGTTGAGCGACGCCAGGCGAACGTA
>DATFWZ010000259.1:0-10716 GCA_035258765.1 Gemmataceae bacterium
GAGCTGATCGAGCTACTGCGGTCGGCCATGGAGCGATTAGCCACGAACCCGGCCGAGTGCCGGCAACTCGGCGACGCGGCCACCGCGGAGGTCCGCCGCGAGCACACGTGGGGCGCCAAGGCCGAGCGGGTCGCGGCAATCTACCGCGAAGTGCTCGCCGGTAGCCGCTAGCACTGCGCCGCGGCGTTCGCTATCCTCCGGGTGCGTCCCCGGAGAACACTATGTCCCCCACCTCCATCGCCCTGCTCCTGCTCGCCGCGAGCCCCGGCGAGTTACCCAAGGCCGAGGCCGTCAAGATCGAGGAAGTGGTCCGCGTCCCGAGCTACTGCGAGGGGATCGTCTTCGATCACGCCGGCAACGGCTACATCTCGCACGGCAAGTTCGTCACCAAGATCGCCCCGGACGGAAAGAAGTCGCAATGGCTCGACAGCGGCGGGGCCCCGAACGGGCACAAAATCCTCGCCGACGGGACCCACCTGGTCTGCGACGGCAACCTCCACGCCGTTCTCCACGTCTCGGGGGAAGGGAAGGTGCTTGCGAAGGCGTCCGAAAAGTGTGACGACAAGCCCCTCCGCGCCCCGAACGACCTGACCCTGGACGTCAAGCACAGCGGGTTCTATTTCACCGACCCGGGCGAGTCGGACGACAAGAAACCGATCGGCACGGTTCACTTCGTGGACAACAAGGGGGTCACGCACCTGTGCGCCGAGGGGCTGGCCTTCCCGAACGGCATCGTCCTCACCCCGGACGGCAAGCGTCTGCTGGTCGGGGAGAGCAAGAAGAACCGCGTGCTCGAGTACCCCGTCGAGTCACCCGGAAAGTTGGGACCGCGGAAGGTGCTTTGCGAGCTGCCGGAGAAGTCGGGGGCCCAGATTGACAACCAACCTGACGGCATGTGCCTCGACACCGACGGCAACCTGTACGTCGCCCACTACGGCATGCGGCAGGTGCAGGTGGTCAGCCCGGAGGGCAAGGTCGTCCGCCGCTACCCGGGCGGGAACCTGACAACGAGCAACGTCGCCTTCAGTGGGCCGAACATGGACACGCTCTACATCACCGGGGGCATCAAGGGCGAAGGGGACAGCGAGGGCGGGCTGTTCCGGATCAAGCTGGAGGGCGTCAAGGGACTGCGGATCCTGCCGGAGAAGAAGTGAGGGGCCTAGCGCGGGCCCTTATTCTCCAGCCAATCCGACCACGCCTGCCCGTCCGGGGGTAATTCGTGACCGGTGATCTTGACGAGCGACTCGTGGGACCGGCCTCGGACGGCCACGTCCCTGTCCGTCCGCAACACGCTGACCAGGGCCCGGATAGCCGCCGGGTCGTCCTTGTAATTGCCGAGTGCGCGGATCGCGGCCAGGCGCACGTCCAGCCGGTCGGTCTCGTTTGTGCCGACCGAGGCCTCCAGGTTCAAAACAGCGCCGGCCGGCTCAACCCCCGACTTCCCTTTTGACTCCGTCGGCGTCATGGCCACCTGAACCAACAAGTTCAACCCGTCCGGGCTCCGGTGGCGGCCTAGCGCTTCCAGCGCGCGCGACTGGAGCGTGGTGATCGTGTCCGGGGTGAAGTTCGCGAGAGCTGTCTTGACGCTGCTCAGAGACGCAGCGGGCGACACGTTCGGATCGGTCGGACTGGGGGCGGGCGGGCCGTCGTACGGGGCGTTCCGGTAGGCGGCCAACAAAATCGGGCCGACGCGCGGGTCGTCGAACCGGGCCAGGGCTTCCACCGCGGCCAGCCGGCACAGGGCCCGCTTGTCGGTCGTCGCGCTCGCCTGCAGGATCGCGATCACCTTGTCCTGGTCCGCGCCCGTCCCGCCATTCCGCTTGGGCTCCTTCAGGTCCTTCATGGCCCGGACGCGGTCGTCGCCTTCCTGCACCGTCTCCAGGACGACCATCGGGTCGTCGGACGAGAACAGGGTGTGGAACGGCCGTTCCTTGAATCGCTCGCTGGTTATCAGGTCATAGGTGCCGGCGCAGCCGGACATGCCGAGGGAGATCGTGGCCGCCCCGCCGAGGAGAACGCGAGCGAATGATCGAGCCACCGTACCCCCCTCGCCGTTGCGGCGACTTTCCACCCGGTCGTTGCAGAATCGGAAGGGAAATACCGATTGGCGAGACTGGAATCAACTCGGATATGCGTCGCCGCACGGACGTGGAAAGTTAAGACGGCCAAGCGACGGGGGGGTGGGTACCGCCTTTGCTACGTCGCGAAGGTTCGCCCCCCCACCTGCGCCCTCGTTTCTCAGGCCGCCAATTGCGACATTCTGGTGCCCGGACGAATGGGCGCAAGTCCTTACCGACACAAGCGGCCCGTCAGGCCGCCTCAGGCCGCCACACATGCACACCAAGTGGCGGTCTGAGGAATTCTGGGCACTTTTGGGGGCTCCAAAACTTGACAGTGGCCGTAGAGGATCAGACACTCCAGCCCTCGGACCGCTCCGCACCGCCGAATCTACGCCGCCGCCCGATTGAGCTTCGGCCGACCACTACCTCGGCGGTTCACCAAGTCGCCCGAGTGCCGCCCGGGCCCCCTTCGTTTCCGGGGCAAGTGGGAGCCCTTCGGCCAACTCGGTCAACAGGGCCCGCGCCTCTTTCGTTGCCGCCCGCTCCAGGACTTGCATCGCCCGCAATCTCCGAAGCTGCTCCGGCCGGCTGCCCACGTCCGACTTCCGGGCGAGGAGTTGTTCAATCCGCCGGGCGGCTTCTGGGGCGGGCTTTTGGTCCAACGCCTTCCGCAGAGCCGGGACGGCCAGGTGGCCCAGGTCCTGGAGCTCCTTCACCGCCTTTTCACGGACGCGGAACGTGTCACTGTTGAGGTCGGCGATGAGCTGTCGGAGCTTCGCTGGGTCCGGGGCGGGCTCCGGGCGGAGGCGAGGACGCAGGTACTCAACGACCAAGTCCGGCGGAATGTCATTCATTCGCCAGATGACCACGTAGGCGTTCGCCGCTTCGGCGTTCCGAAGGTCAGCCCACCTCTCCTCGAGTTGTTTGGCGCTGGCCGGGCCGGCGCGGTTCGTCGTCGCGGACAAGTCCCAGACCAGGCCCGTGCCGTCGGTCATCGCCGTAAACGCCCGCACGCGGGGGAGCGCGATCAGCCGGGTCACCGTTGGCGAGGTCCGCGCGTCCGCGCCCGGCTGGGACAGCTCCCGCCGGGCGACCTCCTTACCAGTCGGGAGGTCCCAGGCCCGGATGTGGGTGGCGTCGGTGGCGACGAGACTACGATTGTCCGCCGCGACGGCGAAATGCGAGACCGGACCGGTCGAAACCGTCGTGATCGCCTTGCCGGTGGCGACCTCGTACACGCCCACCGCCGCGGCTCGCTCCGATTTGAGGCTAACCGCGACCAGCCGCCCGTCCGGGGACATGACCGGCGGGCCCGTGGTGCCGGGCAATGTGGCCCGGTCCTCACCGGTCTCGAGGTCGATCAGGACGGCGCCCCCGTCCATGCCCAAAGCCAGGGTCTCTCCGTCGGGGGACCAGGCCGTCGGGTGCCGGTCGCCGGGGATCGTCCTGCCGCGGAGCGACTTGCCAGTCGCGCCATCCCACACCTTGAGGACGGTGGTCGCCGTCGGTAGTCGGAGCGACTCCAGCGTGACGACTTGCCCGGCATCGTCCGTCGGTCGAATGTGCAGGTAATCGACGAATCGCTCACCTCCCCGATCCGACTCAGCCAACTTGAACGCCCGGAGTTCCTTCCCCGTCGCCACGTCCCACACCTGGACAAATCCCTCGTATTGCCCGGACGCCAGCGTCCGCCCGTCGGGCGAGAATGTCACGTTCCGCGTGTAGCGCTGTTCCCCACGGAGCGGCAGGTGGCGGACCACGGTCCCGCTGGCGGTGTCCCAAAGCGTGACGGCCCGGTCCGACCAGTCCGCGGCCGCGAAGAGCCGGCCGTCGGGGCTGACGTCGGTGGCGAGAGTCCAGCCGAAGTTGCCCGGTTGCTCGTGCCGCTCCTTGCCGGTGGCCACGTCCCAGACGCGCAAGTGCGTCCCGTGGGCAACGGCGACGAATGTCTTCCCGTCCGGGGAGAACGCCAGGCCCCAGGTCCACCCGCCAAGTCGATGCAAGACTTTCCCGGCGGCGAGATCGAACAGGCAGCTCCGCTCGGACGCCCCGCACCCGAGCACGCGCCCGTCCGGGGAAACCGCGAGCGATAAGTACAGGTCCTTCTGACCCAGAGGGAACGTCGCGATTTCCTTGCCATTCTGCAGCTCGAACACGCGAAGGACGGCCTCCTGCTCGCCCGCGTCGTTCTTCATCGAGCAGACAACGAGTCGCTTCGCGTCCGGCGTGAACACGGACGTCGCGGCATGGCAGGAGAACGACTGTTCCTTCTCCCACGTCGCCGTGCTGAACACGGCGAGCGGCTGTTGCCACGAAACGCCAGCGACGAAGTGCTTACCGTCCGGCGAGAAATGGAGGTGAAACGAACTGTCCGCACCCCATTGCGGCGCGCCCAGTGAGATCGCGTGCGGTTTTTTGGCCCGCCAGTCCCAGACGTTGATCCGACCGTCGTGCTGGGTGACGTAGAGCATCTTCCCGTCGGGGGAGAAGCCGAGTTGGCCGGTTCCCCATTTGGCCACTTCCAGTTCCCCGAGGACTTCGCCGGAATTCGCGTCGAAAATCGTGGTGACGCCCGGGCTGCAGGCCGCGACCAGTTTCCCGTCTGGTGAGATTGCGAACTGCCGGGCTTGCGTCTTCTTCAGGGCCACGGCCTTCGTCCGGTGTCCGGTCTCGGGGTCCCACCATCGGACCACTTCGTCGGAGCCGATGGTTACAGCCGTCTTGCCGCCCGCGGGCCAGACGAAGTCGGCCAGCCCGGTGTGGCGGAAGCGCGTGGACCCCATCCGCGCCACCGCGCCGGCCGGGAGCGGATCGTCAAATGCGTCCACGGTGGAATTGCTACTCGCCGGATTGGTTGACTTTGGCCGAACTGGCTCATCGCCGACCGCCTGCGCGGCGGTCCCGATTAGCAACAAAGTAATGAGGACTGAGGCGGCCACGCGGGACGAGGCGGAACTCGACGCGCCAAGCGCGGGCGACGCCGAGCGGCTCCCGTGGCGACAAGATTCCGATCTTGTCGGCGCCCGCACCAGATCGGAATCTCCTGCCCACCACTCCCGTGGCGACAAGATTCCGATCTTGTCGGCGCCCGCACCAGATCGGAATCTCCTGCCCACCACTCCCGTGGCGACAAGATTCCGATCTTGTCGGCGGCGTCGCACAAGATCGGAATCTCGTGCCCACGGATGCCCTCCCTATAGGAGCCCGTATTGCACAAGCGTCTTCCGCACCTTATCTCGGCCCGCGTCGTCGAGCGGGGTCATCGGTAGCCGCAGCTCCCCGGTGCCGCGACCGAGCAGGGCCAATGCCGCCTTGAGCGGGATCGGGTTTGTTGCCACCCCGAGCATGTCGCGGCACAGGGGGAACAATTTCCGGTGCCAGCGCTGGGCCTCCGCGACGTTCCCGGCGTCGAACGACTTGACCAGCGCCTTCATGTCCCGCGGGACAATGTTCCCGACCACCGACACCACTCCGCGGCCGCCGATGCTCATGAGCGGGAGCGTCAGCGAGTCGTCCCCGGAGAGGATCGCGACGTCGCACAGGGCCGCGATTTGCGAAGCCTGGTCGAGCGACCCGGTCGCCTCCTTCACTGCCACCAGCTGCGGGCACTTCTCGGCGATGCGGGCGATCGTCTCGGGCAGGATGTTCGAACCGGTCCGGCCGGGGATGTTGTAAAGGATCTGCGGCAGGTCCACGGCCTCGGCCAGCGTGAGGAAGTGGCGGTAGTAACCCTCTTGGGTCGGCTTGTTGTAGTACGGGCCGACGACGAGTGCCCCGTCGGCGCCCGCCTTCTTGGCGAACTTCGTCAGTCGGATCGCTTCCTTGGTGGAGTTCGACCCGGTCCCGGGCACGACCCGGATCCGCCCGCGGGCCCGCTCGCACACGGCCGCGATCACTCGCTCGTGTTCGTCGTGGTCGAGTGTCGGCGACTCGCCGGTGGTGCCGACGGGCGCCAGGCAGTCGGTCCCCTGGTCGATGTGCCAGTCCACCAGCTTGCCGAGCTCGGCCAAGTCGATGTCCCCGTTTCGGAACGGCGTGACCAGGGCGACGGTCAGCCCCGCGAACTTTTCACCCCGGGTCATGGGAGGACTCTCTGGGTAGTACGACGGCGGTGTTGCGGAGGTTGTAGGGATGGTACGCTCTCACGGCGAGCGAGCGGCCTCCGGGTAGGTACCACTTGCCGGGCGGGACCTTTGCGCCCCCGGAAACAAAGAATCAAAGCGGCGCTGCCGGGTGCGGGTGCACAGGAGTAGGAGTAAGAGCAGGAGCAGTAGAAGGAACGCCGTGAACGCCAGCGCTCCTTGTCGTGTCCAAGTCGGTTGGCCGGCCGCGGACTCCTACTCTTACTCTTGCTCTTCCTCCTAATCCTCTTCCTCCTCTTACTCTTTCTCTTGCACTTAGTCCTCCGGGGCCCGAGGACGCCAGCGGGGCGGCAAGCCAGCACGGCAGAATGGGAATTCTGCCGCCACGGTAGTGCCTCCGATTTCGCCGTCATTCCCGATTTCAATGGAACTCTCGGCGAAATTGACCGTCGAAATCGCACCAACCGGCAGGGTCCCGCGCCGACTGCCGGTCAAATCCCCACGGCGGTTGAAATACCCTTGACGGGATGGCTTGATTGCTGTTCGATGTTGCATACTGTAGCCAAACTCGCGGCACGCGGGCCGCACAGGACGTGCACCACTCACACCTCCTGATCCGCAGTCTGCCGCACGCCCGTGTCCCCCGGTTGCCCCTTCAGAGCCAGTCCTATGCTCGCATCGTTGTCACGTCGGCGCTGGGTCGTGGTCGGTTGCCTGGTGTCAGTGCTGTGCCTGCTCGTGTTTGCCGACCCGGCCCTGGCCCAGGAGGGGGAACCGGCCGCCGCGCCGCAGAAGAACATCTTCTTGCACATCGTCGAGTCGGCCGGGTGGGTGTTCGCGTTCGCCCTCGGCATCCCGTCCATCGCCCTGGTCGCTCTGGTCGTGCTCCTGCTGCTCGACTTGCGCATGAGTGTCGCCATCCCGCCCGGGTTCGTGGACGAGTTCATTGACACGGTTAACAAGCGGAGGTTCAAGGAGGCGTTCGACATGGCCCGGAACGACACGTCGTTCCTCGGCCGGGTGTTGACCGCCGGGATGAGCCGACTGCAATACGGCCTCGAGGACGCCCGCGACGCGGCCCAGAACATGCTCGAGAGCATCCGGGCCAGTAAGGAACAGCTGAATAACTACACGGCCGTGATCGGCACGCTCGGTCCGCTCATCGGGCTGGTCGGCACTGTGTTCGGAATGATCGAGGCATTCCGGGCGCTCGGGACCGGCACGACCGTGAACCCGGCCGTCCTGTCCCGCGGCATCTCGGCGGCCCTCTCGATCACGTTTCTCGGCATCGCCATCTCGGTCCCGGCCATTTTCTTCAACGCCTTCTTCCGGAACCGGATCGTCAAGGTATCGATGGACACCGGGCACATCGCCGACGACCTGTTGACGCAGATGTACCACAACTCGAAGAAGGCCGGGTCCGCGGCGAGCACGACGACGGCCGGGGCGAGCCCGCCCCCGCCGGCCCCGGGCCGACCGGTCGCCAGCCCGCCGCCCGTCTAGAAGTTGCAAGTTCCAATTTTCAAGCTCCAAGTTGGTTCGGAACTTGGAACTTGGAACTTTGGTCTGAGGTCTGAGTCATGAGTCACGGCGGTACAGGGAGCGGGCACGGGCAGCAGAGCGCGGAACCAAATCTCACCCCTCTGCTCGACATGGTCCTGCAGCTGGTCATGTTCTTCATGCTCGTCGCCAACTTCATCATGGACGAGCTGAGCGACAAGATTACGCTCCCGGTCGCCAGCCAGGCCAAGCCCCTGACGGCCAAGGACGTCAACTTCATGTACCTGAACGTGAACAAGCGCGGCGAGGTCCTGGTGCTGCACCAGGAGCCCCTCCTCTCCCCGGAGTCGATCACGTTCTACATGCGGCAGGCGGCGGCCAACCACGTGCTCAAGGAAAGGGCCAAGGACGAGGTGACTGTCATCATCCGGGCGGACCGGGAGGCCAAGTACCGCGACATCTTGAAGACGATCCTGGCCATCAAGACGGCCGGGTTCAAGAAGCTCCAGCTCCGGGCGGAGATTGCCCAGAAAGAGTGAGGCGCCCGTGGCACGCAAGCGCAAAGAAGAGCCGCCCGTTGACATCACCCTGCCGATCACGCCGATGCTGGACATGTCATTCCAGCTCCTGAGCTTTTTCATCCTCACCTTCAAGCCCATGCCCACGGAAGGCCAGCTCGCCATCAACCTGCCGCGGCTGGATGCCTCCAAGACTCAGCAGGACTTGCCCTTGCACGAGGAGCCCAAGCAGGACGAGTACAGGCTCACCGTCCACGCGGGCGGGGGCGGCGAGATCACGAACATGAGCCTCGTCGGCCCGACGGTGACCAAGGAGAACATCAGGACCTTTCAGGAGCTCGAGGAGCAATTGAAGCTCATCGCCAAGCCGGCCGGCCGCGGGGCGGAGGGTGTGTCGATCACGATCGAGGCGTCCCAGGACCTGATTTACTCGCGCCTCATCGACATCATGGACCGGTGCAAGAAGGCCGGGTACGAGTCAGTCAACCTGATGCCGCTCGGCAAGGAACGGGCGGGCTAAGCACCAATCGAGCCTGTTGCCGTTGAAGCGTTTACGATAAGCTGAGTGGACAAGTAGATTGCCGCGGCGGTGCGGTTTCACCGCCTTGCCTGGGTGGCATTTCTTGCCCAGCCGGGGGAACTTTCTGGCACCCCCATGCGTCCGAGCGGTATACTTTGCTCGTCACACATGCGACCCGGTCACTTCCAGTTCCGGTCGTCGATTCTGCCAGCGTTAAGTTGGTTGTTGCCAGGGCTTTGCATCGCGGTCCTCGCGGCGCTGCCCGCCGTCGCGCAAGAGCCGGGGCAGACCCCGCGGCCGACCCCAATGGAGCCGATCAAGGAGCCCCCCGAAGAGGAATTGGTCCAGCTCGACAAGACCCTCGAATACTTCCGCTTCGTCGAGGACGATGCCCCGATGATCTTCCGCGGGCAGCAGATCTCCGACGTCCGGAGAAGCGCGGCCGCGGCGAACGAGCTCACGGCCTACAACTACGTGCTCGCCCACGCCCGGAGACAACCGGTCGAGCGGCTGCAGAAATACGCGACCCGAAACGTGCCGGTTGCCAACCTGTTCCGGCCGATCCGCCAGGACTACCTTCGCGAGCTGCTCCACTTCGATGGCCGCCTGTCGCTCGTCTTGGCGATGAAGCCGACCGAGGACCTCAAGAGCCTGGCCGGAATTGACCAGCTCTACGAGGCGTGGATCTTCCCCCGGGGGTCCAACAAGCTGGTTTGCCTGGTCGTGTCCGAGCTGCCCGAGGGGGTCAAGCCGGGGGAGGATCAGAACTCTTCAGTGTCGTTCGACGCCTACTATTTCAAGCTCTGGCACTACGAGAGCCGGCAGCCGCTCAAGGACTCGAAGGACAAGGACAAGCACCAGTGGCAGCAAGCCCCGCTGTTCCTGGGCCGGACGTTCGAGGTGACCGGCCCGGTCGCCGCCGAGCCGGCGGGGCCGTATAGCGGGACCATGCTCGGCGGCCTGGCGGGCGGCATCGCCCTCCTGATCGCCCTCGCCGTCGGTTTCACGATCTGGTTCCGTCGCGGCGACCGGCACACGGCCGCCGCGAGTCGCCGCCGGCTGGAACAGACCGCGACCTTCGACGACGTCCCGGACGCGCCCGCCGCTCCGGTCAACCGAATCTCGGAACATTACTGACCCCTGAAAGGGAGTCTGCCGTGGCAGCAAATCTCGAAACCGACGCGGTGGAGAGTAACGGTCGGCCGGCCAAAGGCGCGCCGGTGATCCGCCGGGTGGAGGTGGCGGAGGAGGACGTGGGCGCGCGGGTACTCAACCGGCACGTCCCGGCCTGGGTCATCTCCGGCGCCATCCACGTGGTCGTCATCGGGTTCTTCGTCCTGTTCATGTCCGGGGGCCGGAACGCGGAGGCCAAGGACAAGGACGACCTCGTCACCACCGAGGTGAACGAGCCGCAGGAGGACGACAAGAACCTGACCAACCCGGACGTCGGGTTCGACCCCGAGCTGGCCGCCGCCACGGACGCCAAGCGTGAGGAGAAGGTCAATGTGGACGCCCCGGCCACGGAGGACCCGATCGGCCTGCCGGACCAGCCGGAGGCGGTGGCCCCGCAGACGGCGCAGATGGGCGCCATGGAGGCGATCGGGGCCGGGATCGATGCGGCCCTCAAGGACAACGGCACTGTGATGGCGGGAGTCGGCGGCGGCGGGTCGGCTTACGCCGTGCCCGGCATGCAGGGCCGGTCGGGCGCCACGAAGGACAAGCTCCTCAAGGCCGGCGGCGGCAATACCGAATCCGAGGCCGCAGTGGCCCGGGGGTTGGCGTGGCTGGCCCGCAAGCAGCTCAAGGACGGGTCCTGGGAGTTCGACGGGGCCAGCAAGGAGAAGGTCGCCGCAACGGGAATGGCCCTGCTGCCGTTCCTGGCCGCCGGGGAGACCCACAAGTTCGGCAAGAAGTACAAGAAGACCGTCGATAACGGGCTCAACTGGCTGATGGGCCGGCTGTCGTCCGGCGGCTCCTTCGGCACCAACAACATGTACGCCCACGCCATCGCCACCATCGCCCTGTGCGAGTCGGCG
>DATFWZ010000260.1:0-4322 GCA_035258765.1 Gemmataceae bacterium
CAGGCCGCCACTTGTCGATCCCCAGGTCCGCGTCCAGGGCCATGTCCAGCCCCAGCATGTCCGCCGGGTAACCCGTTTTCTCCGCCACGACCGCGAGGAGGAGGCCGGCCATGTCCGGTCGTGGCCCGCTCGCTCCGCGAGCGGGTTCGGAGGTAGTTTCACAAGTGGCGGCCTGGACCGACTCGCGGAGCGAGTCGGCCACGGGGGCCGTCGGCCCGCCGAGGAAGTTAGCGATGTCGCGCAGGGTGTGGAGGGTGCCCAGGTGCTCGGGCTTGACGGCCGGGGCGTCCGGGACCTTCTCCTGCAGGGCGGACAGGATCTCCACCCGCTTGATCGAGTCGATCCCCAGGTCCGCGTCCAGGGCCATGTCCAGCCCCAGCATGTCCGCCGGGTAACCCGTTTTCTCCGCCACCACCGCCAGCAGGATCGCGCATTGATCGCGCGGGGCAGGTGAACCGCGGCCGGTTGGAACCGGGGCGGGTGCAGGCGTCGGCACGGGCGGGGCCGCGGGCGGGGGAACGACCGGCGCGACCGGCGGGGGAGCAGACGCCGGCGCCGGCGCCGTCGGGATTGTCACCGGGCCGACCGGTTGCCCCGCCAGGAGGGCCTGTTGTTGGGCTACGAGGGCCTGGAGCGTCGCCAGGGCCGCGTGCTGATTATCGAGGAACTGTTTGTGCAGCTTCGCCGTCTCTTCCTGCATCCGCTGGAAGGCAAGTAGGCTTTGCTGCGTGAGGCTGAGGGCGTTGGTGAGGCTCGAGCCGTCGGGTGTTGTCGGTGCGTCCGTCATGGACTTCCTCGGGAGCGGGCGGGCCGGGGCGGGCGGCGGTTCGGGCGCCGGTCGTGGCGGCGGCTGGGTCGCGGCCGCGATTGGCGCCGTCTTGGGCGGCCCGTTCTCCGATCGGGCCGGCTTCACAGGCCGCGGACGAACATAATTCGCCCCGGCGATCGGGACCGTCAGTCCCGGCTTGGCCGCGGGTACCGTGTACCTCTGACCCGCCTCCCACCTGGCCACATTGACCGAATGCCCACGTGCCGCCAGTCGGGCAAGCGCATGGGCCAGGTCGAGGAGCCCCGACTTCTTACCGGCGGAAGCGTCGACGGCGAAGCAGTCCCAGTCCTGAGTGTCGGGCCTGGCTTTCAGGGTCACTTCAACAAGCCTGCTGAGCACCGAACCCGGGCCAACTTCCAGGAATGTCCGCGCGCCGGCGAGGAACATGTTCTCGATCTGCCGGACGAATTCAACTGGGTGGGCAAGCTGGTCGGCCAGCAGGTCGCGGGCGTCGTGTTGATTCTCGGGGTACTTGCGTGCGTTGGTGTTGGCGAAGACCGGTGCCGCCTTTCGCCGGAACGATACTTCCTCCAGCGCTTCGCGGAACGGCGCGCTCGCCCGGGCGACGAGCCGGCTGTGGAACGCCGCCGCGACCGGCAGCCGGGTTGATCGCAATCGGCGCTTTTGCAGGGCGATCTCGGCCCGAACGACCTCCGGGGTCGCTCCGCTGAGCACGCACTGTGTCGGCGAGTTCCGGTTGGCCAGGACGAGGTCGAACTTCTCCTCGCGCAAAAGGGATTCGACCTCTACCACGGGCGCAAGAACAGCCACCATCGTCCCGGCGTCCTCGCCGCGGAACGAGGCCATCAGCCGCCCCCGTTCGCGGGACGCGAAGTGAAGTGCCGCCGCGTCGAACGCCCCGGCAGCACACAAGGCGACCAGCTCGCCGTAGCTGTGGCCGGCGAACACATCGCCAGTGACTCCGAATTGTCGGAGCACCCGCCAGGCACCAAGGCTCACCGCCCCGAGCGCCGGCTGCGCGACCTCCGTCGCCCGCAGCTCCGCCTCCTGCTCCCCGCGGGCCTCGTCAGCGTACGATGGTTGCGGGTAAATGAACTCCACGAGCCGCCGCGGGCCGTGCCACTCCTGCTCCGCTTCGGCGAGCGTGTCGAGCATCTCCGGGAAGGCGCAGGCCAAGTCCCGCAGCATCCCGACCGACTGCGATCCCTGTCCCGGGAACAAGACGCCCAGCGCCCCGGCCGCGGGGCCCTGACCGAAATAGGCCCCGTCGGGCAGGGACCAGAATCTCGCGGGGCCGTCGCCTGCGAGTTTGGCTTGCGTCGCCGCGACAAGTTTGCCGAAATCGCCGTCTTGCCGGGCAACGAGGAGCAGTCGGCAGTTCGCGGCCGCGGTGTAACTGGCCCGGCTGTCGGCCGCCCAGACGCATAACTCGGCCCACGACCGGCTCTCCGGCCACTTTCCGAGTCGGTTGGCAAGCTCTTGTGGCGTGTCCCCTAACAGGGCAACGATCTGAACCCGGCCGTCCCAGTCCGGGCCGGGTTTCTCGGCCCGGTGTTCTTCGAGGACCGCGTGGAAGTTGCTGCCACCGAAGCCGAAGGCGCTCAGTCCCGCCCGCCGGGGGTGATCGGCCCGCCGCAGCCAGGGGCGTTTCTCGGTGTTCACGTAAAGCGGCGACTTGCCCGGCTGGAGCGGATCGACGGGATGCTTGACCTTGAGCGTCGGCGGGAGCACCTTGTTGTAAAGCGCCAGCGCCGACTTGATAAGACCAGCTGCCCCGGCGGCGGCCTTGGTGTGGCCGATCATCGACTTCACCGACCCGAGGGCACACCACGTCCCGTCCGCCCGGGCTTCGCGGAACACCTCGGTCAGGGCCGTCGCCTCCACCGTGTCGCCGACCTTCGTGCCGGTCCCGTGCGCCTCGAGCAACTCGATTGTCGCGGGCGAGATTCCGGCCGTGTCGTAGGCGTTCCGCAGCGCCCGCACTTGCCCCTGGGCTGACGGGGCGTAGACCGCGTTCCCCTTGCCGTCACTCGACGAGCCGATCGCCTTGAGGACGGCGTAGACGCGGTCGCCGTCGCGCTCGGCGTCGGCGAGCCGCCTGAGCACAACGATCCCCAGCCCCTCGCCGAGGATGGTCCCGTCCCCGTCGCCGTCGAACGGCTTCGCGTCCCCGGTTTTCGACAGGGCCGGGGTCTTGCTGAAGCACATGAACATGAAGATGTCGTTGAACGTGTCCACGCCGCCGGTGACGGCCACGTCGCACCGGCCGGACGCGAGCTCGAGCCCCGCCAGGTGGATCGCGCTGAGCGAGCTGGCGCACGCGGCGTCGACGACGCAGTTGGTCCCGCCCAGGTCGAGCTTGTTCGCGATCCGGCCGGCGACCACGTTCCCGAGCAGCCCGGGGAATGAGTTTTCCTGCCACGGGACGTACGAGTCAGCGATGTCCTGGACGACCTTCTCCGCGGTATCCGCGTCCACTCCGTGGGCCGCGAGGGCCTTGCGCCACTTCGGGTGCCCGAGACGGGCCCCCAGCGGAATGACAAGTTCCAGCGTCCCTGTGACCCCGAGAATGACGCTGACGCGGTTGCGATCGAACTTCCGTTCCGGGGTGTAGCCGGCATCGTTGAGGGCCTGTCGGGCGGCGACCAGGCCGAGCAGCTGCGACGTGTCGGTCGCTTCCAGGTCAACGGGCGAGATGCCGAACTCGAGGGGATTGAACTCGACAGGGTCCAGGAAGGCCCCCCGGGCGGCGTAGGTCATGTCCGGGGCCTTGGGGTCGGCGTCGAAGTAGTCGTCCGGGTCCCAGTGGGTCGGCGGGACGGGCCCGACGCAGTCGACCCCCTCCTTCACGTTGGCCCAGAACGCCCCGGGGCCGTCTGCCTTCGGGAACAGGCAGCCGATGCCGACGATCGCCAGGGGAACACTCGGAGAGGCCATTTCTCGAACACCTTTCGGCTAACCCAGACGCCGTTCCAGTTCCTCGCGCTCCAGCGGTCCGTGCGGGAACAATTCTTCCAGGACTACTCCCTGCGAACGCAGCAGGCTCTGTCGCAGGGCGATTGCGGCCCCGTACATCAGGTTGAGGGCGACCGTGGCCACGGTACGGTTTTTCGGTTGCTCCAGGAACGTGCCCTTGGCCCACTCGTTGAACGCGCCCATGCTCGGGCCGCACCAGACCTGGTAGTCGAGTTTCCGGTCCGACACCCCCGCGTTCGCCCACCGCGACGATTGGCCGAGGTACCAACGAAACACGAGGGCCATCTTGTGTTTCGGGTCGGCCTCCGCCTTTGGCACCTGCGGGGGGTCGCGGTGCAAGAAGAAGTCCTTCGTCTGCCGCCAGACTTCTTCAAACGGATGGCGAAAGACGTTCTTCTCGAGAGGGCCCCGCTCGCCGTCCGGGATCGCCTCGAGCGACGGGTAGGTCCGGTACAGCTCATACAACTTCGCGGCCCGCATTGGGAACATCGTCCCCCGCCTGAGGACCTGTACCTTCACGCCCATCTCGAACATGTCCGCGGCGGGGGCCATGGCG
>DATFWZ010000261.1:0-6422 GCA_035258765.1 Gemmataceae bacterium
CAAAGAGCCGCAGGCCGAAGCGTCAGCGAGGCCGCGGAGAGCGGTAAGTGAGGGTTTGCGCCGGTGAGCCTCGTTGCGGAGGGACGCCGCCTCATGGACCACGAACTCTTCGGCCCCCTCCAATACTACCCGGCCGACGAGTATTGGACCGGCAAGGTGTGCCTTCACCGGATCGCGGCGTTTGGTGCCAAGCCGTACGACGACGACGCCACCCGACAGCGGCGGCGCGAGGGGAATCTCCCACTCGTCATCTACGACCCAACCGGGAAAGGTCCGAGCCCGCGGCAGGAGGAGGCCTACCGATTCCTGCTCGACAACGAAGACGACGTCCTTCGGCACGCGCTGGGCGCCCTGTTCGAGTCGTACCAGGAGTACGCCGATTCTCCCATGAGCGTCATTTGGGGTTGGGTCGGTCGCTGGTTGGGCGTGAGACCGATCACGTCGCCGGCCGGGCTGGCTGTCGCAGCCGAGTTCAATGGCGTCGAGATTGCCCGCGAATACCACCGCGACTCCGCCTACGTCGTATTCAACGTTCATTGTGACTGGGATTCCGAACACGGCATGATGGTCGTTTACCATAAGGACAAGCCCGCGACCTGCACCACCTGGGACGCCTTCGACTTGGAGTCGGATGGTCCCGAAGAGTAGGCGAAAGTGACCCGATCCGAGAGACGATCCCATGCCCGACGACATCGGCGTGGTCGCACGTCTGTTCGCGCAAGAGGTCCCCGAAATCGCAGCGGGGACCGTCGCGATTAGAGCCATCGCACGCAAGCCCGGTATCCGCAGCAAACTCGCGGTGACCAGCCAGGACCCGCGTGTCGACTGCGTTGGTGCCTTTGTCGGCGTCCGCGGCTCTCGGATCAAGAACGTCATCGACGCGCTCGACGCGGAACGGGTAGACCTGATCCGTTGGACTGATAACCCCGAGGAACTCATCGCGAACGCACTGCAGCCAGCAGTCATCGAACGGATAGTCCTATGCCCGGTCGAACATCGGGCCGTGGTCGTTGTCCAGCCCGATCAGGTATCTTTGGTCCTGCGCCGTCGAGACGAGAATCGACAGCTTGCCAGCGAACTCACGGGATGGCAAATCGAGGTCGACGAACTGTAGTCGCCGCAGGGGGTTCGCGGATGAGCGGGATCACCTACCAGAACGGTGACGCGACTCAGCCGCAGGCCCTGGGCGTCAAGATGATTTGCCACGCCTGCAACGACATCGGCGCGCGGGGCAAGGGGTTCGTCCTCGCCCTCTCGCGCCGATGGGAACAGCCGGAGGCCGAGTAAAGGGCATGGCACGCCCCCGGCGAGCGTGGTGGGTTCGGTCTCGGTGCGGTACAGTTCGTCAAGGTCGAGCCGGATATCTGGGTTGCGAACATGGTCGGCCAGCGGGGCATCAAGCGGGGCAAATCCGGACCGCCGATCCGGTACGAGGCCGTGGCCGAGTGCCTTGAGCGCGTCGCGGCCAAGGCACTGGAGTTGGGCGCGTCCGTCCACATGCCGCGGATCGGGTGCGGGTTGGCCGGCGGTGAGTGGTCGAAGATCGAGCCGCTGATCGAGCAGCGCCTTTGTGATCGCGGCGTGGCCGTGACGGTGTACGACTTCGGCAGCTAACCGTTCGGAGCTTGATTCGGCCGCTCAACCTCAGGGCGAGTGCCGACCGGGGGCCGTGACATGTCGGACCACGCGGCCCTGCTCGCGGCGCTCGAGGCCGCGCCCGACGACGACGGCGCCTGGCTCGTCTACGCCGACTACGCCGAGGAGCACAACTTTCCCTTCGCGGCCGCCCTGCGCGAGGCGGTCGCGCGCCGGGCCTGGTGCCGGTGCCGGGACACTCTGGCGCGCTCCCTCAGCCGACGCCAGCGCCGACTGCTCGCCTGCGATTGCGTGGAGCGCTTGCTACCCCTGTTCGAGAGCCGCTACCCCGACGACCGACGGCCGCGGGAGCTGGTGGAGGTGTTGCGACAGTACGCGACCGGCAAGCGCGTCGCGGCCGCCCGGGCCGCGGTCGCGCGGGCGTGCCGGGTCGCCACGGCCGACACGATTCGCAACGCGGACCGGTTCCAGATCGCCAACGCCGTCGCTTACATCGCGTACGGCGCCCCGGAGCGGCCGACGTCCACGTGCCGGGGCGCGGCGCTCGCGGCTGTCGCCGGGGCGTTCGGGCGCCAGGTATTTCACACCCCGGCAGCCGAGTTCGCGTCGGAGTGGTCGGAGGCGCTGCAGGCGGAGTGCCGCTGGCAACTGGCACGGCTCCTGGCGCGGCGCGCGGGCGTCTGAAAGGCCGGTCGGACGCAGCAGTGCTGTATTTCGTGGTATGCTGTTTGACCGGCCGGCCCGGCGGGCGTTGGAATGTTCGTCCGCGGAGGGGTCGATGTCAACACCGGATCCAATCGGGCAAGGTCGCGAACCGCCAGCGCACGCCGTCGAGCGCGGCAGTCGGCTTTAGGACGCGGTGATCGCGGCCGCCGTGTGCGCCGCGATCGCGGCCCTCCTGGCGTGGCTCCAGTCCCTGAACCCGATCTTCGGCGTGCCCGTCGATCACCCGGGGTCGCTGGTGTTTATCGCCGCCGTGGCCGTGATCGGCTTCGTCGGCGCGCTCGCTCGGCCGCGACGCCCCACGCCCCAGTTGCCGCCCGGCGTTCTGCACGACGAGGTCAAGAGGCTCGCGGCCGCCGGGGCGAAGATTCGCGCGATTCGGCTGTACCGCGACCTGACCGGGGCCGGCCTGGCCGAGGCCAGGCAGGCGGTCGAGGCTTATATGGCCGAATAGTCCCGCGACGCGAGCTGACCAATTGCGGCGGCAGTCCGCGAAGGACCGAACCAATGCGAATGGAAGTCGTACTCGTGCAGCCGGACGACGTGCGGGCACTGCGAGAGTTGTATCGGCAGGAGATGAACTGCCAGATCGTCCTCGACTCCTGGCACGGGCGCGGGTGGGCCGATTCGTACCTCTTCCGGCTGGATGGCCGGGTCGTCGGGTACGGGCTCGTGGGCGGAGTGCACGGGGACCCGAAGGACGTGATCACCGAGTTCTACGTCCTCCCCGCCCACCGGGCGGCGGCGCTGCCGCTATTCGAGCGGCTGGCCGCGGCCAGTCGGGCCAGGAGCATCGAGGTCCAGACGAACGACGTCCTCCTGACCCTCATGCTCTTCGACTGCGCGAGCCGGATCGAGAGCAATACCGTCCTCTTTCACGACGCGCTCGCGACGAACCTGGCCCCGCCCGGGGCCGAGTTTCGGACGGCTACCGACGCCGAACGGGCGCAGATCGCCAGTCAAAAGCTCGATGCCGACGCCGGCTGGGTGATTGAAGTCGCCGGCGCGGTGGTCGCGGCCGGGGGAATCCTGTTCCATTACAACGTCCCGTACGGCGACATCTACATGGCGGTGGCGGAGCCTTTCCGGCGCCGCGGGTACGGCAGCTACCTGGTGCAAGAGTTGAAGCGGACGTGTTACGAGATGGGCAAAATCCCCGCGGCGCGGTGCAACGCATCAAATGCGGCCTCGCGGGCGACGTTGCAAAAGGCCGGCATGTTGCCTTGCGCTCGCGTCCTCACCGGTGTGATCACGGACCGGGTCGCTGCAACTGAGTGACTCCCCGTCGGAGGTCGTCCATGATCATTGCCCTGGCGTCGCCTCGCGTCGCGTCGTCCCTTGATGACGGCCTGGACAAGGTCCAGTGGCTCGTGTCCGAAGCCGCGGCCCAGGGCGCGAAGATTGTGTGCTTCCCGGAAGCCTACTTACCCGGATTGCGCGGAGTCAATTTCGAGGTATTGCCCTTTAGCCCGACAGACCAGGAACGCGTTTTCCAGGAGGTGGCGCGGTTCGCGCGTGCATATGCGGTGGCCGTCATCCTCGGGACGGAACGGCTCACGGAGGCCGGCCGGCTGAACGTCGCGGTTGTGTTCGACGCCAAGGGCCGGCTGATGGGAGTCCAGACCAAGAACCAGGTCGCCCCGAGCGAGGATGCGTTCTACGTGCCCGGGAATACGCGGCAGCTCTTCGAGGTCAACGGGATGAAGTTCGGCATCGCGATTTGCCATGAAGGCTGGCGCTACCCCGAGACGGTGCGCTGGGCCGCGGTGCGGGGCGCCAAGATCGTTTTTCACCCCCACCAGATCGGAAGCGACCGGGACGGTATCCGGCTAACGGATTGGGGCGCGACCGGCGCGCCTTATTACGAGAAGGCAATGATGATGCGCAGCATTGAGAACACCATCTACTTTGCCAGCGTGAATTACGCCCTGCGCTTCCAGGAATCGGCGACGAGTCTCATTAACCCGTCGGGCCAGTGTCAGGCGTACTTGCCGTACGGGCAGGAAGGGGTGTTGGTGCAGGCCATTAATGTGGAGCAGGCGACGGGATTGATCGCGACGCGATATGCGCGGGAGCGTTATCAGGAGTTCGGACCGGCGTGAAATAAATGTGGCGCATGCGGACTGTCATCGTTGTGATGCGTTGTAGAGAAGAAACCATGGGCTGGTTCAAACGACGGCGCGCCTCCCCGGAGCCGCCACCCCACCCCCGTTGGACCTGCCGCCGTTCCCGCGGCTGAAGTGGGATGAGTACCAGTGGGTCGGTGAGGCCGTGTTGCCCGCGTGGGCCGGTTTTCAGGAGAGGTTGGGGCCTTACACGGAGCTCAGCTCCGAAGACGCCTCGGACGGCACGACCTGCCTGGGCGTCAACGTCCCGGACCAGGAGCGGCCGACGCCCCCGTCGGCCGAGCAGGCCGCGGCGATCCGCTACCTGCTGGAACGTGGCGACGCGGTCCGCGACGCGATCCTCGCCGCGGACTTCCGGGATTACCAGGTCTGGCGTGGGAATAAGACCAGTGCCCGCATGGACGGGACCATGCCCGAGATTGACCGGCCGGACGAGCTGCGGACTCTGATCGGCGTCGGGACCGTCTACGTCCTGGCGGCCGTCCGCGACGGGGCCGCGTACGTCGGGTTCGAGTTCGGCTGCAATTGGGACGAGGAGCACGGGTTCGGCGTCTTGACTCACCGCGACCGGGTCGTCGCGGTCGATGACGCCGAGACCGCCTGGAACGAGGCGCTGGCGGCAGAAGACGCCCGGCGGGGCGAGTAGCGTCACGCATGAGCCAGCCGCCCACCGTCCAGGGCCCACGCGGCTGTGGCCAGTCGCGTCAGCCGCGGGTCGTGCGAGGCGACGACGACCGTCCGGCCGTCAGCGTGGACCTCCCGGATCAGGTCGATGACTGTCCCGGCCGCAGTCGTGGGGCCGGGGCATGGTCCTGATCGCGGTCACTGGCTGGGGCCAGGAGTCTGACCGCGAGCAGTCGCGGGATGCCGGGTTCGACCACCACCTGGTCAAGCCGGTGGACCCAGCCGCGGTGATGAAGCTGGTGGCGTCGCTCGACCAGGGCGCTTCGGCCCGCGGGGCCTCCATCCATTCCTGTTCGCAACGACTCGGGCGCACGGGACCAAGCATCGGGCACGGTCAACGTAGTAGAATCGACAGCGTGGTTACCCGCGGAGACGGGTCATGACCGCGACCTCCGCCAGCCTGCTCGCCCGGCTCCGGGACCCCGACGGGGACGCCTGGAGTCGGCTCGTGGACCTCTACACGCCGCTCATCCGCTCCTGGCTGATTCGCGCCGGCGTGCGGCCCGCGGAGGCGGACGACCTCGTCCAGGAGGTGCTCACGGTCGTCGTCCGCCGGTTCCCGGAGTTCCGGCACAACGAGCGCACGGGTGCCTTCCGGGCGTGGCTGCGGGCCATCGCCGTGAACTGCGCCCGCGACTTCTGGAAGGCCAGCCGGCTCCGCCCGGCCGCCGCGGGCGGGACGGACTTCGGCGGCTACCTGGCCCAGCTCGAGGACGAGACGCACCCCCTGGCCGCGGCGTGGGACCGCGAGCACGACGTGTACGTCACCCGCCGGTTGCTCGACCTGTTGCGGCCGGAATTCGAGCCGAAGACGTGGGCGATGTTCCGGCGATTCGTGTTGGAGGAGGTGCCGGCGGCGCAGGTGGCGGCCGAGCTGGGGACGACACCGAACGCGGTGTTCATCGCCAAGTCGCGGGTCCTGGCGCGGCTGCGGCAGGAGGCCGCGGGGCTAATAGATTGAGGCGGAGCCCGACGCGCCAAGCGAGGGCGACGCCGAGCGTCAGCGGAGGTCCATTGGTTCCCAGCGCGCCTAAGTACATTCGGCGTCGCCCTCGCTTGGCGCGTCGGGCTCCGCCTCACCCTGACCCACTCTGAAAGGTCTGGCGTTGACGGGCCATTCCTTAGAGGGCGTCTAGAAACTGGCCTTCGCGGCTCCGTTCGGTCATGGTAGCGTTCGCCGCATGAGTGCACGGACGCGCTATCCCAGCGATCTGACGGACCGGCAGTGGGACAACATCGAGCACCTGTTTCGCAAGCCGCCCAAGGGGCCGGGCGGGCGGCCGCGGACGTACG
>DATFWZ010000262.1:0-12564 GCA_035258765.1 Gemmataceae bacterium
GGGGAGCAGGACCTAACCATGATCGAGGTCAAGTGCCCGACGTGCGGGTCGCCGATGGTGCCTCGCTCCAGCCGGTGGGGGACGTTCCTGAGCTGTTCCACGTACAAGGCGGACGGGACCGGGTGCAACACGATCGCCAACCTCGGCGACAACAACCAGATCGTCGTCACGTGCAAGCCGACGACGCACCCGTGCCCGACGTGCGGGAAGAACCTGCTCTGGCGGCTGGGCAAGCGGGGGCCGTACTTCACGTGCAGCGACCCGAATTGCAAGACAACTCTCGAGGCCGACAAGACCGGCGAGAGGCCACAACCGCCGATCGAGACTGGGATCAACTGCGAGAAGTGCGGGTCGAAGATGGTGGTGAAGAAGAGCTGGCGGGGGCCGTTCCTGTCGTGCAGCGGCTACCCGAAGTGCCGCAACGCCAAGCCGATCCCGGCCGATTTGAAGGCGAAGCTCAAGGACGTGTTGCCGGCCCCGCCGCCGAAGAAGGGGTTGCCGAACGTCGAAGTGAAGGAGTTGTGCCCCGAGTGCGGGGCGGCCATGAAGCTGTGTTCGGCCCGCGGGCGGTACTTCCTGGGTTGCACGACGTGGGCAAAGACGAAGTGCAAGGGGACCCGGCCGGTGCCACCGGACGTGCAGCGGCAGATCGAGGATGCCGCTGACAAGAAAGACGAACCCCCCGCTTAGCGTTCGTGCCGACGGCACGAACGCTAAACGGGAGTCTGCCCTTTCTTGGCCTTCCACTCTGCCAGCGTGATTGGATAGGGCACCACGAAACCCCACGTCTGCCTGTGCCGACCATCCATAAGAGGATTGTCCTCTACGTAAGGAATCGCCTGCTGCAAGTGATCCAGATTATCTATCACCGTCCACCACTTCCGACCCCAGCACGGCGGTGGTCGGTCGCCTGGTCGAACGTGACTCCTGAGGGGATGGACGTCCCACTCGACGAGCGACTTCGTTAGCTCACCCTTCAGAAGGTTATTTACCATCTCGCTCTTGTACCGATGGCGCATGTAGACGGCATGAATGTGATCGTCGAGGATCGACACGGCCCAGAACGTGACGCCGGACTTCTCGACGAACTGGGCGAATCCCTTGCCTATGACTTCAATTTGCTCGGCTGTAAACACGACGGGCGGGTAATCGAGCACTTCCTTGGCCGCTTCGCGCAAGCGCCGGTTGTGTGGAACATGAGCCACGAATTCGTTGTTCCGAACTCTGGTTGGTGGGCCAAAGCACAGAAGCTCAAACTTGCGAATGTTATCGGACCACGAACCTCTGGGGTCATTTGGCAACCAGAACCCATAGGCACTCATGATGACGTGGTAGGCGATGACCATCGCCACTCCTCTTACGTTTAGCGGGCGTGCCGGCGGCACGCCCGCTAAACGTATCGGAGGCAATCGACGGACTCAACGACCAATTAGTCCTTCGGCCTTGCCTTGAGATGGTCGTCCATCTTCAGATGCGGCACCCCCTCCTTCCACCAGTCCGGGGCCGGCTTGCCCATCAGGTGGTGGTCGAAGAACTCCCGCATCCGGATCGCGTAGTCCTTGCGGTTCTCCGGCTTCGCCAGCCCGTGGTTCTCCCCCTTGTATTGCAACATCACCACCGGCTTCTGCAGCCGCCGCAGCGTGTTGAAGTACTCCACCCCCTGCGTGAAATCGACCGCCCCGTCCTTGTCGTTGTGCAGTAGGAGCAGGGGCGTGGTCACGCGCTTGGCGTGGTAGACGGGGGAGTTGCGGATGTACGCCTCCTGCAATTCCCAGTACCCGGCCGTGAACCGGCCCTGGCTCGACTCGAAGATCTGCTGGTTGGCGATGCCCGCGTTCCAGTAGATCGAGCTGTACATGCTGATCAGGTCCGTGAGCGGGGCACCCGCGATCGCGGCCTTGAACCGATCGGTCTGTGTCACCAGGAACGCGGTCTCGTACCCGCCCCACGAGTGCCCGTGCAGGCCGACATTGGCCGGGTCGACGACGCCCGTCGCGATGGCCGCGTCCAGGGCCGGCAGGATGCACTTCACGGCGGACACGCCCGGGTCGTTGAGCTGGTACTTGATGTCCGGCATCAGCACCGCGTAGCCGTTGCTCGTGTAGATCGACTTGTTGAATCCGAAGTTGTTGGGCGCCTGGTACTGGTGCAGGGCGTCCGAGAGCTTCTCGTAGATGTAAACGACCGTCGGGTACCGCTTGCCGGGCTGGAAGTCGGCCGGCAGGAACAGCGCCGCCTGCAGCTTTTGCCCATTCAGCCCGACGTAATCGACGAGGCGAGCGCCAGACGACCACAGGTAATCGGACTGCTGCGGGTTGGCGTTGGTGACCTTCTTGCCGTTCTTGAACGTCGCGTCGGTCAGGCAAAAGTCCGGGTAGTCCTTGTTCGTCTGGCGCGTGTACGCGAACACGTCCGCTTTTTTCGCCTTGGTCAGCGACCCGATCTCGGCGTCCTCCGAGATGAGCACGTTGACGCCCTGTTTGCCCGGGTCCACGCGCCCGTACCCGGACTTCTTCGTCCGCTCCTCCTGCATCGAGAAGTACACCGGCTTCGTGAGGTCGATTCCCTTCTCCTCCGGGTCGAGAGCGACCCGCCCGCGATAGCGGATGCCCTTGAGCTTACCGTCCAGGGTCAGGTTCGTGGCCGTGTCGCCGTGGACGTCGAGCTGCCAGACGTCCCAGTTGTCCGATACGAGCACCGACTTGCCGTCCGAGCTCCAGCCGACCGACCGGGTCGGCGGGCGGTCGATGTTATGGTCGTCCTCGGTGTCGAAGAACGCGGTCGTCGCCTTCTCGGAGATGTTGAACGTCTTCAGGGTGGCCAGCTCGAGCGTCCGGTAGTGGCCGTCGTCGTAGTAGAGCAGGTGCGTCCCGTCGGTGGACGGGCCGAAGACCCAGCGCACCTTGGTCAGCGCCTTCTTGCGCTCCCCGGTGGACAGGTCGGTGACGTAGACGTCCTCGAACCGCTTGCCGTCCAGGGTGCTCATGAGCTGGTAGTCGCGGGTGTCTGTCCCGATGGCGAACTTGTGTTTCGGCGCGACCTGGACGTTGCGAACCGACTCGTCGGCCAGGCGCACGAACTTCTTGTCCTTGACGAGGTACAGGCAGGCGAAGTTGAAGCTCTTGTCGAACGGCGCTTGCACCTGCTGCTGCGACTGGAGTCGCTCGTCCTTCCAGTGCCAGATGACCAGGTCCGGCTTGCCCGCACCCGGGGAGCCCGCGGGCGCGGCCCCGGGCCCGCGCCGGGTGCCCGGGGGTCCGTCCTTCTTCGGCTCCGGCTCCTTCGCGGGTTCCTTCTTCGCCTCGGTGACGGTCGCCGGCTTCTGCTCCGCAATCCCGAAGACCAATGCGCCCTGATCGTCGGTCCAGAACGGGGTGCGGTTGGTCGTGATGCCCAAGCCCTTGGGGAAGCTGGAGTCAGATCTCGGGTCGTACGTGGTCTTCTTCGCGGACGGGCCGACATCAGTAAAGCCAATGACCGAGAACGCCTTCCCGCTCTCGACCGCCTTGTCCTCGACGCCCTTCAGGAGGGCGAAGGCGTCGCCATTTTCGTGCCATGTCAAGCTCTGGTAGGTGGCCTTCGCGGTATCGAGCGGTAGGAGAGTGCCGGTCTTCATGTCGCGAAGCTGGACGCCGTTGCCGGTCTGCCCGGCCGAGTCGATCACCAGTGCCAGCCACGTCCCCTTCTTGTTGAATGCGAATTCCGCGACGTTGCCCAGCGTCAGCTCGGTCCCGGCCGACAGGTCGCGAATGACGAGGTCGGTACCAGAGTGCGTGGTCGTCGGGGGTATGCTCGCCGGCCCGCCGGGGCCGGGCGGCGGGGTCGGGCTTGGCCCGGGGCCGGGGCCGGTGATTGGCGGCGCATCCGCCCGCGCCTTGCGGAAAGCAACATGTGTGGCCGCCTCGCCGTTGAACGCGAACGACGAATAGCCTTCGAACTCCGACTTATCCCCGGTCCCGAGGTTGACGAGCACGACCTTCGGTGTCCGCCGGGCGGCGAGCGCCGCCAGGAATGACGGGCCGGGACTGGGCGGCGGCGGCAGCACCGACGTCGCGAACCACTTCGAATCGGCCGAGAAGGCCATTGGCGCGAACCCGCCGCCCGCGGAGAACTTGATCTCCTTGTCGCCCTTGACTGGCTTGAGGATCAGCTCCGACTCGCCCTCGGCCGGGCCGACGCGGTGTGCGAACCAGGCCCCGTCCGGCGACAGCGCCGCCCCGCGAATGCCCCGCCAGGTGTTGGCATCGGCTAGACTCAGCGTCTTCTTCGCCGCCGGGCCCTTGAGGTCGGCGATCTTCTTCTGGATCTCCGCGATCTGCTTTTCGAGGTCCGCGATCTGCTTGGCCTTGGCGTCGGCGGGGTCCTGGGCCGCGGCCGTCAGGAGGAACAGCCCGCACGCGGCGACGAGGGCGGCGCATCGGGCGAGGAAGGGGGACCGCGTCACGGTCGGCCTCCGGGTGGCGGGCCGGGCGGGTGCCGGCGGCGGCCCTGGTACGATCGAATGAGGCGGATTGGGCGTCCGTTGCCGGCGGGAGAGATGATCCGTCATCGTCGGCCCGGCGGCGGCACCCGCCGGGCGCAAGTCGTTCGCGTGTAGTTTATTGCCGTCCGCGGGCCGGTGTCACGCCCATTCCGGCCCGCACGGTTTTTCCAGCCCCTACCTGTTTCCCGACCGGCACAACCCGTAATATCCTTCCGTTCGCCACGGGACCCGTGACCATGCCGACCCTATTCGTGACCGGCGGCTGCGGCTTCATCGGCAGCAACTTCGTCCGCCACCTGTTGCGGAGCGACCCGGCCGTCCGCATCGTCAACTTCGACGCGCTGACCTACGCCGGCAACCTGGCCAACCTCGCCGACGTCGCGGACGACCCGCGATACCGCTTCGTCCGCGGGGACATCACCGACCGGAATGCGGTATCAGAGGCACTCGGCGACGGCGTGGACGCGATCATCAACTTCGCCGCCGAGAGCCACGTCGATCGGAGCATTCTCGACAGCGGCCCGTTTGTGCGGACTAACGTGCTCGGGACGCAGGTGCTGCTCGACGCGGCCCGGGCGAAGAAGGTCAAGCGGTTCGTCCAGGTCTCGACGGATGAGGTCTACGGCTCGCTCGGGCCGACGGGGTTTTTCACCGAGACGACCCCGCTCGCGCCGAGCAGCCCGTACTCGGCGAGTAAGGCGGCCGCGGACATGCTCGTGCTCGCGTACGCGCACACCTTCGAAATGGACGCGGTCATAACCCGGTGCTCGAACAACTACGGCCCCTACCAGTTTCCCGAGAAGCTGATTCCGCTGTTCATCACCAACCTGATGAACGATCAGCAGGTGCCGGTGTACGGCGACGGGATGCAGATCCGCGATTGGATACACGTCCTGGACCACGCCCGGGGGGTCGAGGTCGCGTGGCGTAAGGGGAAGGCCGGGGAGGTCTACAACTTCGGCGGCCGGTGCGAGATGCCCAACCTCCACCTGACGCACAAGCTACTCGAGCTGCTCGGCAAGCCGAAAACCCTGATCAAGCACGTCCAGGACCGCCCGGGGCACGACCGGCGGTACGCGATCGACTGCTCGAAGGCGGAGCGGGAGCTGGGCTGGCGTCCGCAGGTGACATTCGGGGACGGAATGCTGGAGACGATCACCTGGTACCGGTCCAACCAGCCGTGGGTGAACCAGGTGCGTTCGGGAGAATACTTGCGCTATTACGAGAAGCAATACGGCAACAGATAGCCCTCACCAATTCTCGTTCCCGGGCTCTGCCCGGGGAACGCAATGGGCGGCCGGCTCTGCCGGCCGGGACGCGAGGCAGAGCCTCGCAAGCAGTGCGTTCCCAGGCAGAGCCTGGGACCGAGAAGTACCGGATGTTGATCCGACCGTCGTCAGGGCGTCGTTTCTTTTCAAGGGGTGTGTGTAATTGAGAGATCAGAAACCGCGTTCGGGAGGAGCGGGAGTCAGACCTGCCCGAGCCGCTGCTTCTTGTCGAACTCGCGCAGGGCCTGGATTAGCCCTTCGAGCTCGCCGGCGATGACCGAGTCGAGGGAGTGCATCGTCAGGTTGACGCGGTGATCGGTGACGCGGTTCTGGGGGAAGTTGTAGGTCCGGATGCGGTCGTTGCGACCGCCGGAGCCGATCATCGACTTGCGGGCCTCCGCCCTTTCCTTGTGCAATTTCGCCTGCTGCTGCTCATAGATTCGGCTGCGCAGGATCCGCATGGCCCGGTCGCGGTTCTTGTGCTGGCTCCGCTCGTCCTGGCACTTCACCTCGATCTCGTCGGGCGTCCCGCGCTTGTACCAGATGCGGACGGCACTCTCAGTCTTGTTGACGTGCTGCCCGCCGGCCCCACCGGCACGCATCGTCTCCACCTCGAGGTCTTCGGGCTTGATGTCCACCTGAACCTCGTCCGGCTCCGGCAGGACTGCCACTGTCGCCGCGGAGGTGTGGATGCGGCCCTGGGTTTCGGTCTTCGGCACCCGCTGGACTCGGTGCCCGCCGGACTCATAGCGGAGTTGTTGGTAGACCCCGTCCCCGGACACACCGAACACGACCTCCTTGAACCCACCCGCCTCACCCGGGCTGAACTCGATTCCCTCGACGTTCCACCCCTGGGCCCGAGCGTACCGGGTGTACATGTCGTAGAGGTCGCCCGCGAACAGGGCGGCCTCGTCGCCGCCGGTCCCGGCCCGGATCTCGACAATCAGCCGGTCAAAGTCCTCCGCCGGATCGACCAGGAGCATGTCCTCGACGCGGGCCTTCAGCTCGGCGTGCCGCTTCTTCAGGGTCTTTAGTTCCTCTTCGGCGTAGGCCCGCATCTCCGAGTCGGTTTCCGCCGCGAGGAGCGCGTCGGCCTGGCGGATGCTCTCCCCGATCTGCTCATAGTCGAGGTACGGCTTGACCAGCTTGGCCAGGGACGCGTGCTCCTTGGCCAGCGGGCCGTACCGGGCCGGGTCGGTGACCACGACCGGGTCAACGAGGAGCCGCTCGAGCTCGCGGTAGCGTTCGACTTTGGGGGCCAGCGCGGGCCACATGTCGGCAAATTCCGTATGGTCGGGGGATTCGAAACATCTATTGTAGGCTGGACGCGCCGGGCCCGTCTCGGGTTCCCGGCTCGTGGTTTGTATGGATTCGAGTGCCCCCGGCCGCCGATGCGGCGGGTACCGCGCCCGCCGACCGGAGACCGGTTTGAACACCTTGCGCGACCCCTTCGCCTCCGCCTCCCACTTGTTGATGGCCCTGGTCGCGGTGGTTGCGGCGCTCTTCCTCGTCCGCATCACGCGCGGGGAGCAGCCGCGACGGCTGTGCGCAATGGTTTTCGGCGCGTGCACGGTCATTCTGTACTCGTCAAGCGGTCTGTACCACGCCCTGCAACTTCCGGCGGACGACCTGCGGCTCTACCAGAAGCTCGACATGAGCGCGATCTACCTGATGATCGCGGGTACCGCGACGCCGATCATCGCCTTGCTGCTCCACGGCCGGTTTCGGGTGGCATTGCTCGTCGGGGAATGGGCGTTCGCGGTCGTCGGCATCGCGGCGCTTTGGCTATTGCCGAAGCCGGCCCACGCGGTCATGGTCGGGCTCTACCTCGGAATGGGCTGGCTGGCCACGGCCGGGCTGTGGCACTACTGGAAGGCCACCGGCTGGCGCGGGATGGCTTGGGCGATGACCGGGGCCGCGTTCTACACCGGCGGGGCCGTCATCGAATTGGCAAACTGGCCGGTCCTGTGGCCGGGAGTGATCCGGTCGCACGAGCTACTGCACATCTGCGACATCGGCGGTACCGCGTGCCACCTGGTGTTTATTGCCCGGTTTGTGCTCCCATACCGGGCGCCCGCGTTGCGACTGGTGCGAAGAGTTAGAAAGCCCGCGACGTTTGCGGTACCTGTGGAAGCGTGACAAAATGCGGTTTTGCCCCTTCCTCCTTGACCGCACTCCGCGGCGCGGGTATCCCCGCCACTAACCAAAGGGTTTCAATCAATTCGGGACAAGGATGTCCTCGATGCGCCTCGTGGGCGGGTTTCTCGTCGGCATCGCAGCGCTTGTGCTCGCCGGTTGCTTTCGTACCGGCGGGGGCGTCACGCATTCGTCTTCGCAATACCAGCTTCTCCACCCGACGACGGACACGGACACGGCTTACCTCGAATACGTCGTCATCGAGCGGACCGAGGGCGGCGAGGAGATCAACCGCCGGGCGTGGGATCGCGTGGACGAGCAGATGCTCCCATTCGAGACGCGTCGGGTGCTGGAATCCGCCGGCCTGCGGGTGGGCGTGACGAGCGACACGGCCCCCGGGCCCCTGAGGCGGCTAATCGAGGACCCGCGGACCAATCGGGGCCACCGCGGCCGCACCTTCGCCCTCGAAAAGCCGGCCGAATTGCATGTCAGCGGCGCGCTCGAGCGCGCCGCCTTCCCGATCCCGGGCGCCGACGACGGCCCGGCTCGATTTGCCCGCCCGTTCGTCCAACTCGGGTTTGACTTAACTGTCCGGGACGCGGCCGACGGCAGGGCGCTAGTGCAGCTCGTTCCCTGGGCGCGGTACCGCGACCGCGCTTTGTTGCTGCCCAACGACCCGGACGGCCGCCGGGACCAGACGACCGAAACGTTCCCGGGCGCGGCGTTCGACGTGACAATTTCGCCGAATGAGCTGCTCGTGATCGGCACCGACTCCTACTGGGAGGACACGTTCGGGCACGCGGCGTTCACGGAGACGCTGGAGGACCGGCGCGTGCAGCGGCTACTCGTCCTGCGGGCGGTCGTCGTGCACGCCGAGCGCCCGGCGACGGGTAGGTTGTCAGCGCTCCCGCTCGCGTCCCAGGCCGCATCCGCCCCGCGACCCTGAACCTCTCGCCGACCGGTTCTCTCATTTCCCGACCGGCCTAGAATCGGCGTTACTTGCGCATGCTCGACATCGACGGCTCCTTCGGTGAAGGCGGCGGGCAGATCGTCCGCTCCGCGTTGGCCCTGTCGCTCCTGACGGGGAAGCCATTCCGCATGCGCAACGTCCGGGCACGGCGGAAGCCGAAGCCGGGACTACAACCGCAGCACCTGATGTCCGTCCGGGCCGCGGCACGGATCGGGAACGCGAAGGTGACCGGTGACTCCGTCGGGTCGAGCCAATTCACGTTCCTGCCCGAAATGGTCCGGCCGGGCCGGTACGAATTCAAGATCGGCACCGCCGGCGCGACCGCCCTGGTTCTGCACACGGTCTACCTCCCCCTGGCTCTGAGTGGCGGACTGAGCGAGGTCGTCATCGAGGGCGGTACGCACAACGAAAAAGCCCCGTGCTTCCATTTCCTCGAAACGACGTGGCGGGCTTACCTGGAGCGAATGGGTTTACAGGTCGGATTGGGGATGACGCGGCCCGGGTTCTACCCTCGCGGCGGCGGCCGGATCGTCGCTCACATTCAGCAGCCAACGGACCTGCGGCCGGTCCGTCTGACCGGGACGGTGACTCACCAGTCCGCCTCAGTCCTGAGCGCAATAGCAGGACTGCCGGATCACGTCGCGAAGCGGCAAGCCAGGCGCGCGACGGTCCGCCTTCGGGATGCTGGAATCGAGCCCGAAGTCGCTTTCGAGGAGTGGGAGGGTGGTCCGGGGAGCGTTTTGGCGATCACCGTGGGCGGCGCGGTTCCGACTTTGTTCTTCGGCCTGGGCGCGCGCGGTAAGCCGGCCGAAGCCGTGGCCGACGAGGCGGCTACTGAAGCACTGGCTCACGTCCGGGCCGGGCTGCCCGTGGACCCGCACAGCGCGGACCAGCTCCTGCTGCCGCTGGCCGTTGTCGAGGGCGAGTCCGAGTACCACGTCTCCGCGGTCACCAAGCACTTGACGACCAACGCGGCCGTGGTGCGCTTGTTCCTGGAGCGCCTGATCGAGATCGACGGCGAGGAGGGGGCTTCCGGCGTGGTGCGGGTCCGCGGCCGCGCGCTATAATGGACAGCCCTCGGACGGGAACCCCGGATGCCCGAAACCCGCCTCCAAATCGCGCAGATCGTTCCTTGCACGGAGGCGGAAGGCCCTGGCAAGCGGTTCGCGTTGTGGTGCCAGGGCTGCCCCCTGCGGTGCCCGGGGTGCTGTAACCCGGAGTTCCTTCCGTTCTCCGGCGGCGAGTCGATGCTCATCTCTGAAGTATTGGCCCGCGTGGACGCGGCCCGGGCCGACGGGATCGAAGGAATTACGCTTCTGGGCGGCGAGCCGCTGGCGCATGCCGACGGGGCCGCGGCGCTCGCGGGGGACGTCCGGGGACGCGGCCTGAGCATCATGGTCTTCAGCGGCTACACGCTCGAGCAGGCCCGCGCCATGGCCGACCCGCACGTGGACGCCCTCCTGGCCCGCACCGACATCCTCGTGGACGGTCCGTACGTCCGCGAGCTCCCGGACACGACCCGGCGTTGGATCGGGTCCACGAACCAGCGGATCCACTTCCTCACCGATCGCTACCGGGCCGACGATCCGGTCTGGCGACAGAGGAACACGCTGGAGATTCGGGTCCGCGGCGCGGAGGTCGCGGTGAATGGTTTCCCGGCGCCCCGGGCGGTAGGATTGTGGAGGAAGCCGAAGCGGATTTGAGATGCGGCCGTGGCATTTGAAGATTGCCACGTGTGTTTGTGTCAATTTGGCAATCTTCAGCTGGGATGTCCCCCGACGTCCCCTGCCAATCTGGCACCCACGCCTGCAACGAAAGGGGTTAGGGTCAGGACCGATTAGCCGGTAGCCTGCCTCCCGGAACGCATGAGTGAAACGCCTCAACCGAAATCGGTGTCGCGGTTCGAGGCGAACCTGCTCCGGATCCTGCGCTTCTTCCTCAAGCAGGTCCCGGCCGAGCAGGCGTTGCGGCTTGTGCACGACCGGATGGACCGGCCGCGATGCCTGAGCGCCGCGGCGGTCGATCTGGTCCGGGATTCGCTCGCGAAGGGGTGTGTCCTGTACCTGGTCCGGGCCGGGGCGTGGAAGCGGGACCGGTTCCTCCGAAACGGGGAGCCAAAGTTCGGCCGCCTGTGGGAGCGGTCAGCGGTCGAGAAGTTGACATTGTCCTTCTCGAAGCACTCTCTCGACTTCCTGATCTGGGTGACCGCGAGCAAGCCGAAGGACGAGCGGCCGGTCTGGAAAGCGGACGACAGGAACCTGACCATCGCCGACCGGCTGTTGTTCTTCCTCGCCTACGAGGCGATGCGGGGCGACTCGGACCTGGCCGCCGGCCTGCGGACATCGCCGGTGTTCGGGGAAAACGCCCTCGTGTGGTTGGCCCACCCGAACGACTTCGCCGGCGAGAAGCCCGCCACCGTCCCGTCGTTTAACGTGTGGCTGACCGAGCCGGGAACCTTTGTCCTGGAGGCGCTGCAGCCGGTCCTCGAACACCGCTGGCTCGAGATCGAGCGGACCAAGGGGCAAATTGGCGACTGGGCCCAGCTCAGCCAGCAGGGCCAGGCGCAGGGGCGCGTCATCGACGCGTTCACGCAGGCGGTGGATGTCGCGGGCCGCCGGGACCTGGTTCGGTTCCTGCTGGTGGTCATGAGTCGCGTCCTGGCGACCCCGGACATGGCCCCGACGTTCTGGACCGGCGGGCTGCAAGGCTCCGGCCCGCCGCGACTGGCCGACCGGCTGGAGACGCAGCGGAATGCCTTGGCCGTGCTCCGCCAGGCGGAACGACTGCGAGGTTGGGAGCGAGCGGCGCGCCGGAGCGGATATTTGGACGAGGACTACGCGGCCAGCAAGTTCTGGCTCGGCGAGTGGGAGCGATTCCAGTTCACGACCGTCGCCGACCGGGCCGAACGCGTGTTGCAGCAGTTGGAGCCGTTACGCATCGGATGACCGTAGGGAACGCCCTCCGTGGCGTTCCGCAGCCCCGGAAACACCGCGGAAGCTCTTGGAATGCCGAGGCTTCCGGAACGCCACGGAGGGCGTTCCCTACAGTGCCTTTGCCGGAATTGACTGAGGCGAGCCCGAATCGAGGAATGTCATGAGTCGAGCCTACCGCATCCGCGTTAAGGAGAGCATTAGCCAGGATCTGTCGGCCTCGGACGAGGTGTGCTCCGACCTGGAAATCCTCGAGATCCTGCCCGGCGACCAGATGGCCGACCTGCTCGAGGGCGAGCTGAAGGGCCGCGGATTCGAGGAGAAGGACGGCAAACTGGTCCGCACAAAGGACGGAGTGACCGTCACCGTGGACCCGAACAAGGGCGAGGTCAGTGTCAAGGCCGAGAAGGAAGAGCACATCGAGCTGGAACAGGAGAAGGAGGGGTGGGGGTACGACGACGTCGGCCCTCGCGGCCAACAGATCCGCAAACAGCTGTCCGAGCAGGCCAAAACGGAGCTGGAACGGCGGGCACAGCGTCAGCAGGAAAGGCTCCAGGGCGAGGCCACGGAGAAACTAGAAGGGGTCATGGGCGACGTCCGGAAGGAGCTGAACGACGCGGTCAACTCGGTGACTCGCGAAGCCCTGAAACGAAAAGCCGCCCAGCTCGGACAGATCAAGGAAATGAGCGAGGACCCGGAGGCGGGGTCGCTGACGATCAAAGTTGAGGTGTAAGTGGTGAGTGGCGGTCCTTCCCATAGGTCCCATAGGACGTATGG
>DATFWZ010000263.1:0-3488 GCA_035258765.1 Gemmataceae bacterium
GTCAAGGACGCGGAGCAGGACCGGGTCAAGCTGGTCAAGAAGCTCCAGCCGGCCGTCGTGTCGGTGTTCATCAAGGAGTTCCAGTCCGACCCCCGGGGCCGGATCGCGGGCGGTGGGTCGGGGGTGATCATCGACAAGGAAGGGTACGTCCTCACCAACTACCACGTGGTCGCGGCCGAGGGGATGACCGGCGTGACCCCGACATTCGCCTGCGGGTTGTCAAACGGGGAGTTGTACGACGCGGTCACGGTCGGCTGCGACCGGACCGGCGACGTCGGGCTCATGAAGTTGTTCCCGAAGAAGGCCGGGGAGACGTTCCCGTTCGCCGAGCTCGGCGACAGCGGCGAGCTGAAGCCCGGGGACTGGACGATGATCATGGGCAACGCCCAGTTGTTGTCCACCGACTTCACTCCGTCGGTGACGTTCGGCCTGGTGAGCGGGGTCGGCCGCTACTCGGACTTCGGGTTCGCCGAGCACACCGACGCCATCCAGTACGACACGACGGCCAACCAGGGCAACTCGGGCGGGCCGATCTTCAACATGAAGGGGCAGGTGGTCGGGCTCGTGTACGGCGGGGCGCCGGGCAAGCGCGGGGCGTTCAACACCGGGATCGGCTACGGGCTGCCGATCAACACCGCGAAGAACTTCCTGGTGCACATGCGGGCCGGCATCTTCTGCGACCACGCGACCCTCGGGGCCACGGTGAACACCCAGCTCAACGAGGAGGGCGACCTGGCCCGGCTGATCGTCAACCAGGTGCTCGAGGACTCGGACGCGGCCCGCCGCGGGATCTCCGAGGGCGACGAACTCTTGAACTTCGCCGGCCGCGAGATTCGCAGCCAGAACCAGTTCAAATCGGCGCTCGGCATCTACCCGAAGGAGTGGCGGCTGCCGGTCACGTACAAGCAGGCGAACCAGCGGAAGGAGACGCTGGTCCGCCTCATGAGCTACACGCCGCCGGTCATCCGCAAGGGGCCGACCGGGCCGGGGGCCCCGCCGCCCCCGCCCAAGCCGAAGGCGTTCGGCGAGGGGGCCAAGTATTTTGAGGAGCGCAAGGGATTCGCCAACTACTACTACAACCGCCAGGAGCGGGACCGGGTGCTGGCCACCCTCAAGAAGCTGGCCGACTACTCGAACGTGACCGGCGACTGGGTGTGGACCGGCAGCTACGACCGGGAGATGCGCGGCGGCGACTTCACGATAAAGATGACCGAGTTCACGGACCCGGCGGACGCGAAGGAGGCGCACCCACTGATCTCGCTGCAGCTCGGCCTCGCCGAGTACAAACTCGAGCCGCTGAAGCAGGGGTTGACGTCGGCCGACCTGACCGACCCGCCCTTAACCGGCGGGCTGCTGATGGCCCTGTACCAGTACAAGCGCTTCCTGACGCTCGGTCCGAAGGGGTCGGAGGGGGACCGCTGCAACCATGCCGGGATGGAGCCCGTGTACATAATGCCCGCTGACGGGTCGAAGCCAAAGAAGTACGAGGACGTCCGGCTGTGGGCCGAGGTCATCCGGACCGAGCACGCGGACGTGGTGTCGAAGTGGTACTTCTACCGGGGCGACCTCAACCCGCAGTTCAAAGGCAAGGACCCGTACCCGGAAGGGGCCCTGATCGCCGGCGAGGTGTATGTGGACCGCGAGAAGGACCCCGACCCGTGCGAGCTGTATTTCGCGGACTTCAAGGACGCCGGCGGCAAGACCCTGCCGCACCGGATGGAAGTCCGCCACGGCGACAGGCGATTCGCCATGTTCACGATCAAGAGCCACCAGATGAAGTAGCAGTTGCATAGGACCTATAGGACCTACGGGACTTATAAGTCCTGTCCGAGCTCAACAACTATGAAGAAGCTTCTTCCGGTAATTTGCTTCCTCGCCGCCGCGAGCGCCGCCCGGGCCACCAACCCGTACGACAAGGTGGCCCTGGAGGCGAACGAGAAACTGGTCAAGCTGTATGGTGCCGGCGGGTATCGCGGGGCCGAGTCGTTCGGCACGGGAATCATCGTCTCCCCTCAGGGGCACATCCTGACGGCCGCCGCCCCGTTTCTCGACGGCCGCGAGCTACGGCTCCATCTGCCGGACGGCCGGAAGTACCCGTTCAAGGTCAAGGTGATCGAGCCGGAGTTCGACGCGGCGATCGTGGAGATCGTGCAGCCGAAGAAGGAGGTCATCCCGCTCGAGCTGCCGTACTACGACGTCGCGGCCGCGGCGCAGAGCATGAAGGTCGAGCCCGGCGCGTGGGTCATGGCGCTCTCCAACATGTACAAGGTGGCCGAGCGCGACGAGATGATGAGCGTCCAGCGGGCGATGGTCACGGCAATCGGCAAGCTGTCCGCGCGCCGCGGGCAGTTCGAGGTCCCCTTCCACGGCGACGTGCTGTACCTGGACACGGTGACGAACAACCCCGGCGCGGCCGGCGGGGCAGTCATCGACCGCAAGGGGAACCTGCTCGGGATCATCGGCAAGGAGTTCCGCAACAACCAGACGGACACCTGGGTTAACTACGCCATGCCCCTGAATACCAAGGCCGAGGTCATCATCAAGGGGGAGAAGAAAACGTTCACCCTGGCTGAGTTCGTGGACCTGGCTGTTCACGACAAGTGGGTGAAGGCCGACCCGAAGCCGGACGACGGCGGCCCCAAGGCGGCCCGCGTCCACACCGGGATCATCTTCGTCCCGAAGGTGGTGGAGCGGACCCCGCCGTACATCGAGGCGATCGAGCCGAACTCGCCCGCGGCCCGGGCCGGCCTGAAGCCCGATGACCTGGTCATCTACCTCGACGGCGAGCCGGTCTACAGCACGGACGTATTCAAGGACTTGCTCAAGCGCTACAACCCCGGCGAAAAAGTGCAGATCGAGATCCGCCGGGGCGACAAGCTGACGGCCGTCCACATGGATTTGGCCCCCCTGCCGAAGAGATAGCTCTGTCTTGATGAGTCATATAGGACCTATGGGACCTAAAAATCCCAACCGTGAGCGAGTAGGACCTTTCCGATGATCCGCCGCATTACTCCCGCCCTATTCCTGCTCGTCGCCCTCAGCGCCTACGCCCAGGACGTCAACGACGCGACCGAGAAGGCCATGAAGGAGGCCGCCTTGAAGGTGGCCCCGAGCATCGCCCGCATCGAGACCAGCGGCGGTTCCGAGGCCGTCTGGGGGGCCGGGCGCAAGGGCCCGGAGGTGATGTTCCGCCGCGGGATCGGGTCGTCCACCGGCCTCGTCGCCGACCCAAACGGGTACATCATCACCAGCACGTTCAACTTCGTCGGCAAGCCGACCGACATCTTCGTCACCGTCCCGGGCCACCCGCGGACCGTCGCCAAGGTGGTCGGGTCCGACCCCACGCGCATGCTGACGATGCTCAAGATCGACCAGACCGGGCTCCCGGTGCCCACGCCGTTCCCGAAGAAGGACGTCGAGGTCGGCATGTGGTCCGTCGCCCTCGGCCGGACGCTCAACCCGGACGTCAATCAGCCCCCTTCGATCAA
>DATFWZ010000264.1:0-20236 GCA_035258765.1 Gemmataceae bacterium
TTCGTCGTCCGCGTTCGTCCCGGCCGGCGACGACGAGAGCTGATACGTTCGCGAGGTCATGATCAGGCGCACCAGGGACCGCAGGTCGAAACGATGATCGATGAACTGCTTCGCCAGCTCGTCGAGGAGCGGGCCGTTGACGGGCGGGTTGGACCCGCGGAAGTCGTCGTTCGGCTCGACCAGCCCCCGGCCCATCAGGTGGAACCACACGCGGTTCGTCTGGGCCCGCGCGAAGAATGTGTTGTCCGGCCGGGCCACCCAGTCGGCGAGGGTCTGAAGCGGGTCACCGTCGGCGACGGCCTTTTCCGTGCCCAGGAGCCGCGGGACCATCAACTCGCCCGTCCGGGGGTGCTTCAGGCCGCCGTCGCGGGTCAGGACGACCACTTGCTCGCCGTCGAACTCGTGCTTGTCGAACTTGTCGCGGCGGTTGTTCTCGAGGACCCGGTAGTCCATGCGGCCGAAGAACGCGGCGAACTCGTGGTAGTCGTCCTGGGTCCACCGGTCGAACGGGTGGTTGTGACACTTCGCGCACTGCAGCCGCACGCCGAGGAAAACCTGGGCAATCGCCTCGGCCCGGGCGTAGGGTTCGCGGAGCGATCGGTACAGGTTGGCCGGCGGGTTCTGATACGTGCTGCCGCGGGCCGCGATCAGGTCGCGGGCGAACTCGTTGAGCGGCTTGCCCGTCTCGATCGCGTCGCGGATCCACTGGTGGAAGACGCGTACCCCCTTCCGGTCGAGGGCCTTCTCCTCGTTGCGGAGCAAGTCGCCCCACTTCTGGGCCCAGTAGTCGGCGAACTCTGGCCGACGGATCAGGCCGTCGATCAGCCGGTCGCGCTTCGCCGGGGAGGGGTCGTCCAGGAACTCCTTGGCCTCTTCGGCGGTGGGCGGGATGCCGATGGCGTCGAGGTAGGCCCGCCGGAGGAACATCGCGTCGTCGGATAATGGCGACGGCTTCAGCCGCAGGGCCCGGAGCTGGGCGAAGACGAGTTTGTCCACCGGGTTCGTCAGTGGTAGCTCTTGCCACCTGAAGTCCTTCCGGGCCGGGAGGAACGCGAGCGTGACCGGCACCTGTCGGTCCAGGTAGCGGACGATCACGTTCAACTCCCCGTCGCGGAGCTTCGTCACGGTCCCGTCCGGGGCGATATCTACCACTCCGGCGGCCGTGGTCTCAAACGTGGCGAGGTGGGTCAGCCCGCGGACTGAGCCGTCCGAAAAGTGCCCGCGGGCGGTGATCTTGACCCGATCGGCCGGGTCGAACAGGATCTGCTCGGACGGGGTCACCTCGAGCTTCGTGAGTCGCGGCAGGTCCGAGCGGTCGTCGCGGCAGCCGTCCGCGATCCACCGCCGCAGGAGGCGATACTCGGTAGACGCGACCGCGAACCGCGGGCCACCCTCGTGGGCGACCTGGCCGGCCGGCTTGCGGAGGATCAGGCTCTCGTCCGGCCGCAGCGGGTCGGTGCGGCGGGCGAGCATGTCGCGGGTGAGTGCGAGCAGGTCGGCCGCCGGGTCCTGGCCGCGGAGGGACAATTTGAACCCGCCGCGGCCGTTCAGGTTGCCGTGACACGCCCCCTGGTTGCACCCGGCCCGGGACAGGATCGGCATCACATCCTGGCGAAACGAGACGGGTTCCGCCCGCGCGGACGCGGCGACTCCGAGAAGAACAATGACCGAAACGCCGCGCATGGAGGGCACTCGGACGGCGCAGGGGGAAGGCGAGCGGGCTGGTAGGACTACTGAAGTATGACAAACGGACTGGCCGCGGGCAACAAGTCAAACCGGTCACTTCGCCAACACCTTAATCTCAACCTTCCGAAACTCGATTGGGTGGCTCTCGGCCTGCAACGACAAATAGCCCTCCTCGATCAAAAGTTTCTTGTCCTTGATCAGCGCCGCCCCGTCCTTGTCCTTCGGGTCGAGCTGCGGCTGCTCGTACTCGATCACCTTGTCGCCGTTGACCCGGTGGATCACCTTGCCGGACCCGTGGACCTCGACCTCGATCGTCACCCACTGGTCGCCGTGAAACGTCTTCGAATTCGATGTGGTGCAATGGCGGGTGATCAGCTTGCCGTCCATGACGATGTTGGTCCCCGGGGTGCAGACGCTGCCGGTCGGCCGCGGGTCCTTACCGTTGCCGCCGAGGAACTGGGCCTCGATCGACACGGGGAACTCCTGGTCTTTGCGCATGGTTTCCGGCGGTTGGCAGTGGAACATGAGCCCGCTGTTTCGGTAGCCCCACCCGGGCCCGCCGGGGCACTGGTCGCCGACGAAGCGGTACTCGACGCGGCAGATGTAGTGAGAGAATTTGTGCTTGTAGAACAGGTGCCCGAACCGGCCGTCGAACTTGCCGCCGTACTTGTCGTACGACACCTTCAGGACGCCGTCCTCGACGCGGAATGTGTCCCCGAAGTTCTCGCCGAGAGCGTACCCGGTGATCTTCGGGCTCCACCCGTCGAGGTTCTTGCCGTTGAAGAGGGGCACCCACTCGCCGTCCTTCTTCGGCGGGTCGGCCGTGGGTGTAACCGCGAGTGCCAGGATGAGCGTCTGGAACATTGGATGTCTCCGATTGCAGGGCCAAGCGACACGCTTGCCTTAGGAGCCGGCCGCCAGGACGCGGGCCAGGACCGCGAGGATCTCGTCCGGGTCAACTGGTTTCATCAGGTGAACGTCGAAACCCGCCTCCCTGGCCTTTTGTCGGTCCTCCTCCTGCCCGTACCCAGTCACGGCCACCAGCAGTACGCGCGCGAGGTCGGGCGACTTCCGCATTTCGCGGGCCACCTGGTAGCCGTTCATCCGCGGTAGGCCGATGTCCAGGAACACCACTTCCGGCCGGAAGGCCTGCGCCACTTCGAGCGCCGACGGCCCATCGTTGGCCGTGACCACGTCGTGCTCCCAGATGCCCAGCAGTAGCGCCAGGCTGTCGGCGGAATCGACGTTGTCGTCCACGACCAGGATGCGCAACCGGCGCGCGGCCGCCGGCTCGGTCGGCCGCGGCCCGCGCTGCGGCAACACCGCCCCAGGATCGAGCGGCAAGCGCACCACGAACTCGCTCCCCTTGCCCGGCCCCTCACTGCGCGCCTCCACAGTCCCGCCGTGCCTCTCCACCAGCCGCTTCACGAGCGTGAGCCCAATTCCCAACCCCCCCTGGGCCCGGTCCAGCGACTGGTCGGCCTGGGAGAACAGGTCGAATGCCCGGTCCACGACTTCCTGAGTCATGCCCATCCCGGTGTCGCGGACCGATACGGCCGCGAAAACCCGGTCCTCCGAGGGCTCCGCGACGGCCGTCAACCAGACCCGCCCGCCGCGGTCGGTGTACTTGGCCGCATTCGCCAACAGGTTGGTGAATACCTGCGTGAGCCGCGTGGCGTCCCCCTCCAGGACGAGCGGCAGCTCCGGGAGGGAGACCTGCAAGTCGTGGTCCTTGGCGGCCATGAGCGGCCGGGCGGCCTCGACCGCGGTCTCCAGGACGGTCCGCAGGTCCACCGGCTCCTTTTGCACCTGGATCGTGCCGCGCGTGATCCGGGCGACGTCGAGCAGGTCGTCGAGGAGGCGCTTCATCTGCCCGATCTGCCGGTCGATCAGGTCCCGCTGCTGCCGGGTCGCCGGGTCGGCCGGGCCGCGCAGCCGGAGCACCTGGTTGGCGTTCAGGACCGGGGCCAGCGGGTTGCGCAGCTCGTGGGCGAGCATGGCCAGGAAGTCGTTCTTCTGCCGGTCGGCGGCCCGCAGCGCCGCCTCCATCCGCTTCCGGTCGGTGATGTCGGCGCTAACCACGAGTATCGCGCCCGGCCGGTCCCCCTCTCCGGCTCGGAACACCCACCGGCAGAGCACGTCGATTTCCGACCCGTCCTTGCGGTGGTGCGTCAGCTCCCCCTCCCAGGAGCCGACGCGGAGCAGTTCTGCAAGCAACTCCTCGAACGGCCGCGGGAAGGTGGTCCGGAGCAGCTCGTGGCTCACCCGGCCGATCGCCTCGGCGGGGGTGAACCCGTACATCTCCTCGGCCCCGCGATCCCAGAAAACGATCCGGTCCTCCAGGTCGCGGACCAGGACCGGGGCCACCTTGAGCAGCTCGCCCAGCTCTCGGGCCCGGGCCTGGATCGCCTTCAGGTCGGTGACGTCAGTGAATGTCACGACCAACCCCTCCGGCTGGCCGTGATGAGTGCGATACGGGAGCACCCGGCGAATGAACCACCGGCCGTCGGTCGTCTCAACTTCGTCCTCAACCGGCCGGCCGACGTGGTGGACTTCCCGGGTCGGGGGCAGCGGGGGCATGGCCCGGGTCCGGTGGGTGATGTCGGCGAGCGACCGGCCGACGTCCGTCGCGATCAGGTTGTACACGGACGCCATCGCGGGAGTGAAGCGCTGGATGCGAAGCTCGTCGTCCAGGAAAAGTGTCGCGATCTGGGTACTCGTGAGCAGGTTCTCCAGGTCGGCGTTGGACCGGGCCAGGGCCTCGTTGCCGGACTGGATCTCCTCCTTGGACGTCTCCAGCTCCTCGTTCGCGGACTGCAGCTCCTCGTTCATTGAGAGGAGCTCCTCGTTCGAGGACTTGAGCTCCTCGTTGGTCGCCTCCAGGTCCTGGATGGTCTTTTCGAGGTCTTCGCGGGTAGTGCGAAGCTCGCGCTCGAGCTGGTCGATGAGAGCGTCGGCTTCCTCAGTCGAGGCGGTGTGCGGCCGTGACTCCAGACTCACGGCCGGGCCGGCGTCCTGGAACACGATCAGGTACAGGCCCGATTGCTCCCCGAACTGAGGCATCGGCTGGACGGTGAGGCGCACCCGCTGGACGTCGTTCTCGGTCTTGGTGGTGATCCCGTCGTGGACGACCGTCCGGCTCGTCTTGATCGACTCGGAGAGCGCCGACCGCAGGCCGACGCGCAGGCCGGTGCGGGCCAGCTTGATTACGTTATTCCGGAACGTCCCCGCCGCGATGCCCAGGTACCGCTCCAGCCCGCCGGACGCGCACACGATCTGCCCGTCCTCGGTCACCACAACCGACTTCGGGGCGAACTCGTCCAGAACGATCCGCTGCATTACCAGATGCAGGTCCGGCTCGCCCGCGACGGCCCCCTCCGGCGGCCGGGTCCCGACGCGGTACCCCTCGGCCGGGCCGAGCATGAACGCGGACCGGACCGCGGTCGGAAGCCGCTGCGAGATCCGGTGCTTGACGTCCACCGGGCGAAACAGGTCGCGGTGCGTGCTGATCGTCTCCGACGGGCCCAGGAACAGATAGCCGCCGGGCCGCAGTGCGTAGTGAAAAAGCGGGATCAGCTTCTTCTGCAAGTGCGGGCCTAAGTAGATGAGCAGGTTGCGGCAGGAAATCAGATCGAGGCGCGAGAACGGCGGGTCGCGGATCAGGTCGTGGGCCGAGAACAGGCACAACTCGCGGACCTCCTTGACCACGTGATAATGGCTGCCTTTTTTGAGGAAGAACCGCTTGAGCCGATCGGCGGACACGTCCTCGGCGATGCCCAGCGGGTACGCCCCCTGGCGGGCGACGGCGAGGGCCCGCTCGTTGATGTCGGTGGCGAAGATCTGGACCTCGGGGGGGTGCTGGAACTGGTTGAGCCGCTCGCGGACGAGCATCGCCAGGGTGTAAGCCTCCTCGCCGGTGGCACACCCGGGCACCCAGAGGCGGACGGGGTCCTTGGGGCCGCGATTCTCGAACAGTTGCGGGAGCACCTGCTGGGCCAGCACGTCGAACGCCTCCGGGTCGCGGAAGAAGGCGGTCACCCCGATCAGCAGCTCCTTGAACAGGGCGGCGACCTCGTCGGAGTCTTCGCGCAGCCGCTCGACGTACCGGTCGGCCGACGCGATCCGGTGAATCTGCATTCGCCGGCCGACGCGGCGGACCAGCGTGCTCGTCTTGTAGTGCTTGAAGTTGTGATCGGTTTCCTTGAGCAGCACTTCGCAAATGGCCCCGAGGGATTCGGCGATCTGATGGTGCAGGGTCTCGCCCTCGCCGGCCGCGGCCAGGGCCCGGACGTGGCGGGCGTACGCGAGCAGGTCTTCCGGCATTTTTTCCGGCGGCAGGACGCGATCGGCCGGGCCGAGAGTGGCAGCGTTCCGCGGCATCGTGTCGTGCCTGGCCGTGGCGGGGTCCTGGGCCATGGTCATCCCGCCCGCATCGCTCACGGCCTTCAAGCCGTAGGCCCCGTCGGTGCCGTTTCCGGACAGCACGACGGCGACAGCGGCGGTCTGGCGGGCGTCGGCGAGGGAGAAGAAGAAGTCGTTGACCGGCGTCCGGAGTTCATCCCCGGCCGCGGGCGTCACGCGGAGAACGTCCCCCTCCAGGCGGACGATCGCCTGAGCGGGGGCGACGTAGACGTGGTCGCGGAGGACGGGGGCGCCGTCGCGGGCCTCGGCCACGGGCATGGCCGTGACTTTGGCGAGCAAATCCGGAAGCAGCGTCGAGGTCGCCGGATCCAGGTGCTGAACGACGACGTAGGCGAGGCCGGTGTCGGGCGGGAGCGCGACGAAGAAGGGCTGAAGCGCCTCGAGCCCGCCGGCCGACGCCCCGAGTCCAACCACGAGGTCCGGCGGCGTTCCCGGCGGCTGTGAAGCGGGACGGCTACCGTGGGCGTTCGGGGTAGGGTCAGTCATGTCGCCTTGCTGCGGGGGCGTTCGGGCGGGCGGTTGCCGCGCGAGTTCGAACCGGGCGCAAGGGCGGTGGCAAATGCCGCGAACTGGTCTTGGGCACTATAACGCCCGCGGGCGGGGCCGGACAGAGAGCTCAAGAGCCTTGCGGTGCGCTGTAGGGAGCGCCCTCCGTGGCGTTCCGCTTCGCTCGCGGTCCGGGGAACAATCTACGTTCCGGTGGGAGCCTACTTTGCGGAACGCCACGGAGGGCGTTCGCTACAGCGCCGCGCCTCCCTCGTGAAATTGGGGTTCGCGGAGCGCCGCGGAGGTGGTTCCCTACCGCCGAGCCAGCCGCGGGTCGGCCAGCACCTGTCGCACCGCGGCGGGCTCGACCGGCTTAACGAGGTGGTGGTCGAACCCCGCCTCGCGCGACCGCTGCCGGTCAGCCTCCTGCCCCCACCCGGTCACCGCCGCGAGGACCACGTCCCGGCCCCACGGCTCGGCCCGGATGTGACGGGCCGCCTCGTAACCGTTCAACTTCGGCATGCCAATGTCCATCAACACGACCTGCGGGCGGAACGCCCGGGCGACGGCGATGGCCGCGAGCCCGTCGTGGACGGTGCGCACCTCGTGCCCGAGCATGCCGACGAGGTCCGAGAGGCTGTCTGCTGCGTCGCGATTGTCATCCACGACCAGCACCCGCCGGGGCGAATCACTGGCGGACTGGGTCGCGCCCATTCCCGGCGGGGATTCGGTGAGCGGCTCGATCTCGTCCGTCGGTGCCAGGGGCAATCGAACGATAAACTCGCTCCCGTGGCCGCGCCCGGCGCTGTGGGCCTCGACGATCCCCCCGTGCATCTCGACCAGCCCCTTCACCAGCGCCAAACCGATCCCCAGCCCGGCCTGAGTCCGATCCAGGCCGCGGTCCACCTGCGCAAACATCTCGAACAACCGGGGCAGCGCTTCCGCCGCGATGCCGATTCCGGAATCGCGGACCCGCACGACGACCCGGGTGTCGGCTTCGACGACACCGGACAGCCAGATCCGGCCGCCGGGCGGCGTGAACTTGGCCGCGTTATTCAACAGGTTGGCGAACACCTGAGCCAACCGGGCCGGGTCCGCGTCCAACTTGACGGGCCGCGGCGGCAGGTCCACGACGAGCGCGTGCCCCTCCGCTTCGATCGCGGGACGGCTCGTTTCGATGGCATTCGAGATCACGGCCTCCAGCTCCACAGGCTCCCGGCGCAGCGTCAGCTTGCCGCGCGTGATCCGTGACACGTCCAGGAGGTCGTCGATGAGCCGGACCATCTGCCCGAGCTGCCGCTCCATGACTTCGCGGGCCCGACCGCTCGCCGCCCGGTCGCCCCCGGCCATGCGCATGACCTCGAGCCCGGTGCGGATCGGGGCCAGGGGGTTGCGGAGCTCGTGCGCGAGAGTCGCCAGGAACTCGTCCTTCCGCCGGTCCGCCTCCTTCAGGGCCTGGTGCAGCCGGGCGTTGTCGAGGGCGACGGCCGCGCGACGGGCGAATTCCTCGGCCAGGGCCAGGTCGTCGGCCGTGTAGGTCCGCCCGGACTCGGCGGTGCCGAGTGAAACGGCCCCGACGACGCGGCCGCGGGCGGCCAGCGGGACGATCATCCCGGAGCGCAGCCCGAGCCGGCGAACGGCCCGCAAGTGCTCCTCGTCGCGGGCGACGGCAGCCAGAATCGCGTCGGAGATTTCCGGGAAGAACTCCGGGCGCCCGGTTCGGACAACCTTGGGGACCCCGACCGGGGCGGCCGGGTTGTCCGGGTAGCGGCGATCCAGTTCCCAGGCGAGTTGGACCGCGGCCCGGTCTGGATGGGCGACGGCCGCCTGGCGGATTATTCCGTCCGGGTCGGCGATGTCCACGACGCACCAGTCCGCCAGTCTAGGGACGGCGAGTTGTGCGACCCGGTCCAGCGTTTCATTCGGATCGAGCGAGCCGGCCAGTGCGACGCTCGCGTCGGCCAGGAAGGCGAGCCGTTCCCGGGCTGCCTCAGCCCCGGCCCGGAGGTCGCTCGCCCGCGCAAAGAGCCGAGCGTTCTCGAGGGCGATGGCCGCCCGCCGGGCCAGCTCCTCGGCGAACGCGAGGTCGGCCGCACCGTATCGCCGTCCGGAATCCGCCGTAGCAAATGTAATGACGCCGATGGGCCGCCCCCGGTCCCGAAGTGGAACGAACATCAGGGACGTCAGGCTCAGTCCGCGGAGGATTTGCAAGTGCTCCTCGTCCCAGGCGGCTTGGACGAGGACCGCGTCCGGGACATGGACCAGGAGTTCTGGCTCACCGGTCGCGAGCGCCCGGACCACACCCTGCTGCGGGTCCCGACCCGGGGGGTATCGGCGGGCAAGATGGCGGATGACCTCGGCCCGCGCCGGGTCGGCATGAGCGACCGCGACGCGCCGGAACGTCCCGTCCTTCTCCGCCATGTCCACGACGCAGAAGTCGGCGAACTCCGGCACGGCGAGGCCGGCTACCGATTGCAAGGTGCTCTCGTAGTCGGTGAGGGCGGCCAGTGCGGCGCTGGCGTCGGCCAACAGGCGCAGCCCCTGCTCCACGCGCTTTTGCTCGGTGATGTCCGCCGAAATGCCGATGATGCCCGTCAGCCGGCCCCGGTCGTCGAAGACCGGCGTGTCCGTGACGAACGCGGGGAACGTCGTCCCGTCTTTACGGCGGACCGGGAACTCGCCCGACCAACTCTTCCCCTCGCGGAGCCGGTCCATGATCGCGGCGCCCTCGCGCGCCGCCCCGGGAGCCGCCAACAGATCCGCGACGTCTCGGCCCAGCGCCTCGTCGCGCGACCAGCCGTACAGGGTCTCGGCGTATCGGTTCCAGTAAACAATCCGTCCGACCGGATCGGTGACCACGACCGCCTGCCCGACGGTGTCGAGCAGGCGTGCCCGAAGCTGCGCGTCGCGCTCGGCCCGCATCCGGTCGGTGACGTCGATCGCGATGCCGCCGACCAGGGGCGACCGCCCGCCCGTCCCCGGGATCGGGAACTTACTCACCAGTGAGTAGTGGAGGCTCCCGTCCGGGTGTGTCAGCGTTTCGACCACTTGCACCCCGGCCGCGGTAGCCAGGGCTCGCCGGTCGTGGTCCCTGAAATGGGCGGCGGTCTCCGGCGGGAACACCTCGTCGTCGGTCTTTCCGTACAGGGCGGATCGGGGTGTACCGAAGGCGCGCTCGGCCGCGTCGTTCGCGTATACGTACCGGCCGTGGGCGTCTTTGATCCACGCTAGCCCGGGCAGGTGCTGCATGAACCGGGCGAACCTCCGCTCGCTCTCCCCGAGTTCGGTCTCCGACCGTCGCCGCTCTAACCCCTGGGCAATGGCGTCCGCGGCCGCCCCAAGCGTTTCCAGCGTATCGGGCGCGAGTCGCTGGCGGGCGAACAGAGCGGCCACGCCGAGCAATCGGTCGCCGGCCAGCAGCGGGTACCCGGCGAAGGCGACCATGCCCTCGCGCCGGGCCCAGTCCGGGTCGCTCACCCGCGGGTCGTCGGGCACGTCGTTGGTCAGGTGCGGGTGGCGCTCCTCGGCGATGCGTCCGACTTTCAAGGCCCCGACCGGGACGCGACTGTGGGGACCGTCAAGGTGCGTGTACATACCGGCGCTGGCCTGCAACTCGAGCACTCGGTCCGCTTCGTTGAGTGTCCAGACGCGGGCGAACGCGGCGTCCAGGTGGCGGACCATCGCTTCGGCGCATTTCTGCAGGACCGCCGGAACGGCGGCGCGCCCGTTTGCCAGAGCCTGGGCGACCTCCGCGCGCAACGCGGCCTGCCGAGCCATCCGGACCTGGACCGCTTCGGCTAACCGGCGGTCGAATCCGGACTCTTGCAGCCGGGCGACGCGCTGGGTCTGGCGGGAGAACTCGACGAAGATCCCCACCTTCGCCCGCAACGCGTCCGCGTCGATGGGCCGGGTCAGGACGTCCGCCAACCCGAGCCGATACGCCTCGGCCGTCGGCAAGGACTCGCCCGCACCGGTGACGAAGAGGATCGGTGTCCGCCCTGCCCTGGGGTGGCGACGGATGCGCCGGGCGGTGTCGATCGCGTCCGGCCCGGCATCGAGGACGACGACGGCGAACTCGTCCGCCATGAGGCGGGCGAGGGCCTCGTCCTGCGATCCGACCGTCTGGATGTGATTGGCATTGGCTGCCAGAGCGTCCTGGATGGCGCTCAGGTTGTCCGGGCGGTTACCGACCAGGAGGATGCGGACCGGGGACGCTGGGTCAAAGTCGTGCGGGGGCGGGACGGGGTCGCGCATTCGTTGTCGAATCGAGCGCCCAAAGCGCCCACGCAGGGGCGGATCGGCACGAGTCACGGCCGCGGACGGGCGGGCCCGCGAGCGCCGGAGGCGCGCCCAATTCTACTGGGGACGTCGGTGCATGGGCGGAGTTTCCGGGCCGCCCGGCGGAAAAGTCCGGGCCGGTGCCGTCGGGCGTCAATTGAGCCGCTTGCCGAAGACGACCAGGTGGTCGCCATCTTCGTAAAAGTTGTGGATCACGGCGGACTGCTCGTAACCGTGCTTGAGGTAGAACTTCCGCGTGAGGTCGTAATGCGGTAGCGATGACGTCTCGGCCAGGAACAGCCGGGCGCCCGCGCGACGGGCCTCGTCCTCGACGTGGCGAAGTAGCTCGCTGCCGACCCCCCGGGCCTGGGTCGAGCGGCTGACCGCAATCCACCACAAGTACCACGTCCGGTCGGTCATGTCCTCGGGGGCGAAGTAGGCGAACCCGGTGACGGTCCCGTCGTGCTCGGCCGTGACGGCCCGGTGTCCCTGCTCCCGCGCCCCGGCGTGGTAGTCGTCGAGCACCTCGCGGAGAACGTCGATCTCCATCGGTTTGAACACTCCGGTGCCCGCGGCCAGGGCGGTGAGCGTGGGCGTGTCGGCCGAGACCGTCGGGCGGATCATGGCATCACCTTCTCGGCCATCGTCGCGAGGAACCCGGCGACGCGGCGGGTGAGCCCGCGCGGGTATTGCCGGCGGACGTAGTCGTAGAACTCCGGCGCAGCCAGCTTGCGCAGGTGCGCCTCCCGGAACCGCCGCCGGCTGAGCCCGGGCAGGTCCATCCGGCGGTCCGGCTTGCATCGGACGAGCATCCCGTCCACCACCGAGATCTCGACCAGCTTCCCCTCGTCGGGCAAGGCGAGGTAGCCGGCGACGTACAGCTTAGAGGGAATGTGCTTCTGCGGCCGCCCGGCCGGGTATTCGATCCCGGTCCGCCGGGCCCGGACTGAATTCCGGCGTGCGGCCCGACAGGGCGCGATGCCTGCGTCGAGAGGATTGTGAAACCGGTGTCAGCCGAAGAGCTCAGCGATCGGCGTGGCGCCCTTCTCAACCACCTTGACCGGTCGGCCGCCGGGGGTGTCAATCATCTTGGCGTAATCGATACCAAGGGCGCGGCAGACCGTCGCCATGAAGTCCCGGGCCGACACCGGCCGGTCCGTGACGGCGGACCCCCTGTCGTCGGTCTTGCCGACCACCTGACCTCCACGAATCCCGGCGCCGGCGAGGGCCGTACTCCAGGCCCGGGAGAAGTGGTCGCGGCCGCCGTTTCGGTTCACCTGCGGAGTGCGGCCGAATTCGCCCATCCAGACCACGAGCGTGGATTCGAGCAGCCCGCGGTCTTTCAGGTCGCGCAGCAGGGTGCCCATGCCTCGATCGACTTGCTCCATCAAGCCCTTGGCTGCCTCGGCGACCGGTTTCTCGTGCGTGTCCCAGTTCTGCAAGTAGACCTCGACGAACGGAACCCCCGCCTCGACCAGCCGCCGGGCGAGCAGGCATCCGCGGCCGAACCCGGTGTCGCCGTACGCGGCCCGGGCCGCGGCAGCTTCCTGCGACAGGTCGAACGCCTTCGCCTTTTCCGATCGGATCAGTCGCACGGCTCGGGAGGCCATCGTCCGATGCGCCTCGACCGGAGGGACGGGGTACTTGCGGGCGAACCCGCGCTCCATTTCCTCGAGGAGCAGTACGCGGTCGTCGAAGTCCTTCGCCAGGGAGCGGAGGTCCTCGAGCCCCTTTGCCGGGTCGTTGAGCGCGAGCGGCTGGTGACGGGGCCCAAGGTATCCCGGAGTCGTGACGAATTCGTACTTGTTTAGCGGCGTGCCGGTGACGACAAAGTTGGGCAGGGCGGCGTCCGCATCGCCGAGTTCGGCCGACGCGACCGACCCGAGGACGGGGTATTCGACGCCGCCGATGCCCGGCCGGTAGCCGGTGTGCATGTAGAGGCGGCCCCGGGAGTGGTCCGGCTCCTCCGTGCTCATGCCCCGAATGAGGGCGATCTCCTTCATCAGGCCCGCGAGGGTCGGGAACTTCTCGGAGACCACGACGCCGGGAATGGCGGTCGGGATCGCCTTCAGGTCACCGCGAATCTCCGCCCGGGCATCCGGCTTCGGGTCAAAGGTGTCGAGGTGGCTCGGCCCGCCGTCCATCCAGAGCACGATGCACGCCTTGCGCGCCTTGCCCGTCGCCCGGGCGGCGAGCGGGGCAAGCCATCCGGAAAGGGACAGGGTGCTCACACCGGCGGTCGCGAGCTTCAGCAGCTCCCGACGCGACGGGCCCGGCTCGGATCGACGAAACATGGAGATTCCCCTATCGGTTGAGCACGAACTCGCCGGTGTTGAGCAGGACCCACAGAACCCCGGCATAACCTTCTTCGGGCGTCGCCCGCCCGGCCACGTACTTCGCCATCAGCGCCCGCTCTTCCGCCGTCGGCCGCCGCGTTAGGGTCGCGAGGAAGAGCGTCTCGACTGCTTGATCCGCCTTTGCCTGCTCTTTCACGAGCCGCTCGATCATTGGGGCGCCGGCGTTGAATTGCGCGCCATTCATCCGCCGGAGGAACTGGGGAATGCCGTGGGCGAACTCGCCCGGCTCCGCCCCGCCCTGCCCGCGGAAGAAGTTGACGAATTCGTCCCGCGGGCTCACGGCCGGCGCGGCGGGCTTCCCCGCCGCCGGCTTGGTTCCCGCCGGTTTAGTGCCCGCAGGCTTGTTGCCGACCGCCTTACCACCCCCTGAGGCGTTCTTGTTTTCGCCCAGCACGGTCTCAATCGAATCGAAGATCGCCTCGGGACCAATCGGCTTCACCGCCATCTTGCTGAGGAGCAAGGCATCTTTTTCATTTCCGGGTAGGGCCCGGCTGGAGCGCTGGTAGGCGTTGCTGTTGCACACGCACCGATACAGGTGCTTCACGTCGAACTCGCTGTCCGCGAACTCCCGGGCCAACAGGTCGAGCAGCTCGGGGTGCGACGGCGGGTTGTCCGCGTGAAGGTTGTCCACAGCGTGGACGAGCCCGCGGCCGAAGAGTTGCGCCCAGGCGCGATTGACGAACGCCCGGGCGAAGTACGGATTCTCCCGGCCGGTCGCCCATTCGACGAACGTCGGTCGGAACGGGGCCGCGTCGTCCAATGTCAAGGGCTTTCCACCGAGGACCTTGGCCGCGACCACCTCACCGGCCCCCTTGTTGCCGCCGGTCCCCGGGATCGTAATCGCCCCGCCCGGCCCGCTGGTCGGGCGCGGGCTGCCGCCGTTCTTCACGTCGAGCGGCTTCGGGTCCGCGTCCTCGGTCAGGACGTACGGCGGGCCCTTGATTCCCGTATTGCGGACCTTGCCGAAGAACGCCGCGACCCCCCAGAAGTCGGCCTGCTTCCACGGCGCGAATGGATGGTCGTGGCACTCGGCGCATTGGAGCTGCACACCGAGGAATGCCTTTCCCGCGGCCGCGGCCAGCAGGTCGGGCTTCGGCTGGAAGTTCTCCCCGTGAGTCATCAGGAACGTACTTGCAGGCCGGTCCTTGACGTCGCCTGCGAAGCCGAGCAGGTCAGAGGCGATCTTGTCCCACCCGCGATTGCGGTTGAACTCGACCGCCAGCCATGGGGAAAAGCGATCAACCTGCGGCTTTGAATTGGCGGGATCGCGGGGGGCGAGGAGGGGGCGCCAAAGGTCGGCCAGGTGAGCACCGAACTCCGGCGCGGCGAGGAGATCTTCGACCAGTTTGCGCCGTTTGTCCGGGTCGCGATTGTCCAGGAATGCCGCCGCTCGCTCCCAGGTGGGAATCCGGCCGGCCAAGTCAAGTGAAGCGCGGCGCAAGAGCTCGCTGTCTTCGGCCGCGGGAGACGCCGGTACCCGGGCGTCGGCCAGCCGGCGGTCGATTGCCCGGTCGATCGCAGCCACAACCGGGGCTATTTCGCGGACCGGATGCCGCTCCTGCGGCGACGGCTTGGCCGGCTTGGCGGGCTTCGAGTCGTCGGCCCGCGTGGCGGCCACTCCGAAGAGCAAAATGACAGCTATTCGCACCGCGGCCATGGTGTCACCTTCTCGGGACGTACGAGCCGGAATCTCCGGGTACCCAGCGCTGGCGAGCCGGCGCAGGCAGACTCCGCCATCCGCCGGCCGAGTCCAGTCGCCCAATTCCTGTGGCCCGGCGTCACTCGAACTAACCCCACTGTTACCACGACGGATCGGACACTTCCACGACAATGGGTGACCGCGAGGCACCCGGGTTGTCGTGGCGACTGTCGGCGCCCTCGTCTGCGTGCTCGGCTGGCTTGCCGTTCCGGCGGTAGTTGGTCGCATCCGAATTCATCTGGGCTTCGCCCGAAGCCCGCGCGTGCTTTGGAATGCATGAGTCGGAAACATCGCCTGACCGCAGTGAACGCGATAACGCCCTTCTGCCGGGACTGAAAAATCGGTTGTGGCAGTGCGCGAGATTCAATTGAGAGCACATTTGCAACTGGCCGCATGCCATGCACTGAAATATCAATCGCCGGATAACCCTCCAACTGCGACCGGAGTGTCGCCGCCCAGAACCCAACTCACCAATGGAATTCTCGCCGGGAGAGCGCCTCCCTCGGCATTCTCGTTTCACGAACTGGAGAGCTCGCTGTGCTGTCGAGTAGGCAAATGCAGGCAATCGAAGAGGCCGTATCGCTTCTTAAAGACGCAATGTTGACCAGAATGGCCACGTGGATCAAGGACAACTGGTTCGCGGCACATCGTCGAGCCTTCGGGGTCGGCAAGCTCGTGTTGATGTTCGGCAACGACGGTGTCGGCGACCCGGCGGTCACTGCTGAGCTGGAGTACATTTTCCAGTGGCTGCGGAAGAGGGGCCACCTGATCGTCGCGTTCGGCGCGTGCTCCGATCACTTCACCTGGGTGCTCATCGTCCGACCGATCGCCGGGTCGGACCCCGAGGAGGAGTTTGACAATTTAGTCTGGGACGCCTGGAAGCATGCGGACCGGCTCGTCCGCAAGGTGCGGCGGACCGACCCGACCTACTTCCGAAAGCGGCAGGCCGAAGCCCTCTGTGCGGCCGCCGGCCGGCTACCGCAGGTGTTCAAGGATTGGCTGAAGTCGGCCAAGTTCCGCGAGCACGAAGACCGGGACCCGAAGGTCGCCGCCGGTGTCAAGGTCAAGAAGGCGTCTAAGACGCGCAAGTGACCTCGACGCTTGTCGACATATCGACGACCGGGTACCCACACGACCCCCCTGCTGTCTCAGCGCCACTCCGACGAGGCGGCTAGGCGGCTCGCCGCCCAAGATGTGGACATTGCGCTGCGAACCTACGCGCACGTCCTGCCGGCGCAGCTTGATCCATGAGAATGGCCACAAGGGGATCGCCTTGTGGCCGTTGCGTTCGAAGCCGATGGTGGGATTCGAACCCACAACCCCCGCTTTACGAATTCGATTCGCGTCGTCCGCCACCGTCCGCGGCTGTTCAGAATCCCTTGTTTTTCCGAGTTTGGAGAGAATTGAGTTCGCGACTGTCCGCCCGTGTTCGCCCCATTGGCTACAGTTTGGCTACAGTCCGAGACAGACGGTCTGAGTGGCGCGGCGACGCCCGCGCGAGATTGCACCATAGCGTCCCGTGTTCATAAAGTGTCGCCGCGTCACAGCCAGGCTGTACCCGCTCCTTCCGTTCTCCACCGATGCGCCCGACACCGGTTCAGGCGAATCTGACGGGCCCCGTACACGACGCCTATACCACCACGACCCAGAATGCCGAGCACCTCGGCTGATGCGAGCAAGGAGGTGGCGGAATGCCCGATAGAGTTAACGTGAATGTACCAGACCTCTCAATGGATTTCAGCATGCTGCTTGCTGCCGGGCTCGGATGCCTTCCATCGGTGTCATTCGCGGACCGTCCGGGGAACCTCGAAGGACTGAGAGGGAACCGAACTGTTTAGCCGTCAGCGGTCTCCTCGACGGAGCCGAGATAGGCCTCCAACGCCCGGTTCACTAAATCTCCATTCTCCCCGTGGTGCACCTCGCGGTGACAGTTCGGGCAGACAGTCCCAACCCACCGGGGGTGGTCCGGCCCGCCGTCAACGACGCGCCGAGTATGGTGGGGTTGTTGGTGTTCAGGGATCTGCCACAATGCCGGCCGGCAGCCTGACAACGTCGGCACCGACGGCTCTTGCGCGACTTAAAAGTCGGTGAGAGGTGCTGTAAGGACTTGTGGGATCGGCGGTATTGCGGCCGGGTGAGTTGCGGCGATGACCGACCGGAATGGACTCCCGATCGCACCGAACGGGAACCTGCGGTGGCGCGGCGGTGGGGAGCCCCGTGATTCAGAGACCCGTTCCTCGGGCGGAACGTGGTTGAGATTGCGGACGCCCGGGGTGAGTTACTTTTCTAGGGGGCGTCTAGAACGAAGAGATTGCCGAAGGCACCGTTTACCGCCAGTCGCCGACCCGTCGGGTCGAACGCGAGGTGCGCGACAGTACGGCCGGCCAGCGGAATCGAGTGCACCTCGGCATCCTCCCGGCTGTCCCAGAGGGCGATGCCCCCGGTCCGACGAGTGATCGCCATGAGCCGACCGTCCGGATGCACCGCCCAGACTTGCCCCGTACCGTCCGCGTAAATCACCCGCTCCGGGCGACTCCCGGTCGGGTCGAACAGTGACAGGCCGAAATCCCTGGTGGGACCCGGGACCATTCCGTCCGGGAGTACCCCGAACGAATGGATCTGGTATTCTTCCGCTGCCTTGCGGTACACGCGCGGCGGCCCGCCCGCGACCAGGTCCCAGACCCACCCGGTATGGGCCTGATCGACCGACCGTCCTCCGCACGCGATCAGGTGCCGACCGTCGGGGTGGTAAGCGATCGCGCAGACGACGCGTACTCCCGGTGGCGCCTTCAACCGGTCGAGGGGCTTCCCGGTCGCCGGCTCCCAGAGCCGCACCTCGTCCTTCGACGCCGTCGCCAGTTGCCCGCCGTCCTGCCGGAATACCAGGGTGTGGACCGGATCGACGTGCCGAAGCTCCGGCCCGTTGTTCGGCCCGTTCCAGATCCGGACGACGGGATCATCCTTCCACGCGGCGGCCAGGATGCCCCCGACGGGGCTGAACGCGAGGGACCGGACACGCCGGCCCGACCCGGGACCGGGAGGAGCCGGCAGCGGCGGGGCTGACTCCTTGCAGGTTGCCGGGTCGAACCGCCAGATCGTCCCGTCGAATCCCCCCGCGGCCAGTTCCCGACCGTCGGCCCGAAACGTCGCACCGTAGAGACCGCCCGGCCTGGACGCCGAAGCCGGGGGGCGGCCCGGGACTGCCTCCGCGAGGATGACCCGACCGTCATAGCCGGACGACGCGACACGCCGGCTCGCCGGGTCGAACGCGACACTCAGCACCTCGCCGCCGTGCCGGGGGAGAACGGCGACCGGGCCCCAGGAGATGGTGTCGAAGACGTGGACGCTCCCGTCACGCCGGGCGGCGGCGAGGTGGATGCTCTGCGAACTCCACGCCAGGTCATCGACCGCGTCCCGGTCTACCGACACCTCCCGGGCGAATTGCCAGTCGGCCGTCCAGATCTTGATGGTGCCGTCGCCGAGGAACACGGCGATCTCGGCGGAGTGCGGACGGACGGCCAGGGCGGGGGTCCACCCGTCGGGCTTCTTGCCCTCGGCCCGGATCTGGCCGTCGCCCGTGGCCGGGTCCCACTCCCAGAGTTGGGCGGTCACCCCTTCGCCGTCGAACACGGCCAGAACCGTCTTCCTCTTGGAGTTGAATGTCACCCGGCGAGCACTGGCCGGAGAGCCGCGGAGGATCCGGCCGGCGGCACCGCTGGCCGCGTTCCAGATGCGGACCGTCTGGTCACTCCCGGCCGACGCCAGCAGGACCCCGTCGGGGCTGAACGCCACACTCCAGACAATCCCTTCATGCCTGGACAGGGTATGGAGCAGTTTGGGCTCCCCGCCGGGCGGAGTCGCCCACACCCGGACTCGGCCGTCGTGACCGGCCGCGGCGAGCCGCGCCCCGTCCGGGCTGAACGCCACGGCTAGCGGTGCCCCACCCTCGACCGAAAGCCGCGCGAGTTCCCGGGCGGACGTCGTGTCCCAGAGCCGGACCGTGCCATCCATCCCGGCGGTCGCCGCCCGCGGGTGGGCGGGGTCGAACGCGATTTGGTTTGCCGGGCGGTCGTGCCCGCGGAACTCCACCGCGTGGTCCACCGACTGGTCCCGGAGGTACCGCCACTCCCAGCCCCGGTGGGCCACCGGAACCTCGGTGAGCAGTCGCCGGGCGTCGGCCATCCGGTTCGCCCGGACTTCGATGCCGGCCCGGGCGACCCGGAGCAGCGCCGCCATCCGTTCCTTTCTGTCGAGTGCCTCCAGGGCCCGCTGTTTCTCGGCGGCCTCTCCGTCACGGGCGGCCTTGGCGTCCCCGAGCGCGGCGGAAAGTCCTCCATTGGCCGCCTCCAGCCGGCCGTTCGCGTCCTGGAGCCGGTCGTTGTACACCACCCCGACGGCGGCCCCGGCCGACGCGAGGGCGGCGATCACGCTGACGGTCAACAGCGCAGCCCGGGTCGGGTGGCGGCGGACCCACCGGACGAGCCGGCCGGCGGTCGACAGCGGCCGGGCCAGGATCGGCTCCCCGGCCAGGAACCGCCGCAGGTCGTCGGCCAGGGCCGCAGCCGAGGCGTACCGCCGCCGTGGGTCCTTTTCCAGGCACTTCAGACAAATGGTTTCGAGGTCGCGCGGAACGGTCGGCTGGAGGCGCCGCGGCGGCACTGGCTCGTCCTGCCGCACCTGGGCCAGGGTTACCTCGACCGTTGCCGCCGCGAACGGCGGGCGGCCGGCAAGGGCTTCGTAGAGGACGGCCCCCAGGCCGTAAACGTCCACCGCGGTGGTGACGGACGCTGCTTTGCCCACCGTTTGTTCCGGGGCCATATAACTCGGTGTGCCGAGCATTTCTCCCTGGCGCGTCAGGTCGCTACCGGCCACGAACTTGGCCAGGCCAAAGTCGGTGACCTTGGCGCAAAGATCGGCCGTCAGAAAACGCGGAGGAGAAGGGCGCGGGCCGTGCACCCCTTCGGCCTGCTCCTCCCCGATGCCCCTCGCCGGCTGCAACAAGACGTTCGCCGGCTTAAGGTCGCGGTGGATGACCCCCTGTTGGTGCGCGTAATGAATGGCGTCGGCCAGCGTCTCGACGAGGCGAGCGGCCTCGCGGGGGGGCTGGGGCGAGCCGTGCGTCAGGTCCGCCAGGCTGCCCCCCGGCACGTATTCCAGCACCAAGTAAGGCCGGGGCGCGGCCCCGCCTGCTGCGGGCGCCTCACCGAACAGGTAGACCTGAACCAGATGGGGGTGCCGCAGCCGGGCGACCGCCCGGGCCTCCTGGAGAAAGCGCTCGCGGCGGCCAGGGGGGGGCCCGGCCGTCGTC